>NZ_CP018017.1 GCF_000280495.2 Kosakonia radicincitans DSM 16656
TCCATTCTGACAGCCCTGCCGGTTGCTTTAAACTGATTGCCAAATTGCCCGTCGACCACTTCCTTAAACCGCGTTAGTTGTTCCAGGTACTCTTGTTTCAGCTCATGCGTTTCATGGTAGATATCACGGTCGGCCAGTGTCTTAGCGACACTGCGCCGCGCCACCTCATTAGGCTCGAAATTCAGGGCGGTAAGCTGGGTTCCGTAAACCTTTTTGGAGTGCGAATATTCGCCGAACCCATACCAGCTGATTTGTAACAATAGTGATGGGGGACGGTCAGAGTTTTTTTCTGATTTTACTTCTTTTATTGCTGTAACAAGACCGGGGTACAGGTTGCCGTCATGACCGCGTCGGTATATCCAGCCATCAATTCGATTTGACTTCAGATACTGTAGTAACACACGACCGAATGCCGGAAAACTGCTCACAGGCTTATCGAAATCACCTTCCAGTGCAGTGATGATCGATTCAAGAGCTCGTCGATTTTTTGACTCTCCATCACCACGACATGCCTGTAAAAGTTCATTCAGATCATCCCGAGATAAACATAGCGGATCGACGGCAATCTCATCGTCAGAACTACGGTGGCTATAACGATTACGTAAAGCCTCAAATGTTGGGCTTGTGGTAGCTTTTAGTGTTTCTGTTTTTATCGTGAGTGCCATAGCCGTCCTCGTCAGTAATTTACTTTGATATGCCTTAAGTTCACATGGAAGGGGCAACTTCGAACGCATTAGGAACTCTGATCCGCGAGCCTATTTCCAGTTTAATGGTTGCCTTTACGTATTCACCCTCCTTCAGATAGGTGATGTCTTGGTTATGAAATGTTGACTTTTCATGTGTAGCCCACCATTCCATAGAGCTTGGGATTTTTAACGTTAGCCCAAGATGTTCAGTGAGATAGCATACTCCCATGTTTGAGTAGGTCTTAACGGGGTTCGGGTAGAATTGAAAGTTACCCTCTACGAGACAATCAGTACGAGGATCGATGAACGAAAGGAAAACGCTAAAAGTACCCTGACGTTTTAGCTCGGCGTAAGCCTCAAGAATCGTGAAACGCTTTAATGCGTCATTTGAAAACAGGGTTACAATTTTTTCCGAAAGCATAGCCACCTCATGAGCTGTTTTTTTCCTATTATCAACCGGTGTCTCCTCCTGACGAATAGGTTTGCGGCCAAAAAAAAACTGCACCAGGAGGTGCAGTTTCGATAATCAAGCAATGGCGAATTGTTATTTTTCGCTACTCAGTTTATCCGTAATAAATGCTTCAATTTCTGCCATGAGCTCGGTACTCATTCGGTTAAATTCAAAGCGAACTTTACGGCCCGATGCATTTTTGCTGATACGGGCGTATTTGTCCTTATTAGCAAAATTAGCCAGATCACGGGTTTCCCAACTTTTTGCAGGTGGCTTTTGATCGAGTAATTCAACCGCCTTTGTGATCTGCGCCATGACAATTTTCTGCGCTTCCGGGATGTCACTGATGTCCAGATTAGCAATTTCTTCTTTCACCCTATCAACTACATCTGCAAGAATGAAAAGGTTGCTCTCTACGTATTTCTGAAGTTTGGACAACCGGCTGTAGAAGGAGTTTGGTATACCTTCATAATCCGGGAACAGAGCTATCAACGAACCGTCAATACGCGCCGCCTGAATACGTTTAAAGACTGACACATGGCTTATGCCAAGAAAGAGGGCAAGCTCTTCATTTTTGGTGAATCCTTTTTCCTGCATTAGTTCCAGATACTGAAGCCCAACCTCTCGGTATGAGAATCGGCGTGATGTTTGTGCAGCGGTAATAATCGCCTTGATGTCCTCAGCTGATAGATCATCTGGTAGCACCCATAAAGGCAGATCTTTTTGAGCCGCAATACAGCAAAAACGTCTGCGGCTACCTTCAATAAGCAGGTACACGCCATCACGTTTAACGGCAACACCTTCAGTATCAACACCCCTTGACTCAATTTGTTGCAGGATATCTCGTACTGCGTTTGTGGTAAGCGCTTCCTGATTTCGCGGGTTCATTGGGTGAACGGCGGTCTCAGTAGCGACATTTTCAGCTGCTACAGTGACGTGCTCAGCTTCAAGTTTTCGCCCGTTATGAAGGGTAAAGAGTTTCTTAATGCGAGGGGGACTCTTAAGGTTAGCTAACCCGGAACGGTGGCCTACATCGGTTCGCTTTGGCGTATTTAGATAACGCGATTTATCGTTTCCGATATGCTGTTCATCACTCATGCGTTAACTCCTTCCTTCGCTGAAAAACTCTTTATCTCATTAATAAACTGTTGATATACGGACATTACGGATTCTTCGGCAATATCCAGCTGCTTTGGTGAACATAACTCTTCAGATTTCTTAATATCGAGAACCGACCTACCCCGTGACGCAGCTGCTTTGAATGCTTCAGAGTTTTTGATATTGGTTGCCATAAACAGGTCTTGAACGGTTCGAATTAACTTATCGAGGACTATTTTTTCGTATGGGCTTTTATCATCGACGTTAACGGCCAGTACTTTAAACCATTTAATATTTTCACCTTTATTGGGAGACTGACGGAATCGCTCACTGATCGTCAGCATAAAATCAGTTGTGGATGCATAGTCGTATTCTCGCGGAGAAACTGCGACAAGAATACCGTCAGCGGCCTCATCAGCGGCCCAGATAATTGGCGAGTCTTCTGGAGGGGTATCGAAGATAATAAGGTCATACTTAGCTTTCAGGACTGGCATTATCACTTCTTTGAATCGTAGCAACAACTGAGTGCGCTCTTCTTTACTGCACTGCCAGTATTTATCTTTGAATCTCGCATCGGTTGGGAACGCAGTAATTACATCAAGATTTGGCAGATGGGTTGAGAACGGCATATTCTCAATGATTTCAGCCTCAGAGTAACCCATGTCGAGGTATTTTTTATATTCAGAACCTTCTTCATACACGCCCAGGATTGCGTCGATTGCAGTCAGGAATACGTCGTCTTCAGATACGCTTTGAATCATACCGCTACCAATAGAGCCTTGCGGATCCCATTCAATTACTAAAACTCTGGCATTCAACTGGAGATCAAGTGCTGCTGCTACAGCCAGAGCCACTGAGGTCGTGCTTTTTCCTGTCCCACCTTTATGATTCTGAACAATGATTGTTCGGCTCTGGTAGTAATCTCTATAGCGCGGATAACCCAGGGCATCCATAATATTCTGGACATCCCAGCGGGTATAAAGGTGGTTTTTGTTCTGATAAATAGGTTGACCCACCAGCCTTTTTTCTTCGAGATCAGCGAGAATTTTATTGAAGGTAACTCGAGATTTTCCAAAGAAGTCGGAGAGATTTTTTTTATTCAGGCAGTGGTTATAGATAAGGCGATCTACCCCCTCCACACTGTCATCTGATACAGATACCCGGGAAGAAGCCAGTAACGATTCTTTCAATGAAATTTGTTCGGACTTCATGCGTTGCCCGACAAGGGCAATTTTATCTATTAGATTCATTCTCGTCATACCCTCAAACCTGAATTATGAATTTAAACGCATATGCGTATACTTTACGTATAATGCGTAAAATGACGCTCTATGCGTATAATTGTAACGGCAATCAGATTGAGACGCTAACATTCTATTTTGTTTTTTCTTCATTTTGCGATCTCGAAATGCAGTTCAATGACACATCATCTTTCTCTTCTGGCGATTAAGGGGGTTAAGTAATCCACGGGGCGGGCAGAACCCGGAGAGACTGACTGGCGATTAAGGGGGTTAAGTAACCCACGGGTCGGGCAGAACCCGGAGATGCTGGCTGGCGATTAAGGGGGTTAAGTGACCCACGGTACGGGCAGAAACCGGAGAGGCTGGCTGGCGATTAAGGGGGTTAAGTGACCCACTGTACGGGCAGAAACCGGAGAGGCTGGCTGGCGATTAAGGGGGTTAAGTGACCCACGGTACGGGCAGAACCCGGAGAGGCTGACTGGCGATTAAGGGTGTTAAGTAATCCACGGGTCGGGCAGAACCCGGAGATGCTGGCTGGCGATTAAGGGGGTTAAGTGACTTAGCGCTGGAGGATACGCCCTGCAACTATTGGTAAATGAATGACAAGGTTTCCCGTAAGACCCATCAAATAAAAAAGCCTCTGAAGTAGAGGCTCTTGGGTATTCGATATAGTTAGGCTAATTCGTCCGGGTCGTTGATGGCACTAACGAAGAACTCCGTGCGGTAATCATTCCCCCATCCCAACCAGACAGAAGGTGAACCCTCCTTTGCCAACGAACGGTCACCCGTCATGCTGTCCGCTTGGACAGGAACTGTCACGCATTCTTTAATAGTATCGGCCTCGGCAACCAGTCCAGTACTCTGGGTTTCAAATCCGGCAATTACGACAACAGCATCAGGGTCGTGTAGCTGAAGCTGGGCGATAAGCTCTTTAACTTTCATAGTGATCCTCTGCGCTAGAATTATCCAATTCTACCACGCTTGATGGTCAGGCGTATAAGTGCTTACTGTACAGCTCGAAAGCTTCATCATGTTCCAAATCGTCCAGGATAACGATATCAGGGCCATGTTCTTTTTTGATTTGTGCGATGTATGAAGCGTATTGAGCCTGGCTTTTGTAGCCCACTGTCCAAAGTCTACCTTCGCGTAAGACGCAGATTTTCTTGCGGTAAACCTTCTTGAAACTTGATTTAGTTTTCCGGTTACGCTCCTCGTCACTGACAAGCTGGTCGATTACTTCAATCAGGTTTGAGTCTATGAGAAATGGCTTGCCATTGTGTTCGCCAAGGCAGATTGGCAGAAGACCCTTCGCATATGATTCGGCCTGGCGGAACAGCTCTTTTTTTCCTGGTTCGAACAGTACGCGAGTTTCGCCACCATGCCCATCATTATCAGCTGTACCTATGCTCAGCCCGTCGAAGAGGACAGTAGCGTTAAAGCAGACTGTTTCCTGGCTCATGCCAGTATAGATTTTGAGGCCTTTCAATTTGATTCTTGTCTGAGTGTTCATTGTGTGTTCCCCGCTTTCTAATTGTGATTCTATTTTCAATCACCTTGAGCAGGTGACGAAGTGATACGGAGAAATAATTGTTGGGTCGCCTGATAGCCGGGCTGGTGGCAGCCGCAACCCTTAGTCAGTACTTCGGGATCGTAGTTCCGAAAAGCCACAACAGTCTCCACAGCGTTTTGGGGGTGTTAACCCCCATACGCTTTGAGACTTTGCCCTAGCGGGCCGCGAATTCGCCTAATCGCCCCGTGAGGGCTCTATTCGAATTTACATGCCGTGCCTGCTTCGCTTGAGAGCGAAGCTTTTGGACGGCGATTGCCCGCGTGGCGGGCAGACATTTTTACGTGCGCATTGCGCACGATTTTCTTCGGTTACATTACAGGGCTGGCTGGGGATTGGCTTATTGCAATATTCTACAACGAAGCTGGGAACGGCTGGCTGGAACGCGAAGATTTAAATCATACTCTATATCGACTGATATCAACGACGGTATCAGCGGGGTCTGTTGCCAGCTTACAGGTCACTTGACCTTCCTGATCCAGCATCAGTGTCGCGGTTAACGGTTCATTTTGAGCATCGATTACAGTGACATTCACGCGTAACCGTGTTGGAAGCATCATCAGAATTCGCGTAGGGCTCTCTGATAATGACACGTTTCTGGCTTGCAGAACCGCTAAAACACTCTTCATTAACTCTGCTTGGTCGATCATATAGTCACATGCCACTGGATGTATTGGGATGAAATCGTGCCTACCGCAGGGCTACACGAAAGATATAAATCAGTATGACATGCGGGCCGGACTCAAACCATCAATTACTGGAACCAGTCCGAAGATAGCGCTCTGGTTTTTATGCTGTTGAATTTACATAGTTGTTATTTAGTGAATTATTCGTACCTTATCATTCACTGATATCACTTAAATTCAAAGTGAACAGGAGAGGATTGGATTAAAAGTCCATAAAATGTGAATTAAAAGTGCGCTAGGAAATGCGATAAACTGATTGATTTGTTTTGATATGGTTTTTATGTGAATTATCGGTGAGTTACTTGTGTGCTACTTATCTCCATGCTGCTATGCCTTTCCAATAAATAGATTGGATAGGGCAGGGAGATGGAAGAGGGGAGAGGGCTTACTCCGCAGGTGATTTCACTTTAAATTCAAGCCATCTTGCCCCGAGCCTGTTTTTATCCAGATTGTAGAACAACGGTTTTATACAGACCCCTTCATACTCAGGGAACTCTATACCGCTGGCGAAGTGAATCTGTAGTGTATCAGGATCAATACCCATCATGTTTGTGTCAAACAGCCTGTGGAATGTTGGTGATAGCAAAATGCCGTTACTGGCGTTATAGCAGCCTGCTACGGATGTTGGTTCAATATGTGCTGCCTCCAGCACACCGTTGAGGTGTTTGCCCGATACCGCGCACAGGCTTCCGAAATTCTTATCCACCAACTCACGGAACTGAGACTGGACATGCACATCGCGAACGCTAACCTCTCGGCGGAAGCTCGGGGAGCGCATACGGATATCTGCATGGGGGAGGTGACCGCGTGGTAATGGCAATACAGCCGGTTGCTCATCCATTACTGGATTCTGCTCCTCGCAGTAGGTGTCCACGGACTCAATCAAACGGGATGTGTCATTACCAAATCGGCGAGTGAACCAGAGCCTGAAGTGAGCCAACCGTGATGCCGGAATTTTGTTACGTGCGTACTCCTGAGCATTCTCCTTTTCGATTTCAGTATTTAGTAAAGCCAGACGGGCCTGAGAAGCACGAATTTCTTCCTGGACTCTGAGATATCCTGCCAGTAGACAAACTTTGGATTCCTGATGTTCAGGCCGTCGCGGATAACCAGATCCTGTTTCAACCACGCCAAAGGCTTTGTACCGGAACATTCGGGGAAAAAGCGTTAATGCCACCCGGTTGTTACGACGAACGAGGGAACGAATCAGATTGGTTATCTTCCTCATGTTCTGAATAGTGCGGGGAGAAAAGAACGCGGCGTATTACCTCTGCTCTATCTATTCCCGACATTATCCCTCTGCGAATGACACCACGGAGGTGAGCATTATGTCTTGCCCCGCTTACTAGGCCGAACTCACGGGACAAACTGACATACTCTTTCAGGAGGTGATGCTTAGGGTCGGTAAACGCCTCTGGAGGAATCACCTGATATGCAACTGACGAAAGTATACGGAAAGTCAGTTCAGATGCTGTCCAGCCCTCACGCCGAAGCCGAATAATTGTTATAACGAGATCATCGATACCAGGCATATCCGGTTCGATATATAGGGACATCAGAGTGTCGTTCATTCCGGGAGGAAGGCTAGCAGAGTGTGACGGGTTGCTCATAGGGTAAGGTACTGATCGGACGTAGAAGAAGCGCTTATGTTACGGAATTCGCTCTGGTGGGTTTTAGCTCCAGTGGCGAACGCTGGAACTACGGGTAAAAAAATCCCCGGTTTACCGGGGAAGTTAACAACTACCTCCAGAAGGGTTGGAGGCAAAGCCGGTTGGGCGACCGGCCACAGGGAATGCTACGGCTTAATGCCGAGTACTACACCGCCATAGACCAGGTACATCACGATGGCGAACAGCATGAAGAAATGGGTTACCGGGTGCGCCAGCGCGGCTGCTGCCGCATTGCTTGCGCTGAGCTTCAGTGAGCCAAAAGAGTGATTACGAACAGCTTGTGCTTTCATGGGTCGCTCCTGATAACGGGTTACATGTTGTGGCTTCTGTATCCAGTATCTGGTGAGTGACTCAGGTGACGAAGAAAACCAGGGCATAAAAAGCCCTGTATTTTCAGAAAGATAATATCGGTTTCGTTTTGTGTTGTGCTTGCTATTCCGGGCATAAAAAAACCGCCTGGTGAACCAGACGGCTTTGGGATAAACAGGCTTTACACAGACAGGTCAGTGGATCATTTAAGTCACTTAACCCCCTTAATCGCCAGTGTATTGCCACCAGCAGTACGTGGTCTAACGCTTAAATATCGTAGCGACCTTCTTTGATTTGCTGGAGCTGTTCAGCCAGCACCTTCGCCAGTGGTTCGGCTTCTTCTTCATCATCAAGATTGTCGATGAGCGTCAGATTCGACTCACCCGCACGGCGGGCATAAACCCCATACGCTCGCTGGCCGGAGATATCGGTGACCGAAGTCTGAGAGTGATCGCAGATGATATTGCCGTGACGGTCTACCGGCCCGAAGCTGATGGCTTCATAATCCGCATCGTGGCCCAATGGTAAATCGCGCAAAACAAACAGGCGTAATGGGAGAACGTCGTACTCAGCACCACATTTTGCTGCCACATCCAGATCGTTAATTTCACGGAGAAAATCTTTCGCTACCACCGAGTCAGAATGCATCCGGTAAATGGTCGATGCGGCCCAGATTGCACCAGCATAAAATTGTGATTCTTCTTTTGTCATTTAGCACCTGCTCTTATTGTCATGGGTATGCCGGTCGAACGGTATCCCCGTGCAGACCGTCAGTAAACGGTTATTTCCTTTGCGCAGCAGTCGCATTGGTATTCGTTGATACCACCAGTTGCGACCCAGTTTATTGCGCCGCAGCGGCAACTCAACAGCTGGCGCATACCAGGAGCAAGTGCCCGCTCTGAAAACGACTCAACCGGGACTTCGCCCGGGTAGTAGTAACCTTTTATCAGCTTGCTGCGTGAATGCCCGTCAGTGTCGGTGTAATGCAGATACACCTTCCGGGTATAAATCATACCCGAGTCAGTGCCGAACTGCGTTTTCAGAAGCATACATATCCTCCAGACGCTGAATACATTGTTGTGCGGCCTTATCAAGTAGTTCAGCCGTGGGTTCATCATAGATGCCACGTACCAGCAGACCAAATATTTCCGGGTCTACAGACAAATCGTACATGCATACGCGAACGCCAAGCGCTGTACGTAGCGCATAGACATGGCGGTTAGGCTTTCCGCCGATACCGGTGACTGACGCGACATTTTCAAAATTACCAGGGTTAACCAGGTTAATCACGGGGCACGATATACACTCAGGGATCCGCTTCAGAGCCACAGCATCCAGATACAGGCTGTGGCCCACTTTCAGGTTTTTTGGCAACGCTTGCAACGGCATGGCTTCGAGGGCCAGATTTTCTTCAAGATGCAGGTTATCCGGCAAAGTGGTAATACGGGTGTTTGACAGCATCATACTGCCAGCTACTTTCAGCGTATCCGGCAGATAGGCGATATCAGTACACATGATGTCCAGAACGCGGCCCACCGTCAGATTTTCCGGCAGATACTTAAGACGTGAAGAATTCGCCATGAGCGTACCGGTAATGGTCAGGTTGTCAGGGAGAGATTCCAGCTCAGAGTAGCTGATAAACAGATTGCGGGCCACCAGCCCGGCAGGGATGCTATGAATGCCCGACAGAATGGTCAGGGTGTTCGTCACGGTCAGATTCGCGGGAATATAGTCGCAGGGAATTGCCGGATCTTCTGGCTCAAGCGTAAACCCGACACGAAGATCGCCTTCAACGATGATTCGTCCGTCCTGAAGGGTAAAGGCCACACCATTCGCTGCCAGTTTATCAATGAAGTCTGTCATATCGGTTTCCTTTTAATGGCCCGACGAGCCGGGCCGGAGGTTCAGAGTTTGCTGACAAAGTTCTGCTGCGTGAACAGGTACATATCGCCCTGCTCATTGAACATGCACAGATTTTCGAGGATGCGCTTTTCAATCCAGACGACCGGCTTTTCACGCATATCCTTCGCGAGCGAAAAGGTGTTTCGCAGCCGGGTAATGCGGTGCTGATCATTGATTGCCTGGTGAATTGCGGCCTTTGACGCTGCCGCCTGCTTTTTTACGTTGTTGCGGGCACACCATAATTCGCCACTAGCGGCTGATGCCCGCGCTGCTGGCTGACGTGAGGAGTCCAGTTGGTCATAACGTAAGAGATTCGGCATGATGCCCCCTGTCATAGTTTTGTCGTTATTGACCTATTATCTGGCAGGTGGGGCTGGTGACGAAGGGCGCTGAGGTTGTCTGATGGTTAAAAGATTGCCGTTAGTGTTCCATATGGTATAATTGAATTACCAAATGGGAGGGCTAGTTATGACGATGAAAGTTTTTTCTCCAGACGTTACCAAAACGAATCAGCACTGCTTATGGCAGGTTGCTGGGCTGGATAATGACGGTATCGCGCTGATGGATAAAATCAATCACGGTCTCGATGGCACAGTAGCTAAGCACATTTCTGAATGGGCTAACATCACGCCGTCTGAGCTGCGCAAAATGTCGGGTATACCTAATACGACGTTTAATCGTAGCATCAAAGACCGTTTCACTGCCGATCAGAGCGAACGTCTGGTGCGCATTATCCGCGTAATTGAACGCGCTGTAGAGCTGTTTGAAGGTGACAAAGAAGCGGCGCACAAATGGCTGAACGAAGCGAACCGTGGTCTGAGCTGGAAATCACCGGCAGAGCTTGTTTCTTCTGAGACAGGTGCGCTTGAAGTGATGCGCCTGATTACGCGTATTGAGCACGGGGTATACTCGTGATCCTTTACCGACTGACCAAGACCCGTTATCTGATGACTGCGTGGTCTGGTCTGGGTGCGAAAGAAGCGGGGGGCCGCTGGAACAGCGTAGGCACTGCAATGGTCTACCTGTCTGAAACGGCCAGCCTTACCATGCTTGAAACGCTGGTACACATTCACGCGCCGCAGTTACTGGACGACTTTACACTGCTGAGTCTTGATGTACCGGATGATCAGATCCAGACCTTCGACATGAGCCGTCTCCCTGATAACTGGGCGAGTGAGGATGCTCCTGCTGAGCTGGCGCTCTACGGTGATAACTGGGCTGAAAGCGGTTCTTCTATCGCGCTGCGTATTCCAAGTGCGTTGTCTCCGGTTGAATTTAACTACTTGCTGAATCCGGCACACCCTGAACTCTTTGACCTGATGGCTACGGTTAAGAAAATTCCGTTCCGGTTTGATTCCCGCCTGAAATAACACACAGGCAACTCCCCGGCATTGACGAACTGAGGTGTCTCTGATGATTCAGAAAGCGAAAGTCGCTAAAGCGTTTATCTCTGTAATTGCCTTGTTCGCCTTTGTCTACTGGGGACTTGATCCCGATTCAATTTGTCAGGCAGTTGGTGACGCATCTCAAACCTGCGGTTACTCCGGCAAGAATGGCGATGCGAGTCTGGTTGGTTCCGTGTTTGCTCTGATGCTGACGGTGTTGGCGGGTGCGATGCTTTGGGCGTGGGTCAGGAAAGGCTAATCAGAACTCTTGCAACTCCCTCCGTGATGCCGGGTGACGCTCCTCACTGAGCGCCACCAGTCAGTCATTACAAACGGGTTGATGATTCAATCGCGGGCGGAAGGCTACTATTCAGCGCGTCGAACCCGCCAAATGCCCGGCCCTCTTTTGTCAGCACCAGATGCATCGGCGTTTCGTTGATATTACGGGCGATGTAATCGTTGATGAATGCCCGCGCCTGATCGGCATTTTTAACCTCTGCTGTTTCCGGCATGGAGTTATGGGAACGATTAAAGACGACAGAGACATAATTCCCTTCAATTCTTACCGGGCGAGTCGATACGGTGAGTTTCATGGTCATTTTCCTGTAGTGAGTGTTGTGTGTATTGGTGTTCTGCCACTATCTACTGCAACGTTGCGGCCACAGGGCGAAGAATTGCTATCGCCTTTGATAACGCCTGCCGCTCACCACCATCAAGGATTCTGACTGCTTCTACGCAAGCCGCTTCTGCTGTATCAGCACGTTCTACCAACGTCCTGACGGTATTTTCATATGATCCGCAATCAGGCTCCTGATTGCTGTCTTCGCTCAGCGTGTTCCATGACTCAGTGAGGTTAACTGCAACAGCGACCAATTGGTCAGTGCTGATATCACCTTTTACGCAACGGCAGGCCACTTCAGCGCCCAGACGTTCAGCAATGTCGTAGTACCAGACTCCCGGTTCTTCAGATGCCTGATACGCAGGTTCGCAGGCTTTACAGATCTGCTCTGCGGCATCCAACATCCAGTGAGCACATTCAATTTCGCCACCAGCCAGCGTTTCACAGATCATTGTCTGTACGCTGTCACAGTTGAAGGTGAGGGGGATAGGATTAGCCACTGATAATGCGGTCAGACGGGAGACTTCATGCTGGAAGCCCTGAAACATGAACATGGCGCAGATAGCTGGATTTAACATGGTAGACCCCTGTAGTTATGTGTGTTGTTCGTTTTGTTTACATAACCAGTTAACCACGCTCCCCGCAGGTGACGAAGGCTTTCGGGGCAGAAAATTCACAAAAAAAACCGACCATTAAGGCCGGTTATGATCTGGAGTATATGGGGCTGAAAACCGCGTTATGCCTTCACTTTCGCCATAAACAGCTGCATGGTTTCTTCAGCAAGCGGAGTGCCAACCTGCTCAAGAACATACTCCGCGACATGCGGGGTGAGAATGAAGTCGATAAACTCCGGCAAGGACATGCTGTTCAGGCTCGGTAGCTGTCTGGACAGTGCATTCTGGTAATTTTCCACTTCACCCAGTTTGCGCTCGGGCCAGCCCACCAGCTCAGGGTGCTTTTCCTTAAGTGCGAGGCCGCGCTCCGGGAAACTGTTACTGATGGGGTGTCTGGCGAGGGTGGGGATCAGGAGATTCGCCAGAAAATCCACTTTCTCGTAATCAAGACAGACAGAATTCATATAGGTTTACCTCTTGCCACTGGCTATGATGTTCGCTTGCTATCTGGAAAACTCTACCAAAGCGGCTGGCGATATCTCATTGAAAACGCCAGCAGAATGCGGTCATTTCCAGCAGGAGTTACCCCATCTGATAACTGTCATAAGATGCCCCGCAGGCTTCCACCAGCGCATCCAGATCACCGGTAAACTCTCTGGCCCGCTTCATCAATGCACGGTGTAATTCCGCTGGTGGAATGTCATCGCTACTCTTCGCCGGGTATTCAACACTGAACGCGATGGTAAACGCATGGCTATACCACGGCCCGGCATTCTGGTTTTCAAAGCGGGCCATCAGCTGGCTTTCGGTTGTATCGGTAGCAAATGTATCGAGGTGGACGACATCGACCGGCACGTTGAGTGCCCCGGCAGTGGTTGATGCCAGCTGCCGGGCTTCGTCTCCTCGCTCTGGTGGTGCGCAGTAGAGACATTTCCCGTTCAGTACCACCAGCGTCTGACCGTAGGTCGTACTGACGATACTCACGGTGTTAGCCGGTTGCGGGTGTGTGGTTGCAGTGTGCTGCATGGTGTTCTCCATTAGGTCACTCACATGGCAACCAGCTTACCCGGCACAATTCAGCTGACGAAATCAGGACGGACTGGTGTATATCGTTCGCAAAATAAAGATATTTTTTATCATCAGCACCGGTAGTTACGGGGCAAATTGCAGGTATCCGGTACAATGGTGATATGAAGGGCATTACATGCAGAATCGTGTGGCCCGGCAGACGGATACCGAATATCAGCAGAAGGAACCAGGACAATGCAGGAACTCGACTTTGACCATATCCAGATAAACCTGAACCCGCGAGCGTGTGCTGTCACACCTATCCCGGAAGACCTGAAAAGGGAGCTGGCTTATCTGGGCGCTATCGCAGAGAGAAAGAAATTCGCGGCAAGCCTGATTGTTAATCTCTACAACCCGGACGTTTGCGGGGCGAATATGTACAAACTCACGGCCTATTGCCGTAACGAGTCATGCGATACCCTTCGCGATGGCATGATGACCCTGATACAGCTTTGTGCATACATGGAGTCACATGAGATCTATGGCGAGACGTTTGTCAAAAAGCTGATTAAACAATGGGAGTTTCGTAAGTAGTCTGCTGCTTCAAAATACCTTTCTGACAGGGCGCTATGTGCGCCCTTTTATTTTAAAAAAACGGGAAGGTCTTGCCCGGGTATTACCTGCTATTTTCAACTACCAAACCACAACGGCAGAAGAAAATTGACCAGTCGAAGCAATTCGACCAGGAGTTCGACATACAGGAAATGGAAGTCTTTCATAACAGTCTCTTCATATAATTGGCTCGACAAAATCGTTGCATCACGACGATCGCAGGTGTGAGGTTTGTTTTCTTCGTGGGGGTTGTCAGCTATCACGACATTGAGGCAGGCAAGCGCAGGTGTCACAGTTTCGGGTATATTTTATGCTGGTGGGGTGACCACCAGCTGCGGGTATAGTTACTTAATGGTTTTCAGGAGGGTGAACTTGGTTTTGCACCGGGTGCATTGCGCTTTCAGAGACCCGGAGCGCACCTGTTTCAGTTTCCCGGCGCACTGGGTACAGGCTACGTCCTTCACACGTTGTGCCATTCGCTCATCCACAGCGAGTGTTTTGGTCGGGTTATGCTTACGCTTGGGAGCCTTCAAAAGCCCCAGCGCCCGCAACGTGGCTTTGTACTCCCGGGTGATCCATTGACCGTCGCGCTCATAGTGCAGGCCATCCCCCATCATATCGCCAAGCTGTATCAGCCGCTGATGCAGCACTTTTTCTTCTTCAGGACTCATATACCGTGCTCTCTTTAAATTATTGAGACGGAACCGAGCCGATTGATACCTCATATGAGGCCACCAGCGTCTTTACTGGCGTTTCAACGAAGCTGACGCTCTGCTGAGTAGAGTCGAATGAGAATCGCGTCCAGCGCCCCACAGAGCGCGATCCTGAAGCTTTCGCTATGACCGTCCCGTTCGCGCATCTCCAGAAGGGCATCCAGCTCGTTATCGTCAATCGGCAGTGGCCCGGAACAGAAGGTTTTCACCATGTCAGAGGTGTCAGGGTTTATACCTGCAATGCGCAGGATATCGGGAACCTCAGACCGGTAGATCACCGGTCGGCCTGATGGCGGTGTCCACGTTATCGGCTCTATCTTCAGTTGCGGTAAGCCAGCACCGGCGAGGGCGTTATTCAGATCGTCTATAAGCACGACATCCGCTCCTGAAGGAGGATGTACGCCGAGGGCCGCAGGGATTTCGACAGAGATATTGTGCATGGCGTTTACCTCAGTGAAGGACGTGATTAACCAGCGACGGGGGGATATCGAGTGACCCGACACTCCAGCCATTGGCAGTTGTCGCAATAAGATCTGGCCGGAACCCACCCCAACCCGTCACACGGCCCGAATCGTTGACCACCACCACCAGCGGCGCACCGGTATTTTGTGTCAGGCGAACGAGATCTGCGTTGTCCACCAGCGGGATCTCATTCACGTCCACCCCAGCCAGAGAAAAGCGGGTAAGCGTCATGCGACATTTCGGACAATCAGGGGCAGTAAACACAGTAATTTTCATTGGGATAGCCTGGTGTATACGGGATATATTCATTATCCCAGCTTTCCGCTTCTGACGAAGCGTTGCGCGGGTAATCAGAGCGTAAGCAGGTAAGATATTGTTGGGGCCATCCTGCAACATCAGTTGCGCCAGTTGCCTGGCTATTCGTCGCTCTCTCCATTAGAGAAAATAAACCAAATAAGCAGAACGCCTCCGACCCACATTCCAACAAAGAGGCAAATACCGATCAGGTCATAGACGTATTGTGGGATTTCATTCATAACGCATCCTCATTAATAATTTGTATTCAGCCTTAAACCGGTCATTTCATTAACCGAATCCGGTCTATCAAAGCGCTACCCTGCGTTGCATTCAGCCCCTCGTGCCGGTGAGTCAGGAACAGGGCAGGGCAGTCAGTTGGAAAGAGTCGAGCGGTATCGTCCACGAAGGTGTAATGCTGTAGGCCGAACCGTTTAACGACCGCCATGCATTCGTGATAACGCACGTGGTTATTCACCAGCCCATCCAGATCGGGATTGAGTCCAGCAATCCGATCGCGTATACCCGCAGGGAAATGACTCAGCACCATCTCCCGGGGTACGCCGGTACGCCAGTTTGTGGAAAGGATAATTCCCGTCTGCGGGCATTGCGTCAGCACGTGATCCAGCACAGGCATAAACTCCAGTGACCCGTTTTCCGCCCGGTGGAGTACACCGTCGATGTCCAGGAAAATCCAGTGACGACGGGCATCTATTTCCAGCCAGAACTCGCCCGCAGAGCGCCGGGTCGACATACAATCTATATCGTCCTGACAGGTAAACCTGACTAACCACTTCTGTAATAATCGGAACATAGAGGCCTCTCGCGGTAGTTGACTATATGCAGAACCGGCAACCATCAAAATCATACGGATTCTGTTGCCATGAAATACGGCCACACCCGGGGCAATTCCAGCGAGTCAGCCCCTTTGACTGTCGGCGATTTTGGCGTTTCAGCCAGGCAGGCATCAGCAGACCGGCCCCCTGCGTCATTTTACGGCGGTCTATCCGCTCAACACTGAAGGTAGGGCGCTTTGCAGCGTCAGGGATGTGATGGGGTAACCAGACGACATCAGGTCTATCTGCCTGTGGTGAGTCAAAAACTCTGGCAAGGGAAAAATCCGTGGTAGTACCCGCATCAGCCAGCCAGAACAGATCGTTTCCGTCCCATTGGCCATTAACGAAGCCGACATATTTGGTGGCGCTTTCGGAGAGAATGGTTTTTCCCGGTACAAACTGATGATCAACATGAAACACGAGATGGCGGTCGACTGCATCGGCATCAACCGGCAGGTCAAACTCCCGTCCCGTATTCCATGCGCGTTGTGCTTCCTCGCGGGTGTAAACCCGGGCATTACGCTGATCGGTGCTGTAACCTCTGCCGTGATGGCTATGAAAAGCGGTATTGCTACCAACGGTGTCACGCAAGCTGACCAGATAAAAACGGTCTTTCATGAAACACTCCAGAGGATGATGGCAGGAAAATAGCCCGGCGCGGCGGATACCGACACCGGGGAGGAGGGGTTAGCTTTCGATTTTGCTGACGTTTACGGTGTCATCGTCGTTACGCTTTACACCCAGCATGGTATCGCCATCGACTTCGATAATGCCGTCAAAGTAGTCGGTCATTTCGTCATAGCTGACTTCATCAAGGTCATCCAGCCGGTAGGAAGAGCCATCCGGCAGAACAAACTGACCATCCAGCGTGGCAAGGTCATACGCCAGCGGGGTAACCGTGAAGTAATACTCATCGGTGAACCAGACCGCGCCAACCACCAGTGGGTGAGAAATGTGGAATTCGACGGTGTTATAGCCCTGCGCTGCGATTGCATCCAGCAAATCAATGAAGCCGGGCATCGTATCGCCATCCCAGCCATCAGCCGATAAGGAAGGCTTGAGGTTATCCCAGTCGCTCAGACTGAAAAACACTGTGCCCTCACCGTCATCGCTGATATGGGATGAAATGTACGTCGCGCTTGCTTTTGAAGCCATTGCAAACAGGAAGTCCTCATCGAGCACGTGTTTGAGGGAGGTTTTAAAAACCTTGTCAGTGCCTGCTGCCGGGATAATCGCTAACATGAAACACCTCAGTGGTTGTGTTGGTCTGTTTTTATTATCGAACGACTGAGTCTGCTGACGAAGGAAAAAAGGGGACAAAAAGAGGCTGTTTTCTCAATAAAATCAGAAAGATTGTGACGGCCCGAATTCAGATGAAACGGGCGCAGACGGGGGGTTATTTGCTGGCGGATTCGGCTTCGTAAATGACTTCGTCGGCCCAGTCTCGATCAAATCCCGGCATCACCGGTAATGCTGCAACGACATCGGTAGGGAGGGCATCAATATAATCGCGCATGGCTTTTGCCACTTCCAGCAGTTCATTTTGCTTCATCATTTTCTCGCTCATTATCTCTGTCAGAAACCATCCAGCAGGAAGTCCACCGCACTTTTGATAGTGTGCCGGAACGGAGATGCGTCCATGACCGCCTGACCGAGCTGCTTCACGCGGACTGAAGCCATTTCATGCGTCATCAGGATAACGTCATTCCCTTCCACCTGTATGACCGGAGTTAATCGCGCAACCGGGGCCGAGGCTCCTTTTTTAAGCCGATGAAGGGGGATCACCAGGCGGGTATTTAACTCGCCAATGATGTCGCTCTGTATATCCAGCAGGTAAGGGTATGCCTGGCTGTTGCCGGGATTGCGGTAAACGGTATATTGCATTATCAGAACGTCCTGTATTCGTCAGACAGTAACCCATGCTCTTCAGTGATGCGGTTCAACTCCTGAATACCAGCACGATTCTGTCGTTTCCATTCTTCCGCTGCACTGGCCTTCAGTTTGCTCTGAAGCGCTTCTGCCAGCGTGGCGGACAAGTTAATCCCAGCGTCTTTTGCCTGCTGTACGAGCATTGGCTCAAGGGTGACACTGACGGTTTTTTTCTGGCGAGCAGCTGTAGCCTGCATGTGTCCTCCAATAAAAAAGCACGTGTCGATTACACGTGCTTTAAGTATGCGCCCATTTTATCCCACCAGCAAATTTGTTTGCCTCCGAGAGAGTCTACTGCGTCAGTTCAGCAGGTCAGATGGCCTAGACCGCAGAGGCTACGTTTTTCCAATCATGATAAGCAACACACGCCTGTTTGGCAGGTTGGCTGCAACTTTAGCTGCTTTATCAATGCTTTGTGCTGTATACACTACCCCTCTTTCTTTCAGGTTCTCCGCGTTCTGACGCAGCGTTTCCTCTGAAAAGCTGGACGACTCATCAATGCCAACTGGGCCGGGCTTTGCACCGCGCAAACTGAATGGCACAGGGCCATGCCAATCATTCTTTACCAGTAACAGTCGGGCATCAATGATCCGTCCTGGTAGCGTTCTTTCGATGAGGTAACTTTTTCCGGTTCCAGTGCTGCCAATCAGGCAAACGGTGTAACCGAAACGCAATGCCCATCGAATGATTAGAGCCCAATACCGCGCCCGGAACGCGGAAATGACAGGCATTTCACCTGGTCTAAATACCGCTGCGAAAAGACATGAATAGCTATATTTCTCAGCGTTACAATCTTTCATAAAACTTTATCCAGTGATGTGTTTTTGGGGAATTTTCTGCCCGCCCAGCAGGTAGCTGGTGTATCTGAAGTACATAACATCTTGTAGTTGCCTCTGACTATCTCTCTGGATATAGACTTATCAAATTCATTTCTATCCATATCAAATAGCCAGTAGAACCCATCAGCATAGATAATTGTGGTTCGATTGGGATCCGAAGCTACGACGCGAGCATCCGTAATCAAATTCTCCTCATAGCGCAAAGGCGAAGCGGAGAAAAAGAATATTATTAATACGAACCAACTCCCTATGAAACACGGTAAAACATGTTTTTTGCAATCCTTTAAACCATCTTTGTTGCCTTTCATTTTGTAGTCATAAAGACCAAGCAAAAAAAGTAAGAAAGAAAAAGCAAACCCCAGAAAAACGTGAGTATAAAACTGATGGATGCCGTCACTCCATGTAATACTGATACTTCCAGCATTTGTTCTTTTTGTTGTTATTTCTAATACGGAAATGAAAATGGCTGTTAACTGACTAAAACAAAATATTTTTATGCTTAATTCAGACTTAAACGCTTTGTTATATACTAATACAATCACAAAAAGTATTACGATTACAAAAGCTGTAATCATAAACTCACTCATCATCATGAGCACACTGTTATTAATACTGTAATTTATGTTCATCATCACTCCTTAATTTCACAACTTTTCATCATTTTATTTGAGAATTGACAGGCTTATCGAGTAGGGGGTTTAGCGTCCTTGAATATGTTCGCTCGTGTGGCGCTCACTAGACACCAGATAACAGAAGAAAGCAGAGCAAGCATTGCGTAAACCATTCGGAAGTTTGAATCCCACTTCGCGGTTACTATTGATTCATCGACCGCCTCGCGAACGCAGGGAGATTCGATAAGTGTCGGGGGAGTCGTGGATTGTGGCTCTTCGGTACATACCATTAGTTTGCCGACCGGAGCACCATCAATGACAGCCCTGGCTGCACTAACCAGATGCGCTGAAGGTGAACCTGAATAGTTCATGCAGATGAACGTGATAAATAAAGCAATCGCCGGGCCGGAGACCAGAGTGAAGAATGCGAAGCTGCGGCAGGCCGTAGTATGGCGATGCAAATTAGCGAGAAATGTCATCATGATTTGTCACTCTGGGTTTTAGTCGTATCCGACTCGGTGTCACATCGCTGGAAAGCTACTTGAGGAGGAATTTGATCAACCCCGGTAAAGCAATATTTCAGGGATAGTTGCTTTTTTCCCTCATCCAGTCCAACAAAAAAGATATCGACCGGATCTTCATGAAGTAGCTCTTTTGAGAGCCGGTTGTAGGCCATCCAGCTCCCAACCATATCGACCATTGGCTTAAATTTATCAGTTGCGTTATCTGTAGGTTTAAATGGAATTACACGGAAAACATTCCATCGTGAGCAACGAACCAGCAATTGAGCATCACTCTGAAAGACGTCCAGATCAGTGTTATTTGTCAGGACTTTACACAGCGACTTGAGATCGTTACCCCTGACCTCCAGTTGGCTGAAGCTTCTATAATACTTTTCACATCCAGTTAAGTGCTGAGCGTAGCACTGCTTCAACAGTGTTGTGTCGTTACTGGCCTGCAATTGAGTATCTTTCGCCACATAGGCATCACTGATAAGAAAATCGGGATAGAGGTGTCCCTCCCATAGCAGTTTCTCGGCGATAGCGCCCCCCAGCACCACCACCAATAAGATAAAAAAAATTGGGAACGTCTTACCCAGAGGTATTTTCATAAATCTCACCAGTCGTTAATTTGAGGTAAATTTGCTTTCCAGATTCAGAATGCATTTTTCATGTGCATACATGACGGCGGAATCATGGCCGTAATAGAGTTCGCCATTTTCACGCTGCCACTCACGCGCTTTTCGGGTACGGAATGCTTCTGACATATGTTTTCCACACAACTCACATGGCCCGAAAAAGTCGCTGCTGCGGCCTGTTGATTTTGTGAGTCTGACGATATTGCCTGTAGGTCTACCCATACTGCCCCCTGTGCTGCTGGCATTGACCGGCTGTCTGCCGTGCTAAATGAGTGGTTATTTATCCGCGTCATCATCGGATTCTTTCGGCACGAGTTTTGTATAGCTAAATGTCATATCAGAGGGACGGATCCCATAGCGCCACGGCTTTCTGCGGTAGTTAACTGCCTCGCTTACCATCCAGCAGATAAGAGCGATACCCGCCACTATCAGGTAGCCTTTGAGCAACAGCGAGTCCCATTGTTTAATGGCATCATCGGCATTCACCACGTGTCGCTGGCATTCTGAGGAGCGGAACGCGGCAAACACTGATTTCTCTTCAGGGCAAACCATGACCGAGGTGCTGGTGGCATTTCCAACCAGACTACGGGCCTGATCGAGGAAGACCTTGGATGGTGAACTGGTAAGAACTGTGCAGAACAGAATGAGCAGTAACGCAACTGCCGGAGCAGTGACAAACGAGAAAATGAATGCCTGCCCGGATTTCCATAAAACGTCGCTGATGTAAAATTTCATGTCGGTGTTTCCTCTTATCGGTATTCAGGCCCAGAGCAGCCCGGGGCTTAATTTATGCTGACTGGAGTCCGCCAGATTGTTTCTCTTCAGCGCGGGTATTCCAGCGCGTCACAGCGGCTTGTTCGGAGTCCTGAAACGCCACCGTGGCCTCACAGGAATTGCAGCAGGCGCGAAAATTATTCGAAATCTCCCGAACCCGGATAGATGAACAACCGCAGAAAGGGCAGGGCTTGACGTTATCGTGTCTCATCGTATTTCCTCGCTGGTGGGCTTTATCCACCGAAGCTATTGAGCCGAATTTCAGGTTCATCACCGAGCTCGTACATGTGTCCCATTTCGTTCATGATGGTGCTACTGCCATTGAACCAGGTAACCATGCATCGCCAGTGCTGACTGCCGTTTTCACCCCAGCGGCTCACGCCCGCAGCATCCATTTCGTCTTCAGTGATAAAGAAATCCGCGCCCGGCAGTTTCTCGGCATCAAGGCAGATCTCAGGCTCAACGACGAAGCAGATACCGTTGCTGTTCATGACGTACATACGCCGCTCAAGGGTTTCAGTACTGACAATGACCTGCTTATCAGAAGTAAGGTGTGATTTAGTGACTTCCATGCGAATCAGGTTCTTTGCATTAGCCTGTCCACTCGCAAAAACCATTGACGCATTGCGAACCATTAACTCAGCAGCTTCTTCACCGAAGCTACGAAGGCCCATCAGTGCAAGCAACTCACTACATTCGGCTTTACCGAGGTTGCCAGTAGTCAGATTAACCACGCCTTGTAGAGTGCTCAGTTCAACCGGTTGTGACCGGAGGATGTCGCGAAGCAGTGTATTACCCGCCGTGCCCGGGTCGCTCCAACTGGAGGATTCGGGACGCTGATTTTCAAGAAATAGGGCGCTTTGCAGTAAAGCCGCTGGTGGCTTTCCGGCAAAACTCAGTTTTACTCTGACCGAATCGAATGGGTGCATGACGGCGGTTTCTCCATAATATCGTGAAGCTAAAAACTGTTTTAATCCTATTATCCCACCGGTCGACAATTGACGAAGTAATCGGGTATGAAATGGACACCCCTTCGATAATTCACATATAGCGAAGCCTTTACGCCTTTGTCTTATCCGCAGGCTGGGGAATGCAATAACTTAAGATGGTGATAGTTTCCCCACGCTTTGCTTTAGGCGCGGCACTCTGGCATTCATCATAGGTTTTGTAGTCAGGTATTTTCTGAGAGGTGACACCACTTGGATTAAGACCACTTGAATAAAGCCCAATCACGAGAACTAAAGTAAACATGTTATTACTCCAGAATGTATTGATGGAAAGTAAGTGAGAATGCCATTATCCATTTCTCCTAAAATCCCGAAAAAACTTTTCAAGAAAGGTACTTTTCGGTTACTTCAGCGTAAGCATACTTAGATCGCAAAATGAGTGAATAAATAACTTTGCTCTGCAATTGTTTTTGCTGAACTTCAAATTAATCAGTCATCGATTTCATCAGGCAAGTGAAAAGCTGAGACGTAAAGCTTGCCATCATGAAAATCCAAACCATCTTGGCAGTGATAATCGGAAATTCGAGAGTGCCAATATAATAAATAATAATTATCAATCCCCCCAAGGCCAGACATCCAAGGAGACCTGCTGCTGCCTTTAGGAAATCACTGCCTTCAGGATTCTGGAATGTGAATCCAGTTATAATCAGCGAGGAAAAACAAGCGAACAAACAAGTTCTATACAAAGGCCAGTCCCCGGATATAACATTTTCTCGAATAAGCACTGCCCATATCAAAAATTCAATGCTGAAAATAATCAGCGGAACTGCGAGCACACGAAATGAAAGTTTTTCATATAAAGTGGTAATAATTGATGTCATAGCAAACCCCGCTTGCAATATTCAAATTAATTTTCGTGGTTTTTACCTGCTTTTAACAAACGCGTTATTTCATCAGTAAGGCAGAAACTTTTCCCAGATGATGGTTTCCCGATAACCACAACGTGACCAGTACTTGGAGTTCCCTCTACTTTAAAAAATGCAAGTTTTGCATCGATAATTTTATTTTTCATTGCATCGGTAACCTTGTATGACGTGGGGGTAAATTTTGTGCGTTAATGTTCAATGATAATATTAATCGCGAAATACTGTATCTATAGGGTCTGTTGATTAAGACTATCCCTCTTGAAGTAAAATACAATCATCATTCCTATCTGTATGGAATAGGAAGCCAATTCAGCATATGTTACATAATTGCTTGTGATGAAGGAAAAACCTCGCGCGATTACAAGTAGGAGTATTGATGCAATAAACACTAAAACCCAAACGGTAAGCATTCCCAGCACTGAAAGAAAGTACTCATATTCATTTGGGTCGTAAAATACAAATGCTGTTGAGAATATTGCAATAATACATAACGGAAGTGATGTAGCGAGTTCCGACCATTGAAGGTCAATTTTTCCAACCACCAGCAATGTAGAAATGACAGCGTACTGTATAGCCGATAGAACTGTTACCGGAATCGCAGCTCGAATGAACTTAAAAACAGAATGTTGTGTTTTAGCCTGGTTTTTCATGTGTTACCACCTGTCATTTGTTTCGAAACCAATCATAACCAGAGTGATAGATTTCAGAGTGAATAAACCACTACAAAACGCCCCCATTTATTGCTGGACATCATCCGCAGGAGTGGCATAAAACTCACGACCTGACGCGCCGAGTTTTTTCTGAAGCTTCTTTGTTGCTTCAGCCTGACTTCGGGCCTTGAAATAGAACGTCCTGATAAAATCCCCATTGTTGTAGTTAACGTCCTCTGGATTTGCCCATTTCTGCATAGCAACAAACCGGATAGAAGGCTTCGGGATGGTTTTCACCTCGACATACCCCCGGCCCTTGCAGCGAAAACACACACCGCCTTGAACGTGCCGGAACGCTCGGATCTCACCCTTACCACCCAGACAGCGTGGGCATTCAATTTTATGCATAGCAACCTCTCGACTGTTGATTAACGAATTTCGCGCCTGAAAGGGGGCAGGGATGCGAGGATGTCTTTCCCGTAGGCTTTTGTCTTCAGGCGTTTATCCAGGATAGTCACCGCGCCGGTATCGCTCTCTGTGCGGATAAGCCGACCAACGGACTGGGTCAGTTTGAGGCAGGCCTCCGGTATCGAGATTTCCCGGAAAGCATCACGCCCGTTTTTCTCCAGCCACTCCGTCAGGGTCTGGCCCACCGGGTCGGTCGGAACGCTAAAAGGCAGCTTGGCAATGATGACGTTGTTGCAGTACACGCCAGGCAGATCCACCCCTTCACTGAAAGAAGCCATACCAAAGATAATGCTCGGCTCACCACGGTCGATTCTGAGCTTATGGCGCAGCAGTATTTCCCGTTTTGGAAGTGCCCCCTGTATCAGCAGAAGCGGTGAAATGTGTTGAGGCATCGCCTTGCTGACTTCTTCCATCTGCCTGCGGGAGGCGAACAGCACGAGGCAACCCTGAAGCCGAAGCACCAGTTTGGGAAGGAGTTCGATGATCTCCGCCGTATGTTCTTCATGATTGGTCGGAACCGAGCGCATACGGGGGATGAACAACACGCCGTTGTTCTGGTAATCAAACGGGCTGCGGGCCAGCAGGGTAGGTGTATCGACTGGAAGACCGGCCTGCTCCAGGAATGCGTCAAACTTGCTAAGGGAGCGGATTGTTGCCGAGGTCACAATGGTGGCATAAGCCTTCGACCAGAGCTCGGATTTCAGGTGTTCGCCCGCATAGACCGGACTGCAATTAATCACCACTTCGGTGCTGCGTTTAGTACGACGGACGTTAATCCACCGGGCCATAGGCATACCAGAGACGGTTTTATTCCCGCAGTATGAGGCCAGAGCCTGATGCATACCCGCCAGGCGATTTGCCAGCTCGCCGACAGCCATCTTTTGAAGGGCCAGTTCTTCCTCGCTGATATCCCGCCCGGCCTCATCTACAATCGCCGTCATTTTCACAACGATATTCTGCATCTCGTTTACTGTCTTTAACCCAGGCTTAAACAGGGCCGCAATATCTTCAGGAACGAAACCTTCCGGGAAGCGATAGATGTCCGATTCCGTGCCATTTGGCATTTCGTGATCGTTTCGCCAGTTCAGGGAGCGTAAAAGTGTCCCCCGCAGCTCACCGAGCTCATCACCGGCATGGCCCGCAAGCTCCACCAGCTGCTGCACGTGCTTTTCCATAGTCCCGCCGTAGGACTCTGGCATGGTCATTACCATGTCGAAGATTTCGCTCATGAAATGCCTGCTGGCATCGAGAGAGGCGGAGGTCGCAAAGTGGTTAATTGCTTTCTGCGGAACGTGGTGACCTTCGTCGAACACATAAATGGACTCTTCCTGCGGGGGAAGGATAATACCGCCTCCCAGTGACAGGTCAGACAATACGATGTCATGGTTGGCGATAACCACATCCACCGACTCCAGCAGGGCGCGGGCGAGGAAGAACGGACAACGGTGATAATGTGGGCAACGCTTTTTAGGGCACTGACTGCCAATAGCATTGACCCGACCCCATACCGCCTCATTGATCTCATCAGGATAGGAATCACGCTCTCCTGTCCAGTGACCACCAGCAAAGGCCTTGCTGATATCCTCCACATCATCGCGGATGTAGCCATAGGCATTCATCTCGCTTTCCATATGAACGTCACAGCGCATCTGGCAGAAGTAACGGCTACGGCCCTTCGCCATCGCATAGGAGAAGCTCAGGCCCGCTCTCGCCTGTATTTCTGGCAGATCCTTGGAGATGATTTGTTCCTGAAGCGCAACGGTTGCCGTGGAGATGATCAGCGTCTTATGCTTTTCCATCGCCAGGGGGATCAGCGGCAGACAATACCCGAGTGTTTTCCCTGTCCCCGTACCGGCCTCAATAACCCCGACGCGATACTGCTCCTCAGCGGGGGTAGCGTTAACGACTGCGCTGCAAAACGCCATCATGTCTACCTGCCCGGCACGAGGGGACAGACCCTTTGCGTCCAGGAAGAAGTGATAGGCTCGCTCAGTCATTTCAGCGGCAGTCATCCGGGGTTTATTGTCTGGCATATCCGTACCTTGTCCTCTGCTGCTCAGGAGGCACAGCCCGGCAGCGGCTATCGAAGTCAGGTACATCCTCATGCTGGTGGATGTACCGGGTTCATCAGTCTTCCAGTGAATGGCCTTTAAAGCGTCTCACATAGCGTTTAATTTCAGTTTCGGCCTGTTCCAGTACAGCTCGGTTGCAGTGCTCAAGAACACAGTAAGGCCCATGTGCTGGCCCGCCATCGCTGGTTTCGCAGGCATCAAGCTTGAGCCGAACGGAGGCATCGAAGATAAATTGGGTGATTTTCGCAATGGAGATCTGGTCTTTGTCTTCCTGCTCTTTGGTGTCGATGACATCGCCGTTATACACGTCGAAATCGAGCCGCAGGCGGTAAACTGTGTCGATTGCCATAATCGGATCCCTTCAGAGGATGTCGTAGATGACTGGGACGCGGCCACGTTCTACCTGTTGATTCAGGGTGCGGAAACCACCGTGATCAACGATGTAGAATTCACCCGCCACGGCGGAGCGATGGAAGTCGGCGAGCTCTTCAGTGCCAAAGACGAAAACCGGGGTTCCAGAGGGGACGGTCATGCAGGCAGTTTTTCCGCCATAGCCGCGAACCGTAAAGGTGATTACCCCATCCGCGCTGGTGGGCAGGAAATCGGCGAAAATCGAATGAAAGGCTTTATTCGCCTTATCGCTGAATACGTCGGTCAGTGTCTGCATGATGCGCCCCGTGATCTCGTTTTATGTTGTACTGATACCAGTACAACACGGGCCCGGCAGGTGACGAAGGCGATACGTCGGGTATTATCAGAATGAATATGTCGGTCTGAAATGGTTTATCAGTGAGCCATCAGCTCCGGCCCCGGGACGCGAATCAACGGTCGTTATGCTGTAGCACCTCCACGAACTGTCCGCAGCTGTCGCAGCAGTACTCATTGGCGAACCTGCCATCGTCTTTCCAGTTGTTTGCCCCGCAGCGGCAGAGCAGTACACGTACCTGAGAAGGGCGGATGCGAGCTTGACCGAATTTGGTTGTCCACTGAGGCTCGCCATCAAAGCGAAAAGAGTCAATGCGAAACCTGCTTTCGCGTTCGTAGGTGTTGAGGTATTTGAAGTACAGCTCTTCAGAGAGAATGGCATCGGTCATCGTGTATTCCCTGTCTGGCCCCGTGGAGGGTGATTTGCGGCAGAGTGTTGCGTTGCGAAAACTGCCAGGTTGTCGGAGCCATTACACCACGGGTCATACAGGTCACGAAGGGGGTTACTTACCAGCCAGCGCTTTCTCTTCCCTGGTAGCCAGGCGCATTTGCCCGAAACCTTCACGGATCAGCAACGGCTTTTCTTTCTTCCAGCCCTTAACGACGGACTCACCGAAACGACGCGGGGCGTTACCATTCCAGGTGGCTATGACGTGGTTATCATGGACTTCGACAATCACGACCGGGTGGACGACAACTGTTTTAAGTGTGGTGTTGCCCATATTTACCCGGCTAACCGACCAGACACTCATCCCGACTTCCAGCTGGCTTATTTTCATCTTCATTTCCTTCTAAACGAACGTAGTGCGCCACGGCGTAATGTCGTGACGCACATTACCATGCCCGGGGCTTATCAGAACATAAGCCAGGTGGCGTTACCGGCAGTATTTCTGGACTGGTAGGCTTTTGCCTGCGCGTGAAGCAGCTTCCACAGCTGACGAAGTGTAGCAGCATGATTTTCACCACCAGCATTAACCCGCAGTTCGCCGATCTCGCGGGTAACAGTGAAACAATTCCGGCTCTCATCCCAGCCTGAATGTTCACGCGCTTCCACCACCAGATCATTAGACGTATCAGGGCCGGTCTTTGCTGCATTCAGCACGAACTCCGTTTTAACAGTAATACGGCTGGCGTTATCCGGCGCATCCAGAAAGACGGTGAACCCCTCAGTTCGGCGGTCAGTTATACGACGGCTCCCCCAGGAGGTGATCCCCCTCTGGACACGCATCATTGAAAGAGCGTGGGACTCGGTTGCCTGCACTGTGCGATACAGGTCGGTCAGGGAAGAAAGGCTGAAGCTTTCAGGGGCAGTCTGGATAGCGTCGGTCATGGTAGATCCTCGGTTATATGGTGTGTTTTCTGGCTTCAGTAGCTGTCGTTTGCCACGTAATAGGACGTGCCTGGATAGAAGTAGCGGTAATCCGGCTGCATGTCATTGGTGATGACGGATGCTTCTTCCCAGACCCCGCTGGTGGACATAAACTCATCTGTCGTTTCATTCTCCAGCCGCATATAGCGTTCAGGAGCGCATTCCGCCCAGGCGCGTTTCACCGTATCCCAGTTAGCGTACTGGCTGATTTCAATATTCAGGGGCGCATTCTTCTCAGGCTGGTTACGGCGGGAACTCAGCACGAAATTCAGCTTCAGGACGATACGACTGTCGTTGTCAGGAGTATCCATCCAGATCTGGTATTCAGCCGTAGGCCGGGATGACTGGTTTTTGCGGCCCCACGAGGTGACACCGGTTTTAACCTGGACTATCGAGACTTTATGCGCATCAGTCTTGCCAACGCTGGTCATCAATTCAGACAGACTTTTAAACATGGTGCATCCCCAGTGATTATTGGTATGTTCGTTTTGTTTACTTATTAAATCACTGGTTACCCGGGTGACGAAGTCAGAGCCGGGTAAAAAAAGGACAAAATTTGCGGATTAGTGGCTGGTGGTGGTATTGGCCTGCGGGACAGGGCCATCGAACAATTTGTCAAAAAATTCCACGCCACGCTGGTACACATCGCGCAGCTCCATATCTTCACGCTCGGTCAGGCCCATCTTATTGAGCACGGCAAGGCCGGTACGAAGGCGAGGAATCAATACGGTTTCCAGATAGATCCTGCGGCCCGCAATAATTTCCGGGGATGCTTCATTGATGTAAAAATCAACGGTTTTCGTGATGCTGAAGTGCTTTACTTCGCTCATCGTCTGGTACTCCTCAGAATGATGTCATGATACTCGGTTTGATTCAGGGGAGGGGAGCAACCCGGGCAAACAAGCCCGGGCGCAGGCAGCAGTTATTCGAGACCCAGTGCAACGTGATCGCCATCATCAGAAAGGCGAATGAATAGCATCTGCGTACCGCCGCTCAAGCCGAACTGGAGATCCCAGCCTGGGACAGAAGATGTCTCGCATTCACGCACATCGATGACCTGGTCACGGTAGAGCAAGAAGCGTGTATCAGACTTGTCATCTTCAGCGACGTGGGCCATCTGATCAGCAAATTTGTCTTCGAGGTCGAACCAGCTTTCCAGCCAGACCTTATCAGAGACCAGGCTGATACCGCAGGCGGATTCCGCCGTGCCGGTCACAGCCTCAGCGACTGGTTCTACAGAAGTCATATTAAATACCGCATCAACTACCAGTGCCTGCTCTGAGGTCGCCGGGTAGATACCTTGCAGATAAACGCTATTGCCGTTCACTTCGAAGCCGTCTTCAAGACTGATGTCGTCATGATCAACGTCATAAACATCCGCGAGGTTGCGAAGACAGATCAGGTTGGCTTCATCTTCGTTCTCCGCTTCAATGCGCATCAGTGGCAGTTCGCCACCACTGGAGTCGGATTCATAGTAGTGAACGTAGAATACATTTTTCTCTTTGCTGGTGGTCATGGCGTTGCCCCGTGTTGTTCGTTTTGTTTACTTATAGTCTCACGGGGTATTCAGGTGACGAAGGAAATCGGGCATAAAAAAGCGGGGATTTAACCCCGCCAGTTTTGATATTTATAATTATGCCAACATGTAGTTCCAGCGCAGTTATTACTTAGGCCTTGGGCCTTTTCGTGTATTACTTTTTTCTGGCTCTTCCACCGACTCTTCTGCTGGTTTTTCCACCGACTCTTGTGTTGGCGTTGTAGTGGCTGCGGCTGCTGCTGCGGCAGTAGCGGTTGAATCGTCATAATCAGTGGTAGCAGTAACATCACCCGATTCAGTCATATGGAGAGTGACAGTGACAGGTTTGCCATCAACAGCAAAATTGAGACTAACTGAACCTTTCATCTTCAGTAAGAGTGCGGCCCGGGTATATCCATCGGAAAGTTTTAAACCAACAGAAGCTAAAGCATCAGCAATTTTGTTATGAATATCGTTGCTCATTTTCATTCCTTAATGTGTGTGTATTAGCGGAATATCAAATCATAAGACTTCAACTGAAAAAGGGTCAGAAGTGAAAAGTTATTTTCTATACGTATGATGGCACAGGAAGGTGGGGTGACGAAGAAGAATAAGCAAAAAAAAAGCGGGGTATTATCCCCGCAAAACTACACACAGCAATTCAATAAAACAACTTCCAGGGGGGCGATGCACACATCACAACTTCGGTCTGTCAGACGGGAACCGGCCTTGGGCGCTTGTATCCCATTTGACGAAAATTTGGTTTTAAAACCGGTAAATCGTTACTCTTTCTTCCTGCTACCCCGGTCTATCACCGGGGTAGCGGAGTCCGCCATTCTCGGCAGCGCCAGCTGATCAGATTACATAGACTCAGATTTAAAGTTACGCGTTCGCATATAACCTCCTTAGTGTGGGCCGGTTCACTGGATTGTGAATTGTCAGTAACGCTAAATTTGTAGACTTCAGGTCTACAGCCTGGCTTATATAGGCAGGCGCGGCAGTTTTTTAAGAGTTTGAACGTAACGAGAGCATTTACATAAATCCTCCTTTCTGTAGCTGACCAGATTTAACGTCTTTGTCTATTCAGTGAACCATACCCTATTCATGTGACGAAGGTTTCTGAGTGTAAAAATACGTAATAAGCAACGCTATTATCGCTAATTCTAAAAATAGGGCGAATTAAAATACCGGCAAAACGCGGACGTTTATACCGGTATTATTTCTGAGCTGCTGGTGCAATATCGCGAGGTAAGCTGTAGTCAGCGCGGCAGGTACTTAACGGCTAGGCTTGCTGGTGGTTAAGGCCTCATCCTGCGCCAGCAACGTGATCACATCCCCGGCAATCTCCGGGCGGATACCAGGCGATTTATGCGCGGCATGGGCCGCGACAGCCAGCGGTCTCCAGTTGAGTGATGCTGCAATACGTCTGATCTCTTCAATAACCCGGAATGTATCGCTCTCCAGCGCCAGACCCGCACGGGCGGTATCGAAAGATACGCGCTGCGCCGAAGTGAGCGGCGAGTGCTTCTTCAGTTCTGCGGTGATGATACGCTGCGCTTCAGCACCGATTGACGCGCCACCTTCGACGACCCCGGTTAAACCGACGAGCTTACCTCCATCACTGCGGCTATTATCGTCTTTAACCCTGGGTGGCGGGGCCAGGGCGGTCAGATCCACGTCCTGCTGTAAGAGCTCCAGCAGGTCAGCCAGCATATCGGGTTTAATCACACCTTTTAAACCCGCTGCGCGTTTCGCTAGGCTGACAGGAGAACGGCCCAGGCGGGCGGACATCGCAATAAGGCAATTAGCCAGAACAAAGAGGTCATCAACCCCAATCAGTGGCGCACACTCTTGCCTGAACGTCTGATCATCCCGGAATGCAGGAGCTGGTGGGGCCGGTTTAGGCGTTTTGGCCTTTGCCTGCGGCTTGTCATAACCACGTAGGGCTTTTTCTGCACTGTCTGAAACCTTACGGATGCTTTGCGCCAGATCATCACCACCTGCCAGGCCTGCGGTCAACTGAAGCATATAATCGAGCCTGCCGAGCATGTCAGGGGAAGCAAGCCCGGTCGCTATCTTCTGGCTGATGTCGTTAAGGTTGCTGAGTATACCACCGGCGATTTTAGACGGAGGAGTAACAACCGCCTGGACATTATGGCTGGTATGAATTTCCCGCGACACCAGGGTGAGGACTTTGCGCCAGTCAGGTTGTACACCAGCATCAAGCGTCTCAAGGTGGCTTATTGCATTTCTCAGGCTATCCCATCTGGATAGCTGTAGAGGGTCACCGTTCTGCTTTCCTGATTTCAGCCACTGAACGAGGTAGACGAAGTCAGATGTAGCTGAGGCCACCAGCCCGGCAATAACGCGCTCTCTTGCTTGAGGCGTTGTAGGGTTAGATCTTCGCACCGGCAGACGGTCATTTTTATGTGCCGTTGGTCTTTTCATTTCGAATATCTCAACTTGGTTCCATCAACGATAACTCCGCGCCCGGGAGCCAGACAGCATGAAACAATGTATTTACCATGTTTGATAAAAGCGCAACCGGCAGCGCCGTCAAAAAAATGCTATATGACAGCGCTGGTTAGAGCAGAAAGATTCAGGGAGGTTTTACATCTACTCTCGATCATCTGTGAGGAAGAGATGCAGTTGAGTCACAAAGGCATCGAGATAAGGGGTATTTCTGGCATTGTCTGCAAAGTTCATTTTGGCATTGGTGTCGTCGTATACATGCATCCAGCCGCTGTTTCTGGCAATACGACGTACATCAGTATTTGCCGGGTAGAGTTTCCCAATAGCTTCACGCAGACCTTCAATTTCTGAGATCAACTGCCGGGCATTCGCAGCAGGCTCAGGAGCCGATGGGACGAGAACCCGGAATTCAGCGGTTTCCGGCTGCATCTTAATCACTTCAATGACTTTGTCCCGGGCAACGGAATTCCATTCAGTAGTCATGCCGTTGTACTGGTTTCGGATGCGGAACTGGTAAACCGGCTGCTGTTCGTTAACAAGCAACCAGGCATCGGCAAGTGCAAGATAGAACGAGACAGGCCGGTTTATCATCTGGTGTTCCTGAAGGGCTTTTTTATAGCTATGGACATCTTCAGGAAGGACATCAGTGATACTGGAGGTGAATTTTAGCGGATCCAGTGGACAGACCGGGCCGATAACCCTAAGCACAGCAACAGGATTATTACCATCATCAGTAAACCAGAAGTCATTTTCTGGGCCGATATTGAGCCTTACATCTGCGGTCTGATTCTCTGCGAGAACGGCCTGCACCCGACGACCGTTCTGCCACCAGCGTGGTGTACCTTGCATACATACCTCGTACAGGAAATTAGCCCGAAGCCCACCTGCTGGTGGGCGGTCGGAACACAAGTCTACTGAAGGTACTGCTCTGCCTGAGCAATACGAGAAAGAGTACCGGCATTCGGTTCAATCATCTGGATACGTCGGCTGTCCTCCAGTAAACCGGCAATAAGGTGCTTGTCGGTATATGGGGCATCGTCATCCCCGAGCATACGGCGGATAGCAGATAAATCGCCGGATGGAACCGGGTATACCGACTCAATAAAGAGCTGGTCACCGTGAGGATTCTCCCACTCATATGGGGTTTGGGCGGAAGCAGCAAAACCCGAATCATTCAGACGTGCGAAATCTTCAAGCGCCTGGAGGCGGGCCGCAGATTCATCGGTAGCGTAGATTAGGATCATTCGCGCCGTCTCAGGCGATGAGCAGAACAGCAAAATGAGAAATGGCAGCATGTTATAGACTCCTTCAGTTTGCGACTTGTTGAGCTGGCGGTGTGGCTACGCTAGTGAGTTGCTTAAGGCGAATGTTCAGCTCATGAATTACATCATCGCGTTTGCGCCAGCTGGTGGATGGTAGAGCCAGGAGCGCTTCAGCTTCGGACACGGAGAGACCGGCCAGGTGAGCTTTCGATGAAATCTCTGCGTTATATAATTGCTTCAGCACAATCAATGAGTGCTGGGAGGATGCAGCCATCATCATGAAATGGCGAAGCACCGCACAATAGATTTGAGTAGACATATTAAGCCGCCTCGTTCAATGCGTGAGGTAATGATTAATGGCATGTTCAACATAGCCAACAGATTTACCCACCAGGTGTGCAAGCTGCTGCACATGATGATGGTGAACTTCACGGCACGGGCCAAATGAAGTGGTGTAGCGATACCAGAGGCTGCGGCCTACAGAAAAAAGTTCTTTCTCTGTCTGCGGGCGAACTGGATAACAAACAGGACGTGCAGATGTAGTGCGACGAACGTTATTTCGTACTTGATGAATTGCAGTATTCATAAATCACCCCGCGTATGTTTTTCGTTTTGTTTACTAACTTCAGTTAAACACACGCTGGGTGGCTGACGAATAGAAAATCCATAAATAAATGAGCTAAAGATTTAAGCTCTTTATGAAAGAATTATTCTGGGGTTGGAAACCAGATAATGTCCGAAATAGGCTTATTGCCCGTCAGTAAAGCGAGGCTGGAATGCAGTTCTTTAACGACCTGCTTATTATCCTGCGTTTGCTCAAGTGCGGTTATAGCCTTTAGCAGGGTATTTGCCACAGATGCTTTAGCATATGCCTGCGGTGAGCCGATTAGCACCTGACGCATTAGCTCCGCATTGTTAGAAGCCAAATAGCCTTGCTCCTCGGAAATTCTTTCTGCATCGGGTGCTGAAATAACCAATGCGGCAAGTTCGTGATCGTTTGCATAGTTGATAACATCAGATAGCATTTCGAGAGCTGTGGTATCTGTCATGATAAAGCCGTCAGCTACCCACTGAGGAGCAACATCGAAGCGAACTACCCAGGAATAAGGTTTAACGTTTGACATACAGAGACCTCATTAAAGAGAGATATAAGCGTCGGGATTTTCTTCAACAGAAAGAAACTCAATATCTTCGAGATGCATTCCTGCATTACGAATGCCTACCTCGGATAACCACGACAGTATTGTTTCATGATCCGGTTCACCAGAAAAATCAACAAAGGCTGGAAGAGCCCAGTCGGGTGTATAGCCAGCGCTATACATTACAGTGGCAGTAAAGCGCCCAATGTGGGGAATTTTGAAAAGGATGGATGCCTGCTCAGGGGTATTAATTACCATGCCGTGATGATAGACGACATCCCAGTTTACCCCATGCTCCCCTGTATTTCCTCGATAGAGATGGTGGCGGTCAACGGCCCAAAGGACACCTTCGCTATCCAACCAGCAGAAATAATTATTATCTGGGGATAACGTGATCCCAAGGTTCATTAACTCCGCCACCAGCAAGCAAGGGTTAATATCAGTTACAGTTTTAATAATCGTCAGCCCCATCTCGGTTCCGGTAGTAACTGTCAGTACCTTGGAGGCACTGATCCAGAATTGATAACCTGCTTCTTTAGCCTTCGCGATTAAATTAAACATTGTTGCTTCCCATTGAATGGCAGTTAGGTCAATAACAACATGAGGCTGGTGGGTGACAAACAGGGAATCTGACGATATTTCAAGAAAGAATTTAGCGATGAGAAATGCAGGGGGAACAATATGGTCTGTACTTGCCAGCGCTTCGCTCGGCCAACCCCTCGACAGCCCGAAAACAAGTTTCGGTCTGCCTCACGGTTATCTACTGACAAAGGCGGGGATTATTCGGGGTACTGTATGAACTACACAATTTCAATCGGAACAAAAGAAAGCAGCAACCCCTAAACAAATGATTGAGAGTAACCAGAAAAAGGCGAGTACTACTACAGCGCTTAAAGATAGTGGAACGGTTTTTGATAGCATAACGCCCATACCTACACCAAATGAACATAGTGCGATAGATCCTAATTTCAATTTGCTCTTATACGAAATTAACATTGGCTTCTCCTCAAAATAGGTGTGGTGCTTGCCAGCGCTTCGCTCGGCCAACCCCGAGACAACCCGAAAGCAAGTTTCGGTCTGTCCCGGGGTTCCGGGTAACGGCCAGACTTACCGCAGATCTTCTTTAGCGTTAATCATATGACATATGAATAAGAATTAATCACGATACAACTGGATAAAACTCTCCACACGGGTTCCATCACAATAGCTCGGCCAGGCGTTCATCACAGGTAGTTCTTCTGTTGTGAATCTTCCCAGTGCGAGAGCTACAGAATACCAGACCGGGAAAATCGTATTGGCTGATGTCATATTCCCATTGTTGATTAACTCATAGAGTCCGCGTCCATTAGCCCATGCACTTTCTGGTGTATCACCGGCAAGGTAGTTATCCACCCAGATGGATGGTGACAGAGCCTGACCTTTCGCCAGTCTCGCTAACAACTCGTACCACTTCAGATATTCCGTGGTTCGCAGTGAGAGAATCGGGATTCCGCCACGTCTTAACAGTGCTGCCGCAGAACGTGAGTCTACCGGTGCGGCAATTCTATCCAGGTGGTTACGGGCTTGCTTTATCCGTGCTGATATTCCCGCAGGGCTCACTCGGGAGATGTATTTCTCCACCGTCTCAGTAGCTTCAGCGATATCCGGGGCCAACGAACCATCAACATGGAGGGGACATAAAACAAGGCCGGTATCATCGTGAGTCACCCAGGCAGAATTGTCAGTCGGGTTCCTGACGATAGACAACGACTCACTTTGACCCAAGATCGTTAACCTGAATGACTTAAGCCTTTCGGCTATCCAGCTGCCTCCATCACCAAAAACCTCAATGCGCTCGTGACTCATACCGCATCACCTCTACAAGTGCTTTACATTCAGACCTAATCATAACGGCTTCCCCGTTCGGAACAAAATCAGGGCATAGCCAAACCATACTCAGGAAATTTACAGATATGTCGATCTACAAAACGCGCTCAAAACGCTCAGGCGCGTTTTAATCAATCCGATCGTGAAAATACCAGGGGGATAAGCTCAGAATCGTTCTGAGGCGATTCTGGCGTGGTTTTATCCCAATAACGGATCCTTTTGCGAATACAGATCGGTTTACAAGGGAATTTGGCTGGTATGAGACGGAGATGATCCACTTTGATAATCTGAGCGATAATTTGTTAATGGTTTCGTTTTGTTTACGCGTGTATCGGGAGGGAAGTTATTCCGAACGAGGGTATCGACTTCATATTGTCCGTTTCGATAGCCGATCACAATTTCTAAGCGGTACTCGCCGCGACAAAAACCCCCGGAGGAAAACCATGTTGGTTATTCACTTTTGGTTTTCCCCGGCGATTAAAACCAGGGCAACCTCCGGTTGCCCATAAAAACCCCCGGAGGAAATTCATCTTTCCTCCGACATCGTGCGGTTTGATTATTACCATGCTCAACCTCCCGATGTAAAAATAGAGAAAACCGACGCTATCGCTTCCGCTTTGTTTACCTTCCATATTCGCGCCCGCGAAATAGTCCGCTGCATTCCCACCCGATCATACCCGGGCGAAAACACTCGCGATCATATTGCGATCATCCTGATTCATTTCCGCCGCGATAAGTCCGCTATCGCCTGAAGGCTCACTAACAGATCGCCTGAAGGCTCACTAACAAAAATACCAGGTCATCGCCTGGTATTCATGTATATCCGTTATGTTTACTCCAGAGCGGTTTGTATTTCTAAAGCTGTTTTCTTAGGTGAGTTATTCGAAGTGAAAGTGCCTGCCGAATTGCACGGTTTTTTCGTAACTCATCACGCAACCAAATAAGCTGACCTTCATACAGTTCGATAAGCGCAAGTTCTCGCTGGCTTGCATCCTTAAATTTCGCTGGTGGATATGATTCGCCTTTGTTGAGAGGTAGGTATTTGGGAACGACACGATCAATGCCTCCACCAGCTTTGCGCAAAGGTGTCAATCTGGCCCAGCGGATCCTGATAGTTGTTCCTTGCCTGGTTACGTTAAAGCTGTACCGTGCCTTCTCGTCATCAGCAATAGCTTTGTCCCAGTATTCCTCCCGAAGACTATTGGCCTCGTTAAACAGAAGTTCTGCGGCTGAATCAACCGCATCACGAGCCTTTTCCAGATCATTGATGTACCCGACGAGTTGCATAAAACCACCTCGATGTTTTTTGATTAGGACTTAACCCCAAAAAAGAGAATCTCTATTATTACGCCAGAACTCTATGTTTCTGGAGAAAGAGAAAACTCCTTTTCAGGTTCGATTTTTAGTTTTCAGTTCCAAAACAGGAAAGATTGATTCTCCAGTTAAGTATCTTTCTGGGTGTTCTCATTTTTTGCATGTTTCTGGAGAATACAATGGCAATCTGGTGATTGAGCTATTAATATCTATCTGTACGGGTACTTTTATCAAGCCATTTTATTTTAATCAAGCAGTTTGCCAATCTCTATATGATATGGCAGAAAACTACGTTTCTGGGCATTTCTGATTTTTAATAGGTTTCTGGGGAATATAATGGAAACTTACTTCCCCTAATGTAGAGGCGATTAACGGGATGACGCCCACCGCTGCACAAACCTCTTAGTAAACGATTATGTAGAGTCGCTATATGATATGGCAGAAACTTATGTTTCTGGCTTTTCCACTTTTTGTTACCTTTCTGGAGAATACAATGGCAAACGCAGCTGAAACTTCCATCACCTCCCTCCGTCTTCAGGATCAATCCTAAATCACAGTAACTTCATAGTGATTTATGTCACATTTTGTAGGTATATATACTAGTTTGAGAGAGTTTTTTTGGGGGGGAAGTGAAGGGGAGATATGCATATTTAAGTGAAATTATAACTTGTGCTTAAGTAAAATTTTCACGAAGTGTACCCTTGAGTAATCGCCACAACATACCTTAATTCACCTCACCGAAGCATGTGTTTTTAGTATATATACTCCGCGAAATCCCCAGGCGGAAAGCCAATCTAAATGTGTTGCCCTCATACATTACCACCTAATTTCCTCAGTCTGATTTAGGTTAGGGGTTAAGGTTTTTAGGGCCGGATTTAGCCATATATGACGTCCAGTTTCATGCAGCATTTATGTACATATCTGACATTTTAAACGTCCGTATCTAGCCATTATTAATGTCAAAAATGGGGACGTTTTGCCGATAAAAAAAATGGTAATCGATGATCGTTTGAATACCATGTTACAACTTGTTAACGGTTAATTCCCGACGTTGACAGAGGGAGGCCACCTTTCTTTACGTTAGTGCGAACCCCTTTTTGGCGCTCAAATGTTATCGGAGTGGCAGTAATTCATTTTTAACTTGCAGGGTTAACGAATGAGCAATGACAAATTGGTTGTCTGCGGAATTGATATTGGATACAGCAATGTAAAAATTGCTGTAGGGGATTCAGCGGATGACAAACCCACAGTCAGTATTTATCCGGCCTACGCTACGAATGAGCCAGTAGATGATGTGCGGCTGGTAAAGCGTAGCTGCGAACATGAAGTGTTGGTGTACCCAGGAGGTAAAGAATGGCGGGCTTTTACCGAACGCCCCGATGCGCGTGAGCTGCATGACCGTTACCACATGACAGAAATGTACCTGGCACTATATCTGGCCTCACTGGATAAAATCACTGCTAAAGCAGGCAATGAAATCGACCTGGTAGTAACTGGTTTACCTGTCCGTCTTGCTAATGAAAGTGAACGCGCGAAACTGACTGCGAGGCTCACCGGTACGTTTACTATTGCGCCAGGAAAAACAGTGACTGTTAAAAAATGCCTCGTTCTTCAGCAGGGCGTTGGTGTCATCAATGACATCGTTAACAGACCGGGCCTTATCAGTCAGGAAGAATTAGAGAAGTCGACCATTCTCGTGGTTGACCCTGGCTTCTTCTCGATGGACTACATCGCCTTTAAGAGCGGAAGCAGGGTATCAGGCTCTTCAGGTTCATCATTAAAAGCAACCAGTGCAATTATCGAAAGCATTGTGAACCGCCTTAATGCCGATAACCCGGAAGAGCGAATTGATGATCTACCAGAAATTATTGAAATCGCTCTCCGTAACAATGAGCAGTCTTTCTTTAATGGGTTCCGCCACATTTCCCTACGTCCTCTGCTTGAAGAAGCTATTCCCTCCATCGCCAGTGATGTAGTCAAAGAGTTGCGAAAATCGACAAGGGTTCTCGGGCCAGTCCATATCATTGCAGCTGCCGGTGGTGGGACAAGGTTCTACGAACAGACCATACGAGAAGAATTCCCCCGAGCCAGGATCGTATCGAGCCCGTTGCCTGTTGCCAGTAATGCCATTGGTTTCTGGAACTATGGCGTTGACTTGATGCTTTACGGCGATGATTGAGCAAAGGGGGTTTCATGCAAGTTCGAGTGACGATTAATCCAATACTGTTTCCAGAGCTGATTAATTATCTGGAATCAAAACAGTCTGGCCAGCGCAGCAGTTCACTATTGGCGCTGGCAAACCGAGCATTGCTAGCAGGTGACAGTTTTATACCCGGTATCGTCCGTGAGACTTCAAAAAAACGTAAATCAGAACAGAAGAAATCAGTCCGTGGGCCGAATACAGAAAATGAGACTGGTCTGATGACTAGTCAGAGAGACGGCCACTTACCCAAAGTAAATGAGGACACTGAACCAAAATTTCGTCACGTGGTTAGCAACGATATAGTCAATACAGGCCCGCCATTTTGTGTGGGCAGTGATATTCAAGAGTTCGAAGTTAAAGATGACCAGTTATCGACGGCGAACCTTACCAGTAAGCCTGAGATTGCTGGAAAAATACCGGATCCCAATCCTGGAGATAAATCGGGCGTTGGGGAGACAGGCGACAATCAAGATAGCGGCGTTAATGAAAAGGTTACACCAAGGCGTGTTCGCATAAGTTGATGCCGTTGTAGGGTTTGTGGGGAGGGGAAATGCAGATAGCAACGAAGAGTTTGGTGCTCGCTTTACTATGTGCTGCTTACTGCACGAGTACGAACGCCAGGCTTGTAGATCTTCGTGGCACTTCTTGGGAAAAGCATTCCCAGAAAGAGTGTGGCCTCGATCCGTACCTTCTCTACGCGGTGGCACTCACCGAGAGTAAAAATAATGCAGGAACCAAGGGGTATGTTGTTCCCAGCCCCTGGGCATTGAACAACTATGTTTATGGGTCGTATTACCCGACAAGTTATGAAGATGCAAAGAGAGCGCTAGCCCGCTATCTCTCAGCCACTCCGGTAACAGATATTGGAATCGTTCAAATTAATTTTCGTTGGAACGGACAGTATGTTAACCATCCTGAAGAACTCCTGGATGTCGATACAAACATCCGAATCGGGGCAAAGACTTTGTGTGCAGCCATCAAAGCTAACCCTGGCGATATAGAACTGGCGATAGGTGGATACAACACTCAAAACCCTAAGTTGGAAGGCAAGGCTCGTGAATATGGTCAGCGCGTATTACGCGTATGGAAGAGGCTTATCGAAAATGATTAATCAAAATTTGTATTTTCTACAGACTGCCATCTCAATTATTACCCGTGCGCAATCGTTGTATAAAAGCCCTTTTGAGTTAGCAGAAGGAGACCGGGAATTTTTGATAGAGAAATCTAATCAGGCCAAGCTCGCTTTATCGATGGAGAAGTATGACTTGCCCATCTTTAATATCTGTCATGATCCCGAGCGCAAGATATCTACTGAGGTAGAAAAATTCGTTCGTCATGACTCATACATCCTACGGCTTGCCCTGCTGGTATTCAGTGTTCGTGTTTTCATTAATACGGGGACTGTTGCCCAAACGTTCTACTGGTTTGATAATGAAAAAACCGTACAGCTTGTCGAACGTATGGATGATGCACAAACAATCGATGCAATCATAACCGGCAAAATATATTTTAAACCTATTCGTCCATTTGCCGATTTAGTAGATTGTGACTTCAGTACAGTTATTGGAGCCCCCAACCCAACCTTAGAATTAACAGGTTACTTACAGTCGCGCTATTCTCATTGGAGTAATTGATTATGAAGGCTGCTCTTGTCCGGGATGAAGATAAATTTGCTTTAACACAGAAAATGGTAAAATTAGGATTTCGTAGAAAGATCATTGTGCATTCGCTTAATGCAAGTGACCGTGTTATTGATTTTTTGCGAAAAGAGTTCCATCTGAGTGATGTATCAATCGGACGACTTAAACATTCAGAGACGCTGCTCAATACGACACATAAAAAGGTTGAGGCAACCAATTTTATGAGCATCTATCTGCGTCGTTCGAAAGACCCAAACAACAGTGACAACATCGTTGATGTGGTGAGTGCGTTCGAAATCTACCGGGAACTAAACCTTAAATTCCGCCCGGAAGAAGCCTCGAAAATGATGATTGATGCCAACGAGGCCTGGACTCTTGCTCGTGATTTTCGAGCTGAAGAAATACGTATGGTAAGGTGTTACCGTTGCGATCTTTCATTTATTTCACCGCAGAGTTGTGACCGTCCACGGAAAAAACATATTTGTCCGTTCTGCTCTGATACAGAAGCTGAAAATGAAAGCTCGTAAGTGACTAAGTTAAATTTCATAAAAAAGCCCGTTTTAACGGGCTTTTTTATTGCCTGGATACTTCGTCACGTGAATGAGTCGGGTTAGTATTGAATAACAAACCTACTGGTGTCCCAAGGAAAATAAAATGAAGAAAATCTCTGGTCTTGCTTTGGTATCGCTGATGTTAGTTGGTTGCGCGGCTTCTCAACCACCAGCTATGCCGGTTGACAGCAATCCATCTGATGCTTTGAAATTTGCCCGAGCGATGGATTTACGTCAGATCACCGATGCTGGCGATCAATACCTTATCTATAACGGTTTCGCGTCCAATGGGCAGCTTGTCCCTCTCAAAACCCCGGTTAAGGCTGGTGAAAAAGGTGTAACCAACCTGGGAGGTAATGGAGTGGCCGATGTGGCTGCGGGCTTCGCGACACACACATCTTTCATCCCTGTGCTGTCTGTTTTAACGGCCCAACAGCCTACTGCTATTGTTGATGGCGTGGTGCGTGTCGCGTCATGGAACGGTAAATCTCAGGAAGATAATGAGCGTGAGGTCAATGCGATTTTCTGGAAAACACTAACCCGGATGGATGGATACAAAGTTGGTGGGATGTGTGAGGGGAAAGGCGGTGCTGTTGAAAATGCAGTTCGTCGGAAAGCGACGAACGGTGATTGGGTATCGTATGCTGATATAGCTCCAACGTTGCCGAAACCACCTATCAGCACCAGCGGTCAGGTGACATTCATTATCGGTAATGACTGCTTCAACCTCTATGCAACACGAGCCTCTAACGTAGGTCTGGTTAAAGAAATGAGTAAAGAACTGGGTGCTCAGCGGGCTCTGTTCTTACCAGGCTCTCCTGAACATGAACCAATGGTATTCAGTGACGGTAAGCAATACCTGTTCAGAAAGTAAAAAAAAAGCCCCGACATAAAGTCGGGGCTTCTTATCCTGCAAAGCTATTGAGTTTTCAAAACAGCCTCTGTGCTAGATTTCGCCGCATCAACATCGATACTGTCAACACCGCTCTGGAATCGCTCCAGGGAGTTCTGGCGAGATCCATCTATATTCAATACGTTTCCTTTACCGGTTATCTTATCCAGATTTATTTCCGACGCTTTAGGTAAAAGTTTCGCCTCGTAAAGTGAACCAATCCACTCTGACAAATCGAGTTTGTTAAAATCAATCCGTCCAAATTCTTCTAACGTCAGTGGTCGACAATCCGGGTTCTTTTTATCCCCCCAGCCGATACCTAACATTGGTCTCCCTTGTTCCTGAATGATGCGACCAATCTGAGAATCAAACGTGCAATAACTTGACCGTTTCTCGATACAGACACCCAGAAACTTTGTTTCACACCAGCTGGATATATGCACGGCCAATTTTGTTTCTTTCTTAACGGCAAGCTTAAATTCATCAGGAGTACAAGCCCAGATGATGTTGACCAGTATATTAGCAATCTGGTACGCCATGTAAGCATATCCAACCACGGATATTGCCGAAACAATAGTTGACGACAATTGAACAGATGTAGCCAGGCCAGACGATGTTACGGCTGCGCCACCGCCAGAGGCCGCACTTTCAAATATCAGATTCGTCGCAGCAGGGCCGAAGGTATCAAGAGTCCATTGAGCAACTTGTTTCGTCAGCGCTCCTATAGCCTGATTCATCAAACCGGACAAACCTGCTTCTGTAGCTTGCTGAGCCGCTTCAGTACCTGCCGACCCAACCAGACTGTTGAAAGCGGAAATAGCTGGTCGAGTTATTGTATCGATGGCATTAGTCATAAGTTCGGAACCCATGTCAAAAATACCTTTTCCCTGTTCGAACATACCGGCTTTTACAGAGACAGCATCAGCAATTTTTAGAGTGTAGTAGGACAACTGCAAATACTGAATCCAGCTGACATCTACGGGCTGATCACAACAATCCACCCATCCCCCCATCGCCGATTTACATTGTGCAGACTCACCTTTAAAAAGAGTGCAGGAACGGTTGGTTTCGTCAGTATCATCGCCACACTTCATTTCATTCAATGCGTAAGTTGCGGCCTGAAGAGTTGCAACTGCTTTGTTGAAATCGCCGCTTGGTTCAGCAGAAGGCTGTAGGCAAGACCCATTAAGGCATTGCACAGCGCCAGGACAAGTATAGGTATCGGTGGAGGAGGTATTGGGTACAACGACATCCGTTCCGCAATCCCATACCTCGGTTGCCTGCCAGCACCCATTTTTGTCACCCTCCGCACCTGTTATGCAAGTGGACTTAATGAATTTACATGCAGTGTTTGCATCGTACTGCTTGCAAGTATTGTTAACGCCACCGTCGGTTCCGCAGTTGGAAACTACCGTTGCAGACTTACAGAAAGGTGAGAGACCTCCGATCGGCGGCTTAGCAAGCTGGTTTTCGCAGATACGTGCGCCATTTATGGTTGCGCACCCATTTGCATCAGGAATGACTGTCTCGCGGCAGGTTACCGTGTAATTCTGGCAATACCCGGCGTTGATGGCCTTCAGCAACGTATCGAATTGTTCAGGTTTATCAACAGTCCAGGCGTTATCCGAGATAATTTTGTTTGGGTCAAAGTAAATATAAATGAGAGCATAACCTTCGCCGCTGCCAGTCACTGACACACGGTTTTTGAAATTAAGAACGCCATTTTGGGGGGTATTTCGGATTTGTGCTGTTACATCTACATTAATCGACTGATCCCAGCTTGTTTTTAATTCACAGGCTCCTGATGTCTCTGGCGGGAAGACGTTTAAACCTTTTGGCCCTGCCCAAACCAAACTACCCCTATCTGTACCACCGACATAAATCTGCATGTAATCATCCCATTTAGCCCTGATGATCTTGGCGCTGGTAACTGCCTGGGGATTGTAGACAGTGACGGCCATTGCCTGTTCAAATATTGTGCAGTTGCCGTCCCAGTAGTTATCACCGACAGTCCCGAGCCAGAGTTCGATGCAGTTAGTGCCGCAAGAACCGATGTTCGCCGCGCCACTATAATGCGAGAGCATACCGGCAACGTAAGGATGGTAGAGGGTGAATGTGCCGCTGACACTTGTGGTACGGGTACATTCGCGATAATCAGGGATATGGTTGACGGTGTCCTTATTCGTCATGGTCTTGGTCATAGAACAATCACCAAGATCTTGCATGTACTTATCCTGATTCTCCAGGAAGTCTTTATGGCCATCAAAGATGGAATCATCAGGTTTAATGTTTGCTGTAGTTTTCGTTGAGCCCACCAGCGTTCGGTAAGCTTCGCCGCGCAGTGAATTTTCGGTTTTCAGATTGGCGTTGGTTGTATTGCCCAGTTTTAGCGTGTTGCTGTCATCTCCGTAGGTTCCTTTCAGGCTATCCAGTGAAGTTGATGAACCTTGATTTGGATAAGCAGAGTTCAAATCAACGGCCTGGCCTTTTCCATACTGAACCGTACCATTTGACGTAGCTGAAACTTGCGGCAGTGTTTTATAGAAATTAGTGGCAGATGTAACGTTTTCCTGGGTCGTTGCTGAAAAGGCATACGGCACGTAGGATACAACACCAAGGTGACATAACATCGTTATTGTGCAGAGTGGTCTGTAAAACCATTTTTTGCGGAAAAGGTTTTTCATTCTATGATCACCTTTGTCGTGGTTACTGATTATGAAATCAGAGATCTCGGTAACTAAATTTCGTCAGCCAGCATTTCTATGCGAAGCTACTAAAATGAAGGATTAAGCAGGCAGCGTATTAAACAGACTGGTTTCAGACAATAAAGAAGGACGGCAAAACGAGGGTGTTTTCAGCGTCTTGAATATTACCGACTGGAGGTACTTATGGACATGTTTGGTATTACTGGCCTTATCCCATTATCGGGGCCAAGCGATTCAGATTATGGTGGTGGAAATGGTAAGAGGGGACGTGGAAAAAATGGCAGAACGTTCAAGAGCAAATGTGAGCGTATGTGGGAGTTTTATATTCTGCTCTATTCTTTACTGAGCCTTCCTGTCGTATACATGTTCGTGACCACATAAGAGCCCTGCAAGATTGCAGGGCTTTATTGCGAATCACTTACTCGATGAAATTATCATGTCGTCATTTCCACCACTATGACCTCCATTGTTCTCTTTATTACGTGGATGCACAGGTACATACTCCTGATGCGACTGGGTTGCACGTGCAGGTGGCGGATCACTGAACATTGTACCTCCGTTATTTGAATCACTATGACCACCAGCGCCTTGGGTATTAATGTTTGTTGTCTCAGACCCACCATAGTTTGAGTTCTGGTTTAAACCATTATGACCTTCAGCACCTTGGGCATTAACGGTCATTGTCTCAGCCTCGCCGTATCCCTGGTTGTGGGTTCCCATCGCGTAAGGGACGCCATCACCCACAGCAGAACCTCCATTTGATGCCTGATGCATCCCTCCAAGGTTGTTGGCCATGCCACCGGTGTTGTATTCGTGGGTTTGGCGATCGGTATTCAGTGCAGTAGTAGCCTGTTGAATAATGGAGCCATCATTGGCTGAACGGTCTAAACCGGCATTATCAATACGGGCTGCAATACCACGGGCAAGAGCAGTATTTCCGCCCATAACCGTTCCATTGTCATTTTCACCACCCGTCGCGAGTTGAATACGTGCCATCATGTCACTGCGGGCCTGGGAAAGTTGTTGCTCAGACGCTCCAGCTTTAGTCATGGCGTAGTAGTTCACAATAGAATCTCGCGCCGCTTCGCGGTTTGCATCTCCACCAAGCGGAATTTCCCCAGCGATGGTTCTGGCCTGATCATGTACCTGTTCATATACCGGGCTTTCTTTGAACGCATTACTGACATGAGAAACGAGTTTATTAAAATCGCCAGTAATACCGCCAAGATTATAGTGGTTGTTTTCGAAATCATTTGCGGCGGTGTTACCCGCTTTCGTCATGACTTCACCCTCATTTCCCTTGTGAATTTGCTCAACTGCACCGCTATTCTGTCCCCCGACAGTATTAACCTGGCCTTGCCCATAACCATCAGACGATGACGCATGTGCTTCACCAAGCGCTCCGTAAGATCGGCCTGTTACTGCATTAACGGAGTTGCCAACGTCCGCTGCACCAGCAACTGCGCGGCCACCAGCGCTTTCAGCTCCACCACTCACGCCACGGTATTGCTCAGATGCAGTTGTCGTCAGTACTGGGCTGGAATCAGCGTTAATGAACCCGGCTTTGGCAGCTACTGCACCGGCAACACCAAGTTCACTGGCTGCTTTGAATTGAGCAAAGGTATGCGCGTCTTCGTGAGTCATACCTAAAGAGGTCAGGCTCGCTGCATCACCGGCGATTTTGCTGGACAGTTCCGGGTGCGCCGCGAGGGTTTGAGTCAATGTTGCTTGTGCATCATGATTACGACCAATGGCTGTAGCAAGTTGCGCAGCATTCATTGTCTGGCCCATTGAGGTACTTGAAACGAAGGAGTTTGCTTCCTGGAAGTTCTTTTGTGCGGACTGCATTCTTTGATTTGCCTCAGCAAAAGAACGAGTCGATTGAGAACTCTCACCTTCTTGCGATAAGGACTGGTACATCGCACTTGCTGCGGTATTGACGATGCGTGACTGGGTCGCACTGTCTATTTTGTGCGACGAGGCGCTGTCTGTAGAACCGTACTTAGCACTGTTGTCATTACTCAGGCCACTGCTTTCTGCCTCTGAACGTGACATTCCACCTTTAACACCAACACCAGCACTTGAACTTCCCGCACCGCCACCGACACTCACATCACCTTTGGCGATAGAGACAAGCGCCTGCATATCAGAAATACCTTGTTCTTTAGCCACAGAACTGACAAGGGCACGATCTGAGCTGCTCAGGCTGGCAAATGCTGCATTGGAAGCGTCACTATAAACTTGCGAATGTCCACCAGAATTCATGTTACTGGCCACCTGGCTAATCATTGCTCCAGATTGGGCAGTCAAGGAACTGGATGCTGAATCTAGTTCTTGCTTAGCGCTGGACAGGTTGTGAGTAGCGACCTTTTTCATGTCAATGGCAGGGAGAGTGCCAGAAGACCCACCCATGATAGTTCCTTGTGTTGGGTTAAATTCAACATCGGAACCACGACTGTTTATCGCAGGAGCGTTGGTGACATCAGGTGCGAGAGTTTTAGTATCGGCAGCTGAAGGTGCTGCTGCTGAGCTTGCAAGAGAGTTAAAGGCAACAGAACTGCCCCAGACAATGAATCCACCCAGGGCCGGGATCATCGCGTATAAATTACCAGCAAGACCTATACTTTTTTGAGTCTCAAACAGGAGCTGATAAAGCTGAGCAAAGCTAAGTCCGCCAGAACCCGAACTGACAAGAATTTGGCTTGACGTATCACGGATACTGTTTAACACATACATGTTGACGACCGCTGCGAGGGGAAGCCAAGTCCATGTCCAGATGATAACGAGGAAGTACTTCATCACCAGTCGCAAACCCATAATACCCAGACCGAAAAGGAAGGCCATAAATGGTGCGAGTGCGTATATTATTCCCTGGAAAATCGGCATAAATGAACCCATCCAGCTCAAGAATGATGAACCAGAAGAAGACCATTGGAATGCCTGTTGAGTCATGGTTTGGGCGCGAGTTACAGCAGCAGTACCACGAAATGAGCTTTCGAGTCCGTACATTGGCAGTTCCCTGAAATGAGGGTACATGACCAACATCAATTGGAAATCACGAATATCAGTGCCACTTATGTTGAAGAAATTCAGTACTTCCTGGGCTTTTCCTGAACCTGAGCATGGCGCACCACCGCAAGTGCGCCCGGATGCGGTATAAGAGCTGGCAAAAGCTGAGTCCAGGCTAGAAGCGTTCTGGGTAGCGAGTCCTTTAAGTTTCGTGTACGCGTCAGAACAGGTATAAAGTGAGCCCCCATTTGAAGATTCTTCAGTACTGGTAGACCAGCCGCTACGTACATTGTCGTAAATAACAACCCGCTGGAAGGAATCGTTCGAGGCTAGCCCTGATACACCTTGATTAGAGCGATACATTGAAGCAAAGGTTTTAGACCCACGAATAATATCGTTGCCTACGCAGTTCTTCACATAGTTTGAAACGCTTGCGTCCAGATCACCGTAAGCACCAGTTTGACCCGTCCAGCGCATTGGCGTTTTCAATGTGTCGTATAAAGTGGCCAGAGTGAAAAGGGGATCCAGAGACCCATACTCAGTCATGCTTGGGACAGAAAATGCCTGCTCCATCTTCTCGGTAGTTGCATACCCAACAGTAGACAGTACAGATGCGGCAACGGCTAATCCCGCTGGTACATTATCAACAGCACGAAACTTACCCGTTGTAACATCTTCAATGTTGGTGCGCATCGATACACTGAAAAACAGGTAATACATCACGACGGCCACACACATATGAGAAAGGGATAATGATTTCCCGGCTGATATAGCAGCAGCAAGCACGACACAAATTACACCAATGAGTGCTGAAATCCTAAACAAGGATCCGTAAGTGCCATCATTCAATAACATGGCAACGGAATTGAATATATTATAAATAAATTCAATGTTGCCAACAGTATATACGTTCCATTCACTCATATTAAGTTACCTTGTTAGAGCGAGCCATCAAGAGAACCTTCAGATTCATAATGAACCTGCGGAAGCGTTGTCATATAGTTGCTGAATGATTCAGGTATACGGGCCTCGCCACCATAACGGGATATCATGGCGTTATAGGAGACATACAGATTTTGCCTTGCCTTTTCGATTAGCTCTCCAGCATCCTTATAATAAACTGACGCCGATTTATCATTTTCCTGCTGGAGCCGTGCGCCGGTCGCAGCAGCCGTAAGCATTTCGCTGAGGTAGTTATAAGCAGCTGAATAGGCTATGACAGGAGATAGTTCACGTATATAGGAATAAGATGCGGCTAAATCATGACGTGCAATTTGAGTCGCTTTACTGGTAGCACCAGCTACGTTGTAGTAGTTTGCTTGCCGTAATTTAGCATCCCCAGGGTTTGAACCAGTTCTGGCCGAGCTCAAATATCCGTTATCGATAAAGAAGAGTGTGATATTGGCAGCGAGACCTTTAATTATTTTGGTCTGTTTTTTGGGATTCTCACAAGTACTAGTCTGACCTGAACAAGACCAGAAATCGAAACTATCATCACCATTTATAAAAGAATCCAGGACATTTGAAGTTGCGAGTGGAGCAATCCTAACCACACTCTTTTTAGCTGACCCATCTTTATCTGTACCCAACTGGCTACCGACGATGATGGTGCCGGTCATAGACATAATAAGTTCTTTTTGCTCATCTTCGGAGCCGATGAATTGATTACTAAAGCTACCATTCTGGAGCAAACACCACACAATGTTACCGTAATCGTCACATGCCTTTCTTTTCCCTGCCTCTTGTTTTTGTACGTCGGGTGCTTTACCACCACCCATATTGCCCCACATGGCTTTAAATTGGTCTGAGAGGCCATCAGAGGACAGCTGAGAAGATACAGCAGCCTTTGCACTGTCACCAAATGCAGAGGCAGTGTCGACTAACAACCCCTTCGCTAACTGACACGAATTTGCGGTCAGATCGTTCATCTGCTGGATGATTGCCTGCATTTTCGAAATAGCATTATCCAGAACGGCATCCATAGCGTTCAGGGCCAACTGGAAAGCTAGACCGGCAGCATTAGAAGCAATATTACGTAGCATCTGGACGAACTGATCAGCGTTGATGAACGAGAATGACCCGCCGAAAAGGTCTATCCCTCCACATCCTCCCGACGCAGAAGGGAGACTAATACTAATAGGTGTCAATGTACGGAGCTTATTACGTAGAACAAATCCGCCACCGGTATATCCATCACGTGTAACGCTCTGATAATCACCGGGAGCTGTAACATTCGACATAGAGCCGAACATACTGTCTAGCTGAGTACTAATGCTGGTGGCCTCGCATTGAAAAGCTGTCAACCCGGAGAGGCAGATAGAAATTGCAAGAATGTTTCTACGGAATACATTCTTTATATTATAGTTGCGCGAAATCTTCATTTTTCCCCCGGGTTATTAGCATTTGGGTTAGGTGTCGAACCGTAGCCAGCTTTAGCTTGTATATATTTGATAAACTCATCAGGTTGTTGAGTTAGGTCTTTAGGCATGTCATTCAGAATGTTTGAGTCGATATAGCCGGTATCGTTATATGGCAAGGTGCTCTTATATTGCTGGTCAGAAATGATCCCTGCATCGTGGGCAATAAGGACTGTTCTTGAAATTAACTGGTCTGCACTGATAGGCCCAAATGAGACAATGCGTGTTGTAGATGGCGGGATTGCCAGAGCTATCGCAGGTGCGTTTGATATTTGGAGCTTTGATGCCTGGCCAGAATCAGGCCTCCAGTCCGGGTAAATATTCCCTGGAAGAGGTTTACCATCAAGTGAAATTGGGATGACCTTCATGTCTGTCATGAAACTAAACGTATTCATAACAGAAGCTTGCTTTACGCATATGGAGCAGTTTTCCCCACGGAAGAAGAAAAACAATCCTGCTTTTGTCGCTACGTCTTTTATGACCGTTCTCGAATTGTTTTCAGCTTCATTCGATTGATCCATTGCCCCAAATGTTGAGGTTGAGCGGCGGCTATTCTCATCTATGAGGGGGTCGGTAGAAGTAACCAACCTAGCCATATCAGTAAAGCGGCTGGCTTTATCCAGCATAATGCGTTGGGCCAGAAAATATGCCCTAACGTTTTCTTGGGTAGGATTGTCGATGGCCTGGTTGCGTAGTTTCTGAATGTTTTCATTAAACCAGGCTACGGTGAACGGAGCCGGGCCGGGCTTTTCAGTTGCGGCAGGTTCTGGAGTCGACTCCATAGGTGTTTGAGCAACCTGTTTAGGCGTTTCTTGAGGCGGTAAAGTCGGCGGAGGAGGTAACTTCACTGGCTTTTTCTTCACTGGCTCAGGTGGCGATTTACGCCAGAACCAACCTTCCTCTTTTCCATTCAGAAATGCCTGACCACCAGCGAGGTCGTCACTGGTGGTCTGAGGGGATTGAGACGTTGGGGTGTTACCCTCATCCGCAAGAACTGAGGTAGAAAAAGCAAATCCCACTAGCAGGGGAATAATGATTTTAGTTAAAAATTGATATTTCATCGGAATTACCCTCGGAAATTATTCTTGCGATAGACTCCGTCCAGAAAAAGCTATTTTTTCCACTAAAGACCCTTGCACTTTCAAGTTGGCGAGTTAATGCATAATGCCTATATCTGACCTGTCCTATACGTTTGGCTACACTATCCGACTTAACACCAATTTCGGAGCAAGCCTCATCGAGAGTCATGCGTGTTCCATATTTACGCAACAGCTCATCAGTAACTATGTTCTTAGGGTCGTCGTTAACTAATACCGCAGGGATTTTGTGTGCTGGCATAAGCATTGCCCTGTTATGAGAACATTTAAGTGTCTTCATAAAACTCCCTTATCAGAAATACGGACGGCATTACGATTAGTTTGCCATATGGGTTAAAATAACAAGTTCAAAAATGGCAACGTTTTGACTGTAAAAATCAAAAGTAATTTTCATGTGCATCCGTTTTGTTTACATGATTTGAAATCAGCAAATACAAAAAAACCCAGTCCGAAGACTGGGTTTTTCTGTGTTAGCTAATTAAAAGAATTAGATGCTTTAAAGACCAAAGTTATCTTTAAAATGGCCTTGGTTCTTCCAGGATGAATTCTCCATCACACAGCATTCAAATACTGTATTCAGGCCGTCATCTGGAAATTTAAGGGCATCGTTGCCTATACGAATGATGTTACCGATGAGTTCACGGGCTAACTGAGAATTACGCAAGAAACGCGTAAAGAACTCATTGCTGATATGTTTGCCCAGGTTATAAGCAAATTCAAGCAACGTTGCATCGTTAGCAGTCAGCACCGCACCAGATTCAGATGCGTAATAAAAAACATTCTCTTGGCAACCGAGGTTTTTCATTGCGCGGAGAAACAACATTTCTCCTTCCATATCCATAAGGCGAAAAATTATATCAATATCAGATTCATCGTTTACGACAGCACCGACAGCATCATAAAGTACGGCAGCGGGAGCTTGTTCAAACTCATCACGTTCGTAATTCATCAACATACGGTTTTGTGCGTTATTAAAGCTATCAATATGATCTGATTTAGCAGTAGTTGAAGTATACATGAGTGACTCCTTAGAAATTTTCTACCAGACAGTTTGTTCTTTCATGAAGTCAGCCTCATTCGCTATAAAGCGTTTTGCTTCATTCATCGCCGCATCGAAATGTTTATTACCCAACTTACGTCCTAGATCAGTTATCTGTTCAACAAGAAGAGCACATTCAGGGTGAGTAAATCGTCCACCACCTTGGCAGTAAGTTAAATGACCTGCCCCCACGATTAGATACAACACTCAGTTAGTAACGTCGGAATCTTCATTCTCAGAATGACCCTTTCTCCAGCCCGCTGCAAATTCAGACGGTGTCTGATAATTCAGCGTGGAGTGCGGGCGGCATTCGTTATAATCCTGCCGCCAGTCATTAATAATTTTCCTGGCATGAACGATATCGCTGAACCAGTGCTCATTCAAACATTCATCGCGAAATCGTCCGTTAAAGCTCTCAATAAATCCGTTCTGCGTTGGCTTGCCCGGCTGGATTAAGCGCAACTCAACACCATGCTCAAAGGCCCATTGATCCAGTGCACGGCAAGTGAACTCCGGCCCCTGGTCAGTTCTTATCGTCGCCGGATAGCCTCGAAACAGTGCAATGCTGTCCAGAATACGCGTGACCTGAACGCCTGAAATCCCAAAGGCAACAGTGACCGTCAGGCATTCCTTTGTGAAATCATCGACGCAGGTAAGACACTTGATCCTGCGACCGGTGGAAAGTGCGTCCATGACGAAATCCATCGACCAGGTCAGATTGGGCGCCGCCGGACGGAGCAGCGGCAGACGTTCTGTTGCCAGCCCTTTACGACGTCTTCTGCGTTTTACGCCCAGGCCACTGAGGTGATAAAGCCGGTACACGCGCTTATGATTAACATGAAGCCCTTCACGGCGCAGCAACTGCCAAATACGACGGTAGCCAAAACGCCTGCGCTCCAGTGCCAGCTCAGTGATGCGCCCTGATAAATGCGCATCAGCAGCCGGACGGTGAGCCTCATAGCGGCAGGTCGACAGGGATAAACCTGTAAGCCTGCAGGCACGACGTTGCGACAGACCGGTCGCATCACACATCAACATCACGGCTTCCCGCTTCTGGTCTGTCGTCAGTACTTTCGCCCAAGAGCCACCTGAAGCGCCTCTTTATCCAGCATGGCTTCGGCAAGCAGCTTCTTGAGTCTGGTGTTCTCTTCCTCAAGCGACTTCAGGCGCTTAACTTCAGGCACCTCCATACCGCCATACTTCTTACGCCAGGTGTAAAACGTGGCATCGGAAATGGCATGCTTGCGGCAGAGTTCACGGGCGGGTACCCCAGCTTCGGCTTCGCGGAGAATACTGATGATCTGTTCGTCGGAAAAACGCTTCTTCATGGGGATGTCCTCATGTGGCTTATGAAGACATTACTAACATCGGGGTGTACTAATCAACGGGGAGCAGGTCATAAACGAGTAACCAGCATTAATGCCTTCGACTCATTTTGTGTTACATGAAAGATGGTTTTCTGAGTTCCTATCCCTCGTTCGTTCAGAATATTAATGGTATCCATATCGGCGAGTAGTAACCTTAAGTCCTGCAAATCTCTATCGATTGAATGAGGTCGCAATGACATATCGCCAGACACAAAACCATAGATATCCTCGGTTTCAGAATGAAACATATATACCTCGATAAATTAAATGAATTAGAAGATACCCGGCTTACACCGCAATAGAGCATTAAATATCTGCTCACGAGCCTCAGAAGGATTTACTTGTTTTGCAATTCCTTCAATCCACTCATCAACCGGCAATCGGGTAAAATGATGGTCTGTATTGCGAATCCTGATTGCAATGACAGCCCAGTGAGCGAGAGCATACTGAATATAATGCTTATCGCCTTGTGCAACTTCACCGCGTATTCTGGCGGTGCGGTTGTTATACTCTATCAACGCGCAGCCACTCATACAGACTCCAGTTATTAATCTATATAGTTAAAAGACAATTCCATCATCAATCGCCGTCAGGCTTTCGATCTTTGAAATGTCGATGAAGTTAAATCGTCGTACATTGTTTGCAGTAATAATCCGACCGTCATTAAGCTGAATGATCTCACTTTCTTTATCAGAACGTGATGGCCATGAAGCGATAACAGAGTCTTCAGTAATTACATAATGCCGACTATTTGATATAAACAAAATGCATGGGATATCCATTAAATGAGACTCCAGACATTCAGTCTTTAAAGATTAAAATTCTGTAGTACCAATCCATACATCATTAATATATGCATCGGCCCCAAACTCAACACCACAAGGCTGTACTTTATCCAGGGTTTCGAACGTCCATCCTTCTTCAGGAGGCCATTGGAAAAGCAATGGCGCTCCATCCAAATATTTTATGGCGAGAACCCCATGACGAAGAGGTGCGAGGATATCTGTTTCACCGGGTCTCACTTTAACCCAATAATGAATCATGATGTCACCTTTATTGATTTACCCGAGGAATGAATTGGGTTTGGGTGGTTATATCAGACATGAGTTCATAAATCTTGTATGGCCACCAATTTGAATCCATATCACGGAAGAAATGAACCTCAGTGATATCGGGACACATCGGATGCCATAGGTTAAAAACCATAAGTTCAGATGCCTCAACCTCAATGAACTGATTGATTGAGGTTTTCCTGAACTCATTCGTGGAAATAAACCCTATTAGATCCTCCAATTGATTAAGCAATAAACCCGCTTGTAGCAGTTCAGAGGAACTATCGAAGTCATGTTTTAAAATATTCATGTTAGTCTCCAGCGTGGCACGAAAAAAACGCTGACCGAAGTCAGCGTTTGTATTATTACAGAGGTTTATTCTTAAGCGGCTTCGCAGCCTCTTTAGGATAAGTGTGATAAAACGCTTTTCTGTATTTTTCGTATCCAATACGTTGGGATGCAACATGTTCCATATTAGTGGGAGCAGTAAAGTGATGACACGCAATCAGTCTTGCTTGTTTTGCCAATTCACTTGACCACTCGTGCAGGATTTCCATCCGGGTTTCGAATGGATCAAGACCCGCTATTTTGCAGCAACTCGTAAATGAACATAAGTCTTCCTGATTTTCTTCCGAACAAATCCAGAGGATTTCATCCACACGCTGCTCACCAGTACTACGGTATGCAGTCATGATATATATACTATCCCGAATTATTTCGTAAGCCATCTTTGATGAAAAACGAAGTTCATAATTATGTTCTGAATCGGCTGATATCAGATCATATTCACTTTCAGTGGCATCGAAAATACTCATGAATGAGAGTTGATTTTCGTGAACCACTTTAGATTTTGCGGTTGCAGACATAATGATCACCTTTAAAATAAATTAAATTAATTTAGAAAGCTAAAACGGAAATTAAAATACAGATTAAGACATGAGAGCTTTACGGGTTACTTCAAAGAGTTTGCTACGTAAGGCAGAAACAGAACCGACAGAAACACCGGTATCACCAAAAAGACTTTTCATCATGCGGTCACTGGCATCACCGAAACCGATGCCAATAACGATGATGTCATCATCTTTAGCGCTTTGTATCATCGCTCGCGCAGAAGCCATATCATCAGGCTGGCCATCAGTTGCTATAACCAATACATGGCGATCCGCTTTAGCTGACGTCAGGTCTGCAAGTGCAGGCCATAACGATTCGCAAAGAGGAGTACAGCCTTGCGTACCAATACCAAACTGATGAGTTCCTATAGCTGTCCGTAAAGTTTGCTCCCGTCCTTTTAACAGACCTACGCTATTATGTGCGGCGTGTGGGAAATGGTATGCCGAGGTAGTTACCCCCTGAATACCATCGAGCGCATACAACATTGATACAACAGCGGCTTCAGCCTCTTTAACCGACCGGCTCATTGACCCGCTAGAGTCCAGCAGGATAGTAAAAGCAGAACTGACATCTACTGCCTTGGACTTATGTTTAAAAAGACGCGTATTGCCCAGCATGGCACTGGTAACCAGTCGAGAATCAAGCTTACGACCAGTTTCACGATGTGTTCTTCTCACCGCTCTTACACCCTGTAACAACCCATGAAGTGATTGGCGTAACCCGGTAGCCATCTGCACCCCTAAACTTACGGATGCATTACCGGTATCGTGCCGCTTCGCAGGTGCTACTGAATATGGAGTAGGTGAAACGATACGTTGATGCGGGGGTACTTTGTCTTTGATTAACTGATTGAGCTTATCTGAAGTGTTCTGTCCAGTACGGCCAAGGTCATTCGATGTGGTTCCTTCGAAAGGGTCTTTACCGCCCTGGGACATGTTAACGACAGAAGCTTCACCCGAAGCATTTGAGCCCGGTTGGGAAGCTCCGGCTTTGTTGTCACCAGAGTCGGAAGCAGGAGTATTACGATTAGCTGACGTTGACGATGAGTTATCGTTTTCATCATCGCTATCGTTTTGCCCATGTTCTTTATCTGGTGCGCCACCGGTATTACCATCAGGATCTGAAGAAGGCCCATTCTGACCGGCTGACGATGACGGCGAGCCGCCATTACCGCCTGAACTTACAGTCTGGCCATCCCCATTTTTGTCAGAACTGTCGGATGACTGGCCCGGCTCTGACGAACTGTCATCGCCTTTGCTGTCACCATAATCAGCGCCCTGATTATCATCCTGCGGAGGTTCTTCTTGCTCATTAGTTTCGTTAAATGCATCTACTGCGAGGTCATATAACCGACATGCAACTTCAAACACCTTTTTAATCGAGGTTGCTTGTACTGCTTCAGCCATAACCGTCATAGCTTTGTCGTACAGCTCCAGCCCGAAGATGCGTTCAAAGTCTTCACGCACTTGCTTTGTTGGGATAGTTAAACCGTTGAAGCGGTTCAAACCACAAGTAAGCAGGGTATCCAGAAATACCGATGAAGCTTTATCACAGGATTCCGCTTCTTCACTGAACAAAAAATGATTCAGTGAATTGAGATACTTCAATGTACCTGGATAGCGACAACTCATCGCACGTTCAATGCGCAAATCTTCGCAAAGATTGACCAGGTGTCTAAGTACCTCAACGTTGTATTTATCCGACTCCATATGCTCTTGAATGAATATCTTAAGATCACCAAAATCAGTGAAACGGATATGTGCTGCTTCATGTACGGCATACCCTAATAACGGATTTGCCAACATTTCAGCGTCCTTGAAGAATGGAAGGTTAATAAGAAAACCAGCACCAGTCTCCGTAGCATATGCTTCATTGCCGCCAACAGAAACATTAAGACCAATCTGAGAGCTTAATGCACGTGCGACAATAGGAAGGGAATTATAAATACCCATATATACCTCACAATAAATTTAAATAGATTAATTAGAAAAAAGGCCCGGAGTGGGCCTTTTATTTTTAAAACACCATTATTGTTTCGTCATCATCGAGTGAAGACGAAATTACAATTTCAGGCTCTTTTCCATCAATGACTTTTTCAGAATCCAAACCCGAAATAAGAGCTGAGTCTGGCAGAGAGCGGGGTACAATCGAATCACCGCCCAAAAATGAATCATCATCGACCATAACCGCACTAAACGCCGGTATTACAGCGTCATTAACAATTCCATGCTCCTGGGTATCGGACAAGTCGTTAACGTCAGTATCAGCCGACGTATTAACCGGTTCGATTGCCAAAGACGTATCAGCTGAACCATTGATTTCTACCAGAACAGATGGGGCTTCAGCGAGTGAATCAACGCTTTGCAATCCGATCGGATCTTCTACTACCACAGCAGATGCAAACGCATCTGTATGCGGAGGAGGAAGCGTTTCTACCTGAACCTGAGTTGCCGAAATGGCCGCTAAAGTCATGGCATCATCATCTCCAATAAGGTTCATTGAAAGTGATGGGTCAATCGCATCGTTACCATCTGTAGTACTGGCTGATGACAGCAGTTCTACAAACTGTTTTGCATGAATTGGGTCGCGTAGGTTATTGAGGAGAGAGAGAATGTCGTTATAAGGTTTGCCCGTCACTTTGCCGGTTAGCGGAATGTCTTTCATTACCTGATTAACATAGTCGCTAAGAGACTGGACGCTTGGTGCGATGAAAGCTAGGGAAGCGAGTTTATCGTCGCAGCGGCGTAAAGGATTTAGTGTGTGCTGAGAAAACGCATCGGGGTTCCTGTTTTTAAGGAAACCTTCAACAACATCAGCCACATCCTCATAAACTTCATCCGCTAAACTTTTAACTTGCCCAGTTAAACCATCCTGAATGACACTGTTACCATAAGGTGTGATATGAATCGCAGTAAAGCCAAATTGTATCTGGCTATCCATATAAGACAAATCGATCGCAGCATCACGCAAAAGTATAGAGCGATACTTTTCTTCAAAAGAATTAATCCAGCTATTAAAATCAGCTTTCATAAATTCCTTTTTGTAATCGTAAAACTCGCCCTTAAGTACATTCAGTTTACCAATTAAATCATTAACCTTGTCGGCTGGAATTGCATAGCCTCCCATAAATTTAATACCCGCTTCAAGACATAAAGCGTGAGCTGAATTCTTCTTGCGGGTAAATGGATTGATGAGTTGTGGGTCAATGATTTTCTTGCTACCTAATGAAACAAGTACATCAGGTGGCAAATCAGCACTGTTACCAAGATCTTCTCTTTTCAGCTTACGACGACCACTAATACTGGTGATATCAGAAAGAGAAACGAGAATAAGTTGTTCCAGAACCTGAGTGGCATTGGATTTGATAGTCATGACATACCTCATTAATTTAAAATTGATTTAAAAAGAATTAAAAAACCCCAAGCGGGGTTTTATTTAAGTGCTTCAGAACCGAATACAGCTTCAACGATGAGATGCAAAGATTTTTTATCATCTGCTGATGCACGATTACCAATCTGATAATCGAAAGCTGTTAATAATGCACGTGGCATCTTTGCAGCTTTCATCATTGAGTAGCGGTCAAGCCAGGCCACCAGCGAACGAGTTGAACACGTTACTGATAAACGAGTGTCGGGAAGAACACCGTCCGGGAGTTTTGCACTGTTAGTATTGACACTAGTGTCAATTTCACCGGTGATATTCTTGCCTACAAAAAGACCGCGAATCATATTCGCAACGTCAACAAATTTCTCCGCGACTTTGGTGTCGGGGATATATTTGGTAATCAATTTAGTCTCGGTTTCTTTTGGCATATAGTCAGCAGTGATAAACATATAGCGGTCAAGGTTGGCCACATTTAATGTTTTCACACCGCCATAAACGCCAGTAAAATCGCCCTGACCAATTGAGTTAGCCGTTGCAACAAATCTGAAGTTCGGGTGCTGTTTAATTACCTCGTTGGTTTCAGGAATAACTAAATTCCCTCCTTCGAGGATGGCGTTAAAGGCATTGGCACAGGATGGGTCTAATTGATCGTACTCATCGAGTAGGAAAATCAGTCCATACTTGTACGCCAGCGTCAGTGGGCCATGAACAAAAACAGTCTTGGTATCACCGGTCAGTTCATTACACTGAAGCCGGAGACCGCCAATGAGATTGTTAATATCCAGGTCTTGTGAAGCTGTAGTTTTCATGACAGGCCAGTTAAGTCTTGCTGCTACTTGTTCGACAACACTGGTTTTGCCACAACCTGTTGGGCCAGAGATCCACAGAGACTGATTTTGTGGATAGTTAATCCACATCAGTACAGATGAACGCAAATACGCTTCAAAAACATAGTCGTCATTCTGTTTAGGCACGAATGCACTAAATGGATTGGCTGAGTCAAATCCCTGGAACGGTTTAACTTTATCCATCTGATGATCTGGAACAACAATACCAAATACAGAAGGGTGGACAGGTGTAGAGCGCGCCATGATTTCAACAGACAGGTTTGCGAAATTAGTAGTCATGATATACCTCATTAAATTAGATAGATTTAAAAATTAAAAATTAATTAAGAAGAATGATGTTATGCAGCAATATCAGCACGTACTAAATCGACATGCTTATAATTGCGGCTAACACTGCCACTGTTATCAACACTGGTAACCTTTGGTGCATACGTTACATAAGAAACGATGCCTCTGGCTCTCAATGCAGAGACCAGAACAGGCATAAAATAGGTTTTGGCATAAACAAGTACACCATCAGCCTTATATTTATTACAGAGTGATGTAGCGATTTCAGCAAATTCTTTAGCTTTATCGGTCATAACATCTTCTGAAGGACAGGTATTAAAGGTCAACAGTTCACGTAATGCGTGTGATACTTGCTGATCGACATCAATAACGCCCATTTCCCGTTGTTCTGGGGATGCAAGATATGCAGTCATATTTACAAGAAACATGATCAGACTCCTCATTTAAAAAGATTAGTGAATTAGATGAATTAGGCCTTGCATGAAGGCTGAAGTTAGGTACTAGTTTCAGTTTGGGAGTGACTGAGGCACTTGTTGTTGTCTACGTGACAACAAAACACCTTTTTCGACGGACAAAAAAGCCTGCCGCTTATGAGAGCCGCAGGCTATCGAATTTGTTTAGGCGAAAGAAATCCTTGTGAATACCAGGAGGTATTCAGGAGTGGCTTGAGCGCCGAATTTAGAAGGTGTTTAAAGGCAGTTGCCTGAAGTTAAGCGGACTAAGCCGCTATTTAAAGATAATAAAGGATGTGTAATTGGTCAAGCAAAAAAAAAGCCCAGTTTTAAACTGGGCTCAATAATTAAAAAACAACGTATTGTTGGGCTGAGTCTGTCTCTTCTGCACCAGGAGATACCAGTACGGAAGTGTCATCCAAAGGAATGTAGACAGTATCAGTCAGAGTTGATTTATATTCATAGGTACTTAACGAATTTCGTACCGATGACTGACCGTAACATTCTGGATGATGTTTGGGGTCAATAGATAATTTATCGCAGATTCGTTTGTAGCTCGGTTTTTCCGGTACGCGAGACTGAAGAAAACGAAAGCCAAAGCCATCGATTCTAACCAGCTCGTTATAGGAAAAGCCAATAGAAGCACCTAGACCCTGGATCAATAAATTGACCGCGTTCTGGTATTCTTCGAACTGCTTTTTCTTTAAAGCCAACTCTTTCTCCATCTGCTGCAATGTTCCAACTTGTCTGGCTATGTCTACCACACGAGCTTCGAGGTCGTCTGGAAGCTTAAAGCCTTGTGTCTGAGACATGATTTCAGGGTCAGAGATAAGCAAAATATCTTTTTCCTTATCAAACGGTAGAGCTGTTTTTGTCTGAACCTTATTCCAGAAGTATTCGCAGGCAACCTGGACTCGATAAAACGCTTTCTTCGAAGGCATAATTTTAAAGACCTTGGTCTGGTCAGTGGCCGACCAAAACACAAGATACGCCTGGGGTGCGCCTGTTGTCAGCAGCTGGTGCTGAACTTGCCAGTAGTAATAACGGAATTCTGGCGATTTGGTTTCAAGCTGAAGAATAGAAAGATGTTTGCTCTCGCAAAGATTCTTTATCTCAAGGATTGAACCATCGTCGAACTGCCCATCCAGCGAAGCAATCATGTAAGGATACTTTTTGTTCCTTACACAGAAAGGCAGGGCGATTTGTCCAATCTCTTTTTCGCAGTAACTTCTGGCAAGTGCTTCAAGCTTTTTACCAGCATCAACCTGTTTAATGACAGAAAGGTCTTCTGCCTTAATCAGGCCAGCGTATTGCAAATAGAGTTCGTAGGGCGTTTTAGTTGCACCAGCCTCCTCTAACAGAATAGGGGAGCATGTTGCTGTCACACCAGTTTTACGCCATTCGAGCCATTCCTTTGAGCCCTGCACAACATCAACGACTTCATAAATGTCAGACATAATGATCACCTTAAGATAAATTTAGAAAGTTAAACCGGCAGTTTCCTGCCGGATAAGTTAAGCGGCCAGAAGATCTTCAATAAGACCTTCTACCATTTCTTTTAGAGGGGGAAATGTCACATTGTTGAGAGCGGCATTGAGCCTCACAAAATCAGATGTATTAACAGCCTCAAGATATAACTTGTGTATTTCCATTGATTCGGCTTGGACTTCACCGACCCATTTGGCCGCGTCGGTTTTAAACTCACCCTTACCCATTTTTTCGATGAAGTTAAGTACTTGAGTAAAATCGAAGCTACCTACTGCGTTAGTTAAATGATTTTTGAGAAGTGACCGACGGGATTTTTCTAAAGATAAGCGAGCGAATGCCAGCTCACTTTCATTCAGATCGAAACTGCTTTTTGCATCGTTTAAAATAGTTTCGTATCCAAGCGTCTTTTCTGCCCGGCTTACTAACTTTTTAATTCTGCGTTCAGCCCATTTTCTGACCCCGGGATGCTCAGACATTTCTTCATTGGACTGCCCATTGGTTTCTCCGGGTGGAGGGAGAATATCATCAGCCGAACCATTTACGTCAGCTGGAGGTGTATTTCCCTCAGCCGTATCGTAAACATCGGTTGGTGTATTGCTCTTGATGTCCTGCTGCTCGGTTGAATCAGGTTCTTCAGGGAGCTTATTAAACTCACCTTCAATAACTTTATCATCAGACTTTGCAGTTCGGATTGTAGTATCCGTATTACCAGCCGTCCTGGCTTCTTGTCTAACCTCCATTTCAGCTTCAGCAGCTGCGACGGGTATTGTTGCTGTACGGAAACCTTCACCACCAGCAGTGTTCAGATATTCAATCATTGAACTCAGGCGAGTACGGTTACCAGGAATTAAGTGTATGGTCTGCTTAATAGCTGACTTGAGCACCATCTTCCAAGGGAACTGAGTCCACGGTGAATACTGCCGTTTCTCCACTTTTGCCCAAGATTCGGATTTCGCCCGAGATTGAGCTAAATCCTGAAGGTCAATGAAAAATACCAGATGACGTCCATCCTTCATTAAATAGTCGACATAAGCCCCCCTGAACATGCCTCGATCTCCTAAAGCACCCTGATCGGTGTTTGTGAGAACGAGTCCCCCTTTATAAGCAAAGGGGTCAAATTCGTGGTCTGGGCTGGAACGACGACCATTGGTTTTAAATGAGTCCTTTTCAAAAACTAATTCAGCCACAATGTCTTCGCATAAACCTTCATCGGTGGCCATCCTGCTGAGCCCAATATAGGACACGTCAAGAATGACACGACCATCGCGTGGAACCAGGTAAGCCTGCTTCTGCGCCGGGTCAAGAGTAAGGCCGCTACTTGCAAGCTGAAGGAATGCTGTTTCGAAGGACTTTGGATTATTAACTGCTATGTCAGCCAAGTAGTTATTATTGTTGACAATATGTTTTGCAAAAACGCATTCACGTTCGAATGAGATGTGAGGTGAACTGGAACCTGCGGATGCAAACATCTTTTCGAGCGACAACATATGTCGAGCAATGCTGTCTATCTTAACGACAATATCGGTGTTCCCTTTATTGTTGTTTGAGAATGAACCAGAACTACGTGATTTATTTGAGTACATATATACCTCATTAAATTAAATAAATTATAAGATTAAAAAAGAAGAAGGTTGCTGAGGAATCAGCAACCAGTCATATCAACCGCGAACTGATGAATATGCGTTAGTTAAAGTTACTTGCCCGGAGGAGCTTAATTTTTCATTAAGTTTCATACGAGCTACAATAACGGCTGCTGTCGAATTATCGGCTGGCAGATTTGTCCAGGCTTGCATGTTGACAGGGTGCTTAGAGGTTGCGGCTTGCGGACGTGATGTCTGCACGGCTCTATTCTTAGCATCCAGCTTCGGCGAAGCTTCTGGTATCTTCTCTACTGAATTTTTATTGTTGTCTGGTGATACAGACTCTTTTCCAGGGTGCAGCTGCTTTTGCTCGGCATATACTGTTCTCCATTTTTCAGAAGCAGTTCTTACCTCTTCATCAGACATTTTCTGCCACTTCATATCGTCCTTAAGTTTTTGCGCTACTTGAGGGGATAGCGAAGTGACGGTTGATGTAGATGGTGGCTTTACAGTTTCATTTGCACGGGTATCTATTGATTGACCAGTCTGAATGATTCGAGCCATGAAAACATGAAACTCAGTCCTCATTTGGTCAATACCATGTTTTGTATAACGGAATGATCGAGCTAATGCTTCGATATACAGTTCGGTATTCATTTGAATATTATCGCGTAGAAAATCCGCGACTTTACCAAATGCTTTTATCGAATAGAACTCGGTCTGAGACTTGCCGCTAATGGACATGTCACAGCGCAAACGGAAATAAATATATGAATCTGCATTGTTAGATGCAGGCACATATTTAGGTTCTATCGCAACAATACCCTTTGCTCTGGATTGCATAGTTTATACCTCATAAATTTTTAAATTAAAAAAGTTAAAATGATTTAGTGCTATAGGCACAAAAATTAGAAAGATTTGTGAAGCATCCAGTTAGAGTGCTGGACTCACTGTATCCTCAACAAGAGGAAAAACACCTTTTTCGACGGCGCAGAAAACACGATGCATGATGCACCGTGTGTCGAATTCTATGGGCGTAGGGAAGCCGTGCGAATGAACTTATTCATTCAGGGATGGCGCGTTGCCGAAATAAAGAGTGTTAAAAGAAGTTAAGCGGGATGCCCGCGATATAAGATTATGATACGACGTTTGGTTGGTCAATCCAGAAAAGAAAAAAACCCAGCTTTCGCTGGGTTTTTATAGGGAGGTTTAGCATAACAAGCGTTCCAGACGCTTCCATGTTTGGATTGCCATGTCGGTTGAAGCATCTGATATCTCTTTATAGAGATCAGTATTTCGCCGTTCATAGTAACCTGGAAAGGTGAGCCTATGCAGGCAATCATCTAACTTTGAAAGATCTCCAAAGTCGTGAGCGCCTACATTGATTTTTGCTCTGATTGCCAGTATATCTCCCTCTATTTTCATGAGCTCAATGAGCTCATGCATTTCGAAGAAAATATTAGACTGATAACGACCAGCATGTTCTTCGCATTCGATGCTATCGCATACGTCACATACTTCAGCGTTACAGGAATGATAACCGCAGTGATTACACGTATAAGAGAATCTCTGGTTTATTGCCCCTGCAACACAGTCTTCATAAATCCGATGTCGGCAGTCTTTCCCACAATTTTCACACTCTGCAATCATTGTGTAATCATCCAGTTCCATACCACCCGGCTCAATGCTACTACCATAGACAATTGTCATAATATACCTCATATATTTAAAAGATTAAAAAGTTAAGGCTTATAGCCTGAATTAAGAATATTTTAGCTTTCGGCGAGTACTTGCATAACCCAAATGCCGCGACGTTTTTCGTTAAGGAGAGTACGATACCCTGTAACCTTACCGCTTTCGTCAAACACTTGTGCTTTGTCGGTTCTTACTTCAGACTCTTTCCAGACTGAAACAATATCACCAACTTGTGCTCCACAAGTCTCAACAGCATTTTTGAGCCCAACAGCCCAAATTTCATGGTCTTTCCCACCACTACGTATTGTGACTAAATACGATTTATCGTTATTAGGATCGTGTTTCCAGTTTTCGAGACCGTGGTAAACAAGCTTTCCTTCAAAACGATGGTTTGCATATTTGGCTTTGTCATTATTTGACCCAGCCCGAGAAACACCTTCAACCATGTTTCCATTAGTTGCTTCATTAGATTTTTTCCCAGACTTGGTAAAGAATGAATTATAAATAACGAGTAAAGCAACAACTACACATACAGTCGCGGTAACAAAACCGAGACCAGTGAACAGTAAACCGCGTTCCGTTATAAAAATTGCCAGCCAGATTGGGCCAAGGAATCTGATATATTCGGCACGGTAATACACAGCACCAAAAAATACGATACCTGCCATTAATGAGATTGGGTCAGACATAGATCACCTATAAATTTAGAATGCGAAAATTTAGCTACCTAAAAGGTAAACTAAACGGATGTACACAAAACTGCACATCTGTTGATTCGCTGGAGTTAAAAGGATTAACAATTTTTTTTGTTTGGGATTGAGAACCAAAATACCCGTTTGGGTAAGCAAAGAGACATGTCAGGTTTAACCTAAACACATCAGAGATGCTCGGGCCTGTAGAAGGCGTAGTTAACCCGGGAGGAGGTCATCCGGTGGGCGCTGGTTGAGCGCGAAATTAACTAGGAAGTTGTGCTGATGTCCGTCAGCTCGGTTCTTATTCATTTAAGCATATTGGTTTAATTTTTCAAGTCGGTTTTTCATGGTCATATTGCAGCCATTTTTCAATGACAACTATCCTGAGTTTTGGCCTAATCAATTGGCATACAAATTAACTCCGAGGTTCTGTTATGGCTAAAGCACCGGTACAAACCGTAAAACAAGCTAAAAAGAGTGGGGCTCAGGATAACCGAACCCCTAACTCTCGTGTCGAATATTCCAATCCTGAAGCTGTCGTGAAATTTACTCTTCACACCCAGGAAGGTATTCGGGTACAGTCCCGTAATTTTAACATTATCTCCCAGGCTCTCTTCAATCTGACCAATAACAGCCGAGCCCTTGAACGGCTTGGCACTAAATACAGTGGTGCGATTGAACGTACACTGAAGGCGGTTAACGAAGTAATCGACATGCCTGAGAAAGAACTGGAAAATAACATTGCTATTCTGAACCGTGCGGTAAAAGAAGAAGAAGAACGCAGCAGCCTCAATGAAGTCGGGTATACCCATCCAAAAGAACATGAGGTTCGCATCAGAACGCCGCAAGCGCTGCGGGTTATCCGCATTATTCAGAACTTTGATAAATTGCACCAGATCATCGATACCCTCTGGTTAAATAACTGTTTTAATCAGGATGAGGTCGAGGAGTTTAAGTCTCGTCTTCATAATCTCATTCGTGATCTGGCAGCATCACTCAAACGTCACGCGCAGGCATCTGCTGATGAGCTTAATCAGGCCAATGGCCGGGCCGCTGAAAAAGAATTGGCTGGAAGCACTGAGACAGAACCTACCCAGGTAGACCAGGAAACAAAGGTGTTGCAGGATGCCAGTAATGAAGCGAATGATGATCAGAATGAGGCCATTAAACGGCAGGCTTAATTCAACGAAAAACAGAAATTAAAAACCCTGCATTGCAGGGTTTTTTTATTACATTGTGCGGCAACAATCTACCCACTGGAAAATCATGTAGGTGCTGTCCTGGCCTTTACCGGTTGGATAACGGAAAGGCCCACCTTGCCATTGGTATGGGGACTCACCGACCTCATGACTGTTTTTTGTCTCCGGGGTAGGGTAGAACATATTCAATTTGTACTGTTGCTTTGGCAACGTTGGGTAAATCTTGGAGCGACAAACAGTATCGTTTCCCATCGAACGGTAGGCCAGTCCACGACGATGTTCTGCGGCCAGCATACGGATCCCGACCAGGCTGGTTGTTCTGGGGGCATCCATACTCCGTACCGATCCAGTTAAAGGATACTGCCCACCCCAGGAACCGGCACACCACCAAAGTGAGTCTATTGGCTGTTTACCTGCAAATTGTGCCGCTGCTTCACCGGCGCAAGCCTGCATTGCTATCACGTTAGCCACAGCTGCTGATTCCGGGTTCTGGAAGAATGCCAGCATCGTATTATTCCAGGTCGGGTCAATCTCCGTGAAATTAATGATATCAAAATCGCTGTATGGGTCGGCATTACATTGACCGGGTAGATACATATCCAACATTCTTAATAACGGCATAGCATACATATGTGCGTTGTAGAAACTTATTGAGAAACGCTCCCGCTGTTCCTCGGCTGCTCCATCGGTCTGCGGGCCAAACTGCAAATCATTACCAAGGTCGAGTGTTACCCCTCCTAGGGATGACATGCACCCGGGTGTTCTCGTTAACTCGATGAGCTTTCTCGGTTCCCACATCGCGGTCAATACACCCGGGTGATAGACGTTCAATCCATCCTTACAGGCACATACTGTCCCTGATGCTGCATTGTCAGGTGCAGTACCTGTCATCGACAGATTAATACCGGCAAGCTTTATCGGGAAAATACAGTTCCAGCAAACATCCGTAATGAGTTTCGCTGATAAGACTTGGTTATCATGACAGACCTTGTTCTGTACGGGTGATGAAACGTCAGCCGCAAAAACCGGCATAGTAAAAGCCAGACATGCGAGCACCAGGGTCTTGGGTGATTTCAGAACTGAGAGAATTTTTTTCATTTCAGCTCCTCAAAATCTTTGCGTGAATATTCATCATTAATGAATCGCTTACTGTCGGCTGTCACAACGCTGGGCACGTTTATCAAACCATAATGTTCGGCCATGCCTGGCTGAATCATGTATAGCCTTGCGAAGTCACCGTATTCTTTCTTGGTGTCACGGAAGGTCTGCCAGCCATCACCATACACGTTTGTCGTGACCAGTATTGGCGTGAGGGAGGCTGGTGTATGTTCAAACTGATACCTGGCGAACTGGCGTTGCCATTCTTCACGTGCATCGAAAAAGATTAGCTTGATGGTAAATGGCATCACAGTTAGCGGGTTAAATCGCCCCCGTTTTGCAACGATATCGCCGTTAGGTGAAGTAATGTTTTGAGGGATAATGACCGTCGGATCGATGGTTCTGGTAGCTCGCTTTGTCGCTTCCGGGAATTCCTGGAAAACCTGGCGGGGCCAGTAGTTATCAATGGCCTTTTTCTTCATGCCATCAAAATCGAGTTTAGCGACACTCTCCTGTAGTTCATCAATAAGGTTCTTCTCTACGACCCCAACAGCGGGCCCGGCCACACCAAGGTCGCCGGTCTTGTCTTTCAGGTACGCGATGTCATAGATGCCTGTCACCCTGGCCACCAGCTCACCATCTTTTTCATGGATAATGGTCGGTACAGAACTAACGTTGTAGTTTTTGAATACAGTTGGATCGAGGTTTACGGCCAGAGAAGACTTGGAGTCGAAGGAAAGTTTCTGCCAGTGGGTAAGTTCATCAAGCAGGTTCTTTTTATCTTTTGCCCCCTGGACAACCAGAGCGATATCCGTGCGTCCATCGTATAACTTGAGAATGTCGGTGATTTCAGCATCGCTGAGAGACGCGGAGACGAGAATATAAATAAAATCACCGGCTGGCTTATTTTGTTTCTCGTTAGTCATATCAGACTTTGCTAACGCTCCTCTTACCGCATCATCGACTAGTTCATCTGTATTTTTATACTCGGGCATTTCACCCATCATTTTTCGATTATCTTTAACCGTGTCAGTAGCGCGGTCGGCAGTGGCATTTTGATTATCACGAGCCGCTTTTATGAGACTGTCAATATCTTTCATTTCAGTTGCAGATAATTGACGCTTAGCTTTTTGAATGTCAGTGACTGAGTAGTTATTAGCCGGTCTTGTCGGAATATTATCTAAGTTGGATACCGGTCTTGACGGCAGATCACTTAAATAGATACCAGTGTTTTCGGCCCAGACTGGAGTGAAAACAACAGCGGTTACAAATGCCAATATCGAAAGTCGAAAAGGTGTTTTTTTTACCATAATGGATACGCTCGGCCTATAATTTGTGACTCGTCTAATGATCCCCAGTACCTGGAATCAAAACTGTATCTGGTGCGCCCCATCATCCACAGGCGACCATTCGGTACGACACCACTACGCGTTAGCTCCTGTTCGGTATGGCCAGATTCTGCTGCTAATGCCAGTCCCTCACCGACCATAGAGCCGTTAATTGCAGTCTCTTCGGGATCAACGGAGACTGTGTCTCCCGCAATGCCATCAACAATTTTCAGCCCTTTGCCATATGGTTGCATTAGCTCAGAATGAAAGGCGTAAATTTTCCCTTTGACGATTGATTTGTCCATTTTATCGACGAGATATATTCGGTACGGAGGAAGACATTGGTTATTTTGTGGATCGATACCAATCTCATACCGGTTAAGCACGTATAGCGTCAGCGGTGCGGTTAAGAAAATAACAACGATGCTGAAAACAATATGTTGCCTCCAGCTTCGCTTTTTACGAAATATTAAGCTCCATACTGATTTGGGTGTATTCATTCGCCCACCGCTATTGCTGAGTGTTGATGGTCTGGGGGATCTTGAGCCCCGTAGGGTAGCTATAAAGGGCTGAGGCATTGAGCACAAGATACCCCGCCTCTGACAGTTTCTCAGCGCGGGCTAATACCAGCCTTGACTGGGCTTCACCTAACGGTTGACCTTTATCGTCCATAAAGTTGATGACTGCAACATAGTCATAGGGCGAGGCTGGTGGGAATAACCGCCCAAAAAGGGCGGCTCCGATGAAACCAAAAAGCAGCGCAATTGCAGCGGTTTTAATCATGCGGCTAACCCCCGCTCAACCAGAATTTCGTTGATAGCCTCTTCGGTATTGATCCCCCGGGACTTTCTGTCTTTGATCGCGGCAACGTCTTTCGGGTCAGTCGAATAGAGAAGTAAGCTGAATGGGTCAACCACAAGTCTGCAAATACCCTGGCCCGCTTTAGAAATGACAAAGATTTCTGAGTAGACACCTTTCGTGGAACGAACGGTTTTAAGGAACCGGTAACCAGCCTCGTCCAGCGCCAGACGTTTATTTGCTTCAGCTTCGTTCACTGCGGATTCACTTTGCCCCAGCAAGAGCATAAAGGCTGAGTTATCTGCGATCGATTTCCCGATACTATCTTTGTAAATATCGTTGATAGACTGGGTGATGGTAATTGCAGCTCCGTTATATTTACGGAACCGGCGATAACCTTTCTCGATGAACGCCCCGATATTTCCTGATAACAATGCCCAGGCCTCATCGATAATGACCAGCTTCATCTGGCTACGGTCGCCCATGAACATGTCCTGCTGGATTTGATAAATCAGCTGAAGGAGGACAACCTGTTTAAGGTGTTCTGAACTTTCCAGTCGGGAAAGTTCAAGTACAGTGAACGGATTTTTGAAGTCGATATTGTTCTTACCAACAAAGTACTTCCCGTACTGGCCCGCACTCGTGAACGGATAGAGCTGATGGCCAATACGTTTAATGTCTTTATCTTCATCTTTCAGCAGTGAATCAGCAACCATATCAACGGTGGTCAGCTTCTTGTGTACACGGACAAGATCAGCTACATGTTGTTTAAGTCGAGACTCTTCGAATGAATTCAGACCTTCTTTAGGAGCTGCCATCACCGATAACAATCCGATGATCAGATCTTCTTCACCGCCACTGGAGTCATCATCTTCAGACTCACCGAAATAGTCTTCGATCAGTTCGAAGAAGTTAAGACATGGCCTGGTTTTGGGATTGAAGTCGAGATAATCGCCCTGGTAGGTCTCACAGATATTTTTGTACGAGTCACCTACATCAATACACCAGACTTTAGCCCCGAGGCTTCTGTAGGCGGTGATAATGTAGTTTGTCAGGAATGACTTACCCGACCCCGACTCAGCTGCGATACAGGCGTTATAGTTAGTATCAGAATCAAACAAGTCCAGTGATTGGATCTGGCCAGAGCGCGATGTCAGCATTAAGGCGGGTTTGTCTGTACCTTGCCAATCTGCATAGAGAGGTGAAAGTACCATCGCTTCACTGAGTGCCATTGTTCGATATCGGCCAATGGACTTTTCTGCTGATGCTTCGTTAAACATTGGCAGAGCTGACAGGAAAATTGGCGCAACATAGTAGGTATCTGGGATCATCTTAAACTGATAGGTGTTCAGATAACTTGCAGCTTCCTGAGCAGCGCGTAACACGCCATCTTTTGAGTTAGAGAAGATTGATACCGTAAATTTGGCTTTGCAAATTGGGTCGTTGTTATCAACTTTTTCGCTAAGAAGATCGAAGCCCTCACGCAAGTTTATGAGTGATGGAACCCACTTAATTAATGGGCCACTGGTTTGCTGAACAACCCAGTTACGTTTCGAGGTGAATTTAGTTTTTTCACTTTGCTGATCAAAGAAAATCAGGCTCATTGAGATGATGCAGGATGATTTAATTCCAGTAACACCACTCATCATATCGCCGAGAAAGTATTGCGCTTGCCCGGGAAAGAATCTTTTCGGGAATTTTCGCGCACTCAATGTTTTCACAAACGTTGTCGGTGTAGGTGCTTCTCCACGAAGCTCGGAATCTGTCGGATCACCAAAACCGCAATAGTCTTTCTTAATGAAAAACATGCGATCGTGGTCGACTAACTGTTCTGAAATGTACTTGTCTTCTTGTGGCTGTACCGGCGTCCGGTCTCTCCAGGAGGCGCTTTCACCCTGGTTGCAAATGGAGCTCAGAACATCGATGTAACTTTCACGCGTCAATGCACCGGGACACAAACCAGTGATGCTCAGCGTCGTTTCGAACACATTCCGCAGCTCGTTAACGTGATTGAATTCTTCTTCACGCATTTCATAGTTATATTTGATCGGAATTTTTACTGTAATGAGAAGCACACAATTTCGGACGCGAGTCCCGGTTCGCTTCATCGGCGTTTCGGTGCTTTTCAAAAGGAATTTAGAGCGGTTATAAATTGCGTTACGCAGGATTGCGTCCCGGCAATCCATACGCAATACGTCCATCCGGTTAATTTTCTGTACGATGTTTGGGCTTGCAACCAGGTCAAACTGAACGATAGTTTTGGCGGGGAAGTTGGAAGACAGCAACGTTTGAAGGTTAGTCATCTCCTTGCCGGTTGTCCCGCTTAAGGGACGACAAACAAATCCGAAACCAACATATTTGTTGTCGCACATAAACAAATGATTGGATTCGTCATATGCACGTACAGGACACAAGTCAGAAAAACGCTTCAGGTTTTTGAGTCGCTGAAAAATTAAAGATTCACTCATAATGCCTCCAGGATTCCCAAGAAAGTGTTACTTGTTCTCGATAAAGTTTTTGAGGCCTTGTTTTGGTGAGCCGAGTACGTAGGAGCCGTCATCACGCACAATGAAAGGGATCATGCTGACACCTAGTATCTGAGCCGTAACTTCACGTCGAGCCAGAGCCTGCATATCGCAGTTCTTTACCTGGTCGAATTTCTGAGTGGAATTTCCGCTGATAATTGCGCGGTCTGCGCGGTAGCGGTCGGATGCACAATACAATTCAATATTTCGCTGCTGGCTTGCCGGGCCCAGAGCTCCGAGCGACAGAACGCTAACGGTGAATTCTTTCGGGTCGAGGTCAGCAAGTGCTGAAAGTGGGGCTGCACAGGCTTCACAACCAGGTGCGGTAAATATCATGACCTTTTTAGGCCCATCGCCCCATACGGCTGGGCGCAAGTCCGCGATATTTAGGTTCAGCTCTTTCATCGGAATGATGCTGGCGTTCTTGGTTATTTCGCTCATGGTGGTCAGAGGCTTTTTAGCCCATGTGTCATAGAGCGTTCCCTGTATAACGAAGCGGCCATTAGAAGACAGCAAATTAACTTTCCCATCAATCTCTAGTGCGATGATGCCGTTAGTAGGGACGACAAAACGTTTTACTTCCTGCGAATTCTGAGGAATGTTCTTGAACGCTTTTTCATTGAAAATCGTATCGATATTCCCGGTGTTTGTTTTTACTGTATCGGCGAATACAGAAGCTGATGCAGAAAGTGCCACCAAAAGTGCCGCAGTCGCGACATGTTTGATAAAGTTCATAGTAACCGCTCCAAATGAGAGAGGTTTCATTTTCACATATTGATTTATTTTGCCGCAGGGAAAAGGGCTGCAAACTGTCCCCAAAAAAAGGAAGTGATGAAATGTTAATATCGGTTTTAATTACTCAATTAGTCCAAATAAAAAGCCACAAAAAAGTGGCTTTTTATTTATGCTTTATTATTACTGGAAGCCAACCGCAAATCCTGCACCAGCTCCAACACCACCGGCTGTATCAGCCGACATGCTAAAGCGGACGTTTACTTTTTCATTGATAGCGTAATTCGCTCCTCCCGAAATTGCCCCCTGGTCTCGGTACGCGCCCATCGCCATGCCAAAACCCGACACGTTATTGAGGAAGGGAATTGAAGCGATAGCAATTGCGCTTGCTGAGCCTGCTTTTGCTCTTTTATCATTACGGTCAACCGTCTTTTTAAGGTCAGAGAACTTCTGGTTTGTGTAGCTATTAGCTGAAGCCAAGGTCTGTCGGTCACCATCAATCCGTGACTGGCGCTCAGTATCGACAAGGAAATCAGTCCTTGAGTTGATGACAGATTCACGGGCATCCGTATGACTGTTTGCACTTACAAGAGTTTGAGCATCGCCAGCAACTCGGGATGCGCTTTCAGTTGCAATTAGACTGTCGGTACGAGCGTTGATCGACACTTCACGCTCGTCGGTATAAGTATTAGTATCCGTGGCAGTCTGGCTATTGTCGTTACTGCTACCAGACCCTGTACCACTTCCTGTCCCGCTGCCGTCCGTACCGTTATTGTTATTTCCGCCTGTAGTAGGTGGCGTTGTGTTAGAGCCAGAGCCAATGGATGAAAGGTACGAACTGATGGCACTATCAGTGTACGCCTGAAGTGAACTAACGGAATTCATGAGCTGACCATAGTTCACCGCATCATACCGGCTGGAACCATCAGCAACATTAGTCAGTGTTCTTTGTACCGTAGCTGAACCAAACGATACGGTATCAGCACTATTGGAGAATGAACCGTTCCCAATGGAAATACCTCCATTTGAAGCAGAAGCATAATTACCAATAACAATTGCGTTATCATCGGATACAGTATTGTAGTTGCCAAGCACGATCGATTCGTCGGAATCAATGGTATTAATTGTGCCGATTGTGATGTTGCCAAATTTAAAAACAGCAGAGGGGTCATTAATCGGTGCAGCTGTAATATTGTTTAAGGAACCGATAGTCAAAGCGTAGGAACCACCACTCACCGTATTGAATGTACCCATTATAGAACCAGCGTAATTAGTAGCAGTGTTTCTGGAACCAAGAATTGCTCCCATACCTACCATATCCAGTTCGTTATAAGAGCCTATTACTTGCAATGCACTTCCTGAAACGTTATTGCTATAACCCATAACGGCAAGGTTTTGTCCTAGAACTTTATTGTCACTCCCAACCAGATTCAAATCAAAAAGACCAGTGCCAGTATTATTATTCCCGTAAACATTGAAACTATTGGCGTAGTCATTCCAGAATTGGCTTGGGTCGTAACTAAATGATAAGTCATTATTGCTTCCGGTAATAATATAGTTTGTTAACGAAGTAATTGTGTTGTTATTCCCTGAAACACTTGAGTTGCCGAGTGGTGATTTACAGTTTGATGGGGTTGCACAGGGTGTTAGCCCTGAAATGTTATTGCCATCACCATTTACAGTAACTTCGTCAATTTGGGTGCTATCGATTGAGTTATCTGCCACGGCTACAGCACAATGAAGTGCCAGAACAATAGCAATATATAATGACTTTTGTTTCATGTGCTTACCTTTTCAGTGATGGGTATTAAAAAGACGACCAAGGAATACAGCACATGAAAAAAGTAGTACCGGTATACCGGTACTACTGGACAATTATTTAATGTAACTCCCTTTCTGAGGAGGTTGTGATGTCTCACCCTGGGATTGTGCTGGAGCAGCGGCAACCGGTGCAGACATTGGTCTGATAACAGCAGTTGATGTGGCACTATTTCTTGCACCGACTTCCCAACGACGCGGCTCAATCTCGGTATAGACGTAGCCAGGGACGTTAAGGTCTCCATCTGCGGTCTCATAGGGGTCAACCAGCACCCGCATGACGATAGATTGCGTTCGGATGGGTTGAGGATCAGCAGCAGTAGCAGGCACAGGGACGTATCGACCACCATCGGCAGTATTCCGTCCACCGTTCCCGGCTGTAGTGCGCAGCCGCTTAACCTCCACAGGCTTTCCCGAAAGTTGGTTTTCAGATGCGGTGTCAATCTGCTCCTGGTAATCATCTCCATCGGTCAGGGCATACACATCTCGGACATTCATACATGTGACCGAATTGGGCATTCCCTTGCATCCATATTCATCGTTCTGGCCCAGTAGTGAGCAACCCGACATCGCAAAACCGGCACTAACTAAAAACAATGCCGATACAATTTTCTTCGTCATCATTTCTTGCCCCCAACGGTTTGAGTTTTTGAAGTAACACGTGTGAATTTCAGCATGACCCCTTTTTGCACAATAAAATCAACACTACGGCCTGGATCAATTTCAATTACAGGGAAAAGGTCACCGGCCATTTGCATATAGAAATCGGCAAGACGATTCAATGCGCCACCTACGCCAGAAACTGCTGCGCCCTGGAGTGCGTCAGAGCTCATAACCTGCTGGTAAGGAGTAGCGTCACTACTATCTCCATCGCGTTTAATACTGATTGTCGGAATACTCTGTACGTTAAAGAGCTGAGATGCAGCCTGTAGGAAGCCAGCGGTCAGGGCTCGTGCCAGGTATTGCCCTTGTTTGGTAACCAGTCGACCACGAACACCTGATTTACCATCTTCACCAACAGCGTAGGCTACGAGTGGGGCTTCAAAAACTGCACCGTCATCCCGAATGCACGTTATGACTTCCGATCTGAAATAAGCTCTTTCGGAGGACAAATCACCGAACCCAGCTGCAAGCATTCCGCATTCACGTATATCTGCACGGAAACGGTTTGGGAGAATTGCATCCTTTTTCACCCTGGCCAGCGCCGGATAAGGGTCTTTTCGTGCATCACGAGATGTTGGTGCATCCATCCCCGCAATCAAAACAGTACTTATGATCGACGTTGCAGGAAGGTAGGTCTGGTTCTCGGGGTTATCATCTTCGTCAGCAACGGGTGCGGCTTCAATATCTTCCTGTACAGTGATGATTTCAGGAGTTGCCTGGCTTGGTACTGCTTTGCCATCCTTCCCTTTCTGCTGACGCTGGTTTGCTGCGGGTTCCGGTACGACAGGGGGGGCCGCATCTTCGTATACGCGCTGTAATGTTTTCCCGTTATTGAAACTTCCTGAGTTTCTTGGCGCAACTGAAGGGGCAGATATCTCTTCAGGTTTATACAGAGTAGGGACGTTACGTTGGCCGTTTCCAGCCAGTGGTGTCGCTCCGCGAGACTGTTGTGAGTAAGGCACAGGGTTAGAGACGGTATCAACGCGTTTCTTAATAGCTGCAACCTCAGCGCCTGATTTTTTCTGGTTGTTCTCCAGATTGCTAAGACGCTGAGCTGTCTGATCAGCACCATATTTCTCGGTTAACGTTTTAATCAGTTGACCTTGCTCTTTAATGGTCTTGTCGAGTGCGCGAATTCGCGCCGCAATAGCATTCTGGCTAACTCCATTGGTATCACCATCGGTAAGGACGCTGGCAATCACTTTTTCTTGTGGCGCTCGATTTCGGGGGCCAGCTGAGTCGGGTATAACCAAGAGCAAAAAAAGAACGGCGAAAGTAAATACGCCAGCCCATAAAACCCATTTTTTATGCTTTGCTGAAATTGAGGCCCATTTCTCTTTTAAGGGGATAAGCATGATTTTACTCCGCGAGTTTAGGGCGCATGGAATCGTTAGCTTGTTCGTTTGGCTGGATGTTGCGGATAACGAAGTAAGCTTCAGTTCGCTGGCCAGGCTGGAGAGTGTTGCGACTCCATAGTGCTCTTGCTGCAAGCTGAGGATGGGTGCAGAGTGATTCATCAACCATTACTGTTGATGAACCAGTGTTTTGTGCAACGCCGATGATGACACTGAATTGACTACCCTGAAGATACTGGCCATTTGCAAAGGAGTAGCGAATCTGATCCTGGTCAGTACCCGTGCGGAAATTACAGTTCGGGATACCAACTCCTGAAGAGAGATTTCCCAGAGAGTATCCGGGTGGAATGTCCCCAAGCGCGATGGTTCGCATTATGTTGCGAATCGTCTCGATGTAATTATCTTTCTGTTCCCATCGCCTGGCTTTGACTTCGCTTCCACCATAGTTGTTATATGCCGCAGGCATAACACCAGAAGTACTCGTGTTGTTCAGCTTTCGTGAAAGCATGAGAGTGGCTTGCACCGGTGCAATTTTCTGAGGTACTAACGACACGGAGATCGCTACACTTTCGTCACCTTTCTCACTGATATAGAGACTTGCCGGGTTACTGTCTGAGGTGGAAACGTAGAGAGCGTTATCTTTTACATTTACAGTTACACCCTCCTGTTTAACTTTCTGCACTACAGGGTGTTCAAACGGTGTAACAAGCCGGTTGATCTGGTTAATCGAAATCGGTACGAGGGTGTTCACGCCAGGCGCAACGATATATTCCAGCCGAGAAGGAATGACTTCTTTTGTGAGTGGAACGGGACTGGCAATTGCAGCAGGTACTGGTTGAATATTACGGCCATCAATAGCTGGTTCACTCCCGCCATTGATAGAGTTACTTGCTGGTGGTGTATAGTTGTCAGGATATGGGCGTGTTTCTGTGCTGAGCATTGCCTGAGTTGAGGATGCTGGTCGAGAGGCGAGTTTTGCAGTGACTTTGGGTTGCGACTGCGCATCAGGCTGCTCAAATACCATGCCTTGATCAACAGACATTTCGCCCGCCGTTACGCTATGGGTCGCTAATGTGGACGACGCGGTAAGCAACAGGATAATTATGCGTTTACTATTCAACATTTAGCCCCCCGATAAGTGGCAACACTACGTTCATTTTTAAATTGGCTATTACCAATCAGAAAATTCATTTCGGCACATCCGTTTTGTTTACTGATTGCTGATTTATTAATCTCTCGCTTAAAGATTTATATCTCGGTTAAATCAACTAACGAAATTCTGTCAGGAAGTTCGAGCTGCCGAAGATTTCTGCCTTTGACCTTTGTGTTTATCTTCTTCACTTGGCAGCAACGGTTTGCCACTCTTTATCTCAATGAACGTAATAATGGGCCGGTAGCCTTTTACGTTAACAGTAATCTCGTAATAGACTGGCGTGGTCGATGGTTTGCCGGTGATACCTTCGAGAGTTTGGTTACCGGTGACATAAAAAGTACCAACTGCTAACGGGTCGGTGATAACCCCGACCGGATTAAAAGAAAGCGAGATTCGGTCGCGCTTAATTTGGTCAATCTGGTCGTCCATTGCTTTCATAACTTTTGTGTAAATTGAAGCGTCAAGAAACGGGCCGATAGAATTCTTGAGTAGATCTAAAGTGGCTGGGTTAGCATTTCCAAAACTGTCGGCTATATATAACGCCCATGCCTTCATATAAGAGCTGCTGGCGGCTTTTTCATCCAGCCAGGCTGTTTCTGTAAGGTTTGGCGGAATAATAGTGATGGGTTGTGTTTTGGCTAACAGAGCATAACCAAGTACAAGGTTTGCCAGAATCATTGAGGCAGAGATTAACTTGAAACTTTTGTTTTCTAACTGAAGTCCAACTAACCCTTTTTTGAAATTATGGATATTCATACAATAAACTCCCGGTCGAAGGATTCAGGTACAAAAGTGCCACCACCGAATGTGACTCCGAATTTCCAGTAACAGAGGTGCATAAAATATTTCTCAGAAGCTCGCGCCAGAAAACCGCCATAAACACGTGAAACTACAACACCCAGAATTATCATCGGTAATAATCGTCCAGTGATAATCCCAACCGCGAGAGCAACGAAAAATGGCATGGCTTCATCAATCGACCAAAAAAATAACTTTGGTGGTTCGTCAATCGAGTGAGAAATATAAACAGGTTCCATGATGACCTCTCATATGAATTTTTTCAGATTTATTGACGACAAAATGCGCCTATTTCTGACCAGAGCCTGCAAGCTGAGCCATCATTTGCATAAGGCCTGCTCCATCTACTGCGCCCTGAACAATGGCTGACTTATCACCGTAGACAACAATGTTTGTAGGGGTCTTTTGGATACCAAGCTGACCTGCTTCACGAACGTCGTCGGCTATCTTGCTGGACGGCCTGGCCGCATTGATACATTCAAGTAAGCGGTTCGGGTCTAAACCAGTTTCGCGGGCGATTTGGTCTAGCGGTGCGCTAAGACCGTGCCCGTCAGATTGGCTGTAGCGGAATAACGCTTTAGATAACTGGAAGAAAGATGGATTTCCTCCCTGCTCAACAGCACACTCCGCTGCTAAAGCTTCAGTACGGGAAGCCTGCCCGTGAACAGGAACATGTTTGAAAACCATCGCAATATTCCCTTGTGATGAATCCACGAGATCCATAACGATTGGGAAATGTTGTTTGCAGTACTGACATTCAAAATCGGAATACTCAATGATATAGAACTGAGCATCCGGGTTCCCATAAATACGTTCGTTGTCCGTAGAAGGCGCATAGGCGGTATCGGGTTTGTTTCCAGTCCGGTAACCGACATTGGATTGTTTCTGCGATTCAGGTTTTAGGCCCGCTGCATTAATGTATTTTGCAAATGCGTCCAGTAGTTCGCTTTTGTTGTTTACTACGGGCTTGTGAGTCTCAGCAACGATCGCTAGGTCATTAAGAAGTTGGGACTGTCTATCGATTTGGTAAGTAAAAAATGCAGCCGTGCTTACCATAACCATGAGCGGAATTCCAAATATAAGAGAGTTCAAAATGTTCTTTTTCATTTGTAGCCTCTTGATTGCTGCAATTGTTCCGGCGTATAGATTTCGTTTGGCTTTTGGACTTTGACCTGAGACGCCTCAGCAGCTTTTTGCTTTTTAAGATAGGGCAGTATGATTTCAGCCATGTCTTTGTTCAGGACATCCCGTGACTGAGGGTAAGTTGATGCCGTGATCTTCTGATTGAGGATACGGATTTTTTCTGGGACATCAGAAATTAGCAAATAGCTAATCATCCCTACGGTAAACGTCAGGCAGAGCAGGGCAGAAAGAATAAATGGTTTCGAATTAGTCATGCATCACCTCGCACAGCTAATTTAACAAACATGAAATATTGAGGAAAAAGAAAAGCACCGCAAATTGAGGTGCTTTTCTTAAGGTTAAATACGTTTTGGTAGGTTTGAAATAAGTAGAGATGAACCAATAGGAATCATTACTATCATTATGAGTGCCCCGATCATTGGAGGCACAGGTAACGGTATAAAAAGCGACAGGAGAACGCTATATACACCCCAGCCAATCAATACCATGCTACGACGGTTAAGAAACGGACTGGCATATCCAAAGTTATATCTTTTTGCCATCCACCGCATTACCCCTGCAAACAGAGACGGGATGATGACCACGGCCATGTACGGTAACCAATACATATCAAGTGTTAAACGATACATAATCATGTAGAGCCAATAATTCAGGTTCTCGGCAATGTTCTGGAAAAGCCCAACAAAGTATTTCAGTGGCCCGCCGTGGTTGGCCATGTCGCTGGGAGGAAGCTGGTAAAAATCCTTTAACGCCTTATCAATCCCCGTATTTACAAATGCTTCAGTATAATTGTCGCGAGCCTTTTGCAATACCATGACGAAATCTTTTTCGCCTATCATTTTATGACCCCATGCGATTTCTTTCAGAGCATTAGACTTAAAATACTCAACCGGAAAGAAGACAGAGATAAAAAGGAGAATCGTCGAACTCCAGATGATCAGTGTCTTTATCGTCTTAGGCCACTTTTCCTCATTCAACTTATCAGACATTCGATATCCCCAATCTTCGCCTTCCTCCCAGCCTGGATAATCAGTTCGTTGGTTAGCTTTCTCGGGAGATTTATCCGTGAAGTAATTTCACAGAAATTCAACGTGTGTTGAAGTTCCCGGCAAACGAACAAGCCAAGCTCAATGATATAGATCGCAAGCCGCTCCCAGTCATTCAGCTCCTGCTCGTTGTCCTGATGATAAGCTTTGATAGCGGAGCTCACTGCTGCACCAACGCGTTCATCAGGAGTAAGGGTTTTCAGTAGAGCTAACATTTGCCCAGTGATGCCATCAACACATGGCCAGATCATGGTCAAACCGTCATATGAGGCTTGATCATCTTTACGCTTTAATAGAGTTTTGGTTTTAATCATATTTACCCCTCGGCGCTGATACGTGATTTTTCACCACGAACCTTTTGTTGACGTTCGTAGATTGAAAGGTACTTTTTAGCGATAGTTCGGACATCGCTTAACTCGGACTCATTCCTCGGCATTAATATGACGGGGACTTTACCTTTTACTATTTTATTAGCCTGATTTATGGCCATGCATTCGAGGTTGGGTAACCAACCTAGCAGTTGAGATTGAAATAACTCGCCTTCTTCCTCCATCAATCGTTCCCCGACACTGCCGGTGATTTGTTCAGGATCTGCACCTGCGCTGGAGCCATGACCACGCATAATATATTTGAACTTTGTCGGTGGTACTCGTTTCATGACTGCTTCCTGGGCATCAGGATCTGGTGTGCGTAGCGCCGTAAAGTGGTTCGTATTGGTTATAACCTGCTTCATTTTGGCTTCTGAACCGAGACGGGCTTCGAAGTCGGAAGTCGATTGCGACGAAATAAATAAGCGGAACCCAGCACCACGGGTTTTATTCAACATTTTAATAACTTGGTCATTAATAACTTCAGCTGCTTCATCGATTAACACCATTACAGAAGCCAAGTCCTGACCACCAGGTTTTAAAAAATTGTACACAGTCGAGCTAACAGATGTTATATCAGACAGGAAAATAGAACCGACCGCAGATCCAGTCTCAGCATCTGCAAGGGAATTTAACCCCAAATACAACATTCCCCCGGTAGTGATGATATCCTGAATATTCGAAATTGGACGAGTATCATTCAGTTCATCTTCATCAGCACTGTCAGGGGATAACAACTCTGACATAAACCCTTGAGTTAGTTGACTAAGAATTGGCATCACGTTCAGAATCATTTTCTGGAAGTGTTCGCGCTGATGACCGAACATATCAATACCGGCTTCAATTGAAGTATCGCCTTTCCCTTTATTACCTTTAATGTCATTTCGGTAAATGTCTGCACATATTTCTGCTATTTCTTTTGGGCCTTTAATTTTAGACGAGTAACGGTCAATTTTCGCCTGTAAAATAATGTCGAAATCGGACTCTCCTAAAGTCTTGTGGCCGAATTTAGTGATGGCCATAATCAATAGAGATGCTAATGAAGAGATGTCAGCACTCAGTTGTGATTTAATATTGCGTAAAGTCGGTTTGATTTCACAGATTTTCATCAGCTCAACAACCGTAGTTAATGACATAATACCAAATGAAACAAACGGATCGCTCGTACTATCAGCACGTTGAATAACCGATGTAATTCTGTTAGCTACCTCGCCAGCCTGAGTGTAGTTAGTAATTGGAGATATTCGAGCTGATTTTTCAGGATGCGCCAATGAAACGTAATTATATTTCGTTGAGCGATCCACCAATTCCAGACAGAACTTCATCCATTCAGCCAGTTCTTCATCATTTTTGGGGTCAATGAGGATTAGTGGTTGTTTTTTTAGTGCGGCTTGAAGAATAAGTAGTTTAAAATATGTTGTTTTGCCTGAGCCGGTTGTGCCAGTTATAAGCGTATGCAACGATAAAAGTTCTTCAGAAATTCCGATCCATTCGTTTTTTTTACCTAGCGCATGAATCCAGCCGAGGCCCATAAAATTTTTGGATGGTTTGGCTACAAATTTCTTTATGTCACGCTTTATCAACTCAGATGCCAGTTGACCCTCATTCTGGCCCCACTCAAAGCCTCTGCAAATAAGATAGCTGTCAGGCTCACGAATCATCTGTTCGATAAATGATTTCATGTCCATTACGAGTGGTTTTGGTTTTCGCTTCAGGCGGCGTTTGTGCGTATAAATATCCCATGCTGCCGGGAGACTACGAATACCATAAGCAGCCTGGACTGCAACTGAGAGGTAACAGGGTAGAGATGGCATGTTAAACAGTGTATTAACCCCGATAGTTGCGGCTATACCTGCTGTCCAACCAAGAGTCTCAAGGCCTTCAAAATTTGTGCGCCAACGTAAGTTATATTTCCACTCACTCATCTTTATCCACCATTTGATTATGCATTCGTTCACTATTAGGAAGAATGTAGTCAACACCGGTCTTTGAATAGAAATCAAAGTGCATCAGCATAATCTTCTGCAATTGAGTAATATCAATGCCGAGTTCATCCGCAATACGTCGCTTTAAGGCAACGCTTACGGCAATGACAGGCTCTCCAGAATAGGTTCGCTTCAGCATACCTTTTGAAATCATTTCATTGCATAAATCTGTAATGTTGTAATCTTTATCAGAAACATCAGTTAAAGCAGAGTAAAGCAGATCGTTAAACTTCCCATCCATCAGCAAGTCGATATCATTATTAAGTTCTTTTCTGAGATATAAGCACTTCTGAGTACGATGGAAATAATACTGGGCTGGGGCTTCCATAAACCTTTGCCATAACCAGTTGGAGTCCTGAAGCAGAGCATAATTACGCTCATCAAAATCTTTATCAATAGCAATGATTAAGTGGCCTGATTCAATGAAAAGATCGTCTGAGTGGTCGGTAACATATTTAACGAGAAATTCTTTGGCCGCTTCAAGACCAGATACGTATAGCTGACTAAATTTATCGTAAAATTTTACGTTAGCCGGTATGTTGGCCGAAGTATCCGCATGAGCCGAGTAACCAAAATCGTTATCAGCTTTCACGTCATCCTGCCACATGGAATCATAATCTTCGTAAATTGAATAATCATCAATTACCTCACCAGACTGAATGCCGGTATCGACAGCATCCTGGTGCAGCTGAATTTCCTTTAATGCCTGACGGGTAGGTGAGGGCTGGGTCTGATCCAATGCATCGCTTGAAGTTGGTTCGTTGCTATTATACGAGTTGATGATTGAATGAAACTCAAGGGTTTCGTTCAGAGTTTTATGGTTTGGTTCTTTTATAAGTGAACTGGGTACAGAGAACTCAATCTCTGTTTGTGCCGATGCCAGGGTTTCTTTGAGGGAAAGACGGCGCTTGGGTTCATTATTCTCCGACACTGGCTTTGGTTGATTATCTTTGAGCCCTTTTGATTCCCCGCTGCCCGCCAGCTCAGTTGTTGGTGAATTAGTGTCATCCAGACAATCTTTTTGATTTTTGGTACTGGTATTTCTTTCCTTTACACGATTGTAGTCCTCATCAGAAAGCAGATTGAGCTTATGCAGCAGTTCGTGGGCGTTTTCCGGCGTAACCTGTCGGTTTCCAAAAATACTCTCCAGTGGAGATTCCTGTTCATCAGCAATGATTGTTCCGCCCTGTAAAACTGAGCGGTCGACCTCATTCGGTATTCCGGTTGACGGAACCGGCTTCTGACCAATGTAGGGTTCGCTTTCGACGAGTTTTGGCTGGTTTGGCCTCCCGGTCAGGTATTCCACCCATTTACCTTCAATACGGATGCGGCTGCTGCATGGTAGAGGGTCAACAGTATCGACAAATAGTACTTCTGGAGATATCAGAAGGATGCAGCTCAACGCAACTTTAGGGTCTTTGCTTTCTCTTGAACTTTTATCATTCAAGATATGAGGGGCAATACGCCAGTATGCAGTGTCATCGTCCTGGTGAACGTTTGGTCGACAGAGATGATAACTTAGCATCAGGTCAGCCAGACTATTCTGGGTTTGTGGAATAACAGCGCCGGAGTTCCTAACGGTCTCAATAATATCCTTGACCGCAACACCCCAGACGATGAATACGCCATAGGTAGTCACCCATACAGGGCTTCCTGGCTTGTTGGGAATCCAATCTCCTTTTTTCAATCTATGGCGCATGGCATCAACTACACGCTGAACCGCAGGTACACCTGACTGGCTTGCACGAATCGCATCACCGGCGTATTGCCGCATATCATAGTTAACGGATGCTGAGTCGGCGGCCTTAATGGTAGTGAGGATCTTGTTTTTAACGTCCTGACCACTGATTTTTTCTGCATTGAGCTGCGCACTGGCATTCAGTGCCCGGGTCAATTCATTGAAAATATCATTCCCGCCGTTAAGAAGGTAAACATGCATTTCTTTTGGCATGATCATCAACAACATATTGCTCGTGCTGGAGGTATGCTGGCGGTGACGGCCTGGTTTCCATACAAGATAGTATCTTTTTACATTGTTCTCTTTTGCCCAGACATGGATTGGTTCATGGCCTGGAGGCCAGTGAATTTTCCCGTCTTCGTTCCATACTTCAAAATCGGTAAATGGTTTCCCGAGGTCATGAAGTAGCCCACCAGCTGCGACTGCAAGTCGCCATGCTAATGCACGATTTGATTTATGTACGGGAACCGCCATTGAATCAAACTCGATGTTTTTAGAACGCCGGATACACTGGAAACACACTTCCAATGAATGACGCAACAATCCGGTTGCAGCACGGTGATGATGGTTTTCGGATGCCGGGAAGAGGTGAACAAAGTTAGCGAAATTTATCAGCATAGGAAGAATAAGCTGATTAAACTCAGAGTCCCTAATATCCAGTTCTCGTTTAATCGCCATCACAAGTGGTTTCTGGTAATGACGTAATACGTACTCACCCGGTACTTGAGCCGGGAATCCGATTTCGCTTGCCGGATAGCGCATATTATCTCGTGATGAAATGAGTTTCCCGATTTCTTCATCTACTGACATATCGATTTCGTCACCGAATAGATCAGTGGTAGCCTTTTTGTTATCAGGCAAAAAAGTATTCAGAATATTTTTAATGTGTCTCAGCATTAAAAGATTTCTCCGGTTAAGTACCTTGTAAGTTAACCGATTGAGAAAAAAATCGTGCTGGAAAATGACGACGTTTTGTCTTCATAAAACATAACGTCAAGGGTGAGAAATTAAGATAATGACGTTGCTATCCAATTGGAGACTAAGCAATGAAATTGGCGAATAAAATTGTTTTGCCCCTGCTGGTGGTTATTACCGGCGTAATCACCAGCGGTTGCAGTGGGACAGGTAAGCCACAACGTACTTACCTCGACGAAACGCGCAATCTCCCCGCCAGGGCCGAGTACCCCTACCAGTATCAGTACTCCGAATCCTGGCGTGGTACAGAACGCGGTGGCGCGGCTATACGTTACCCTGGGTATGAGCATACGCTCGTGAGTCCGTATGCCATCAATGATCCATCCGGGAAGCGATATGTGGCACATGACAATTACACCCAGGTCTTGCTCACTTCAGTGGCAAACACAAAGTATGCCAATGGGCCGCGTGGCACGTTCACACAGACCCCAGCATTTTGCGGGGAAAATACCTTTCTCCTTCCTAATAACACACAGAACGCCAGTAGGGCTGAATACCTCCGTATCAAAGATAAATACTGCTCAACACCTGGCTATCGGTTAAGTGCCCACGAATTAAATGTGCTTTCCAGTGGTGAACCGGAAGAGCTGCGGAAATATCGAATTCAGATGCAGATCGATAACCAACAACCTAAGTCCTAATCCATCAAAATGCGAGGGTACAATGGATAAGCAAAGAAATGAAAAGTGCAGTTCTGGAAATAAAACAATTTTTGCCTGGGCCGGGGGAATCGTTGTTGTAATCGGAATGGTTTGGTTGATGGTAATTAGTTTTATCTCGTACAAAACCCAGGTGATGACCAATCAACTGCTGGATAAAATTAGTACATCGCTGGCCAAGAACCCCGCAGTTCAACAGGGAGTGAACGGAAATATTCAGGACGAAGTAAAGGGTGCTCTTAAGTCTATCGCCGACCAAAAGCTCGCGGAAGAACGAAAGGCACTCTATAAAGGCTGGGACAAAGCAAATAAAAATACTGATGGCCGTTATATCTATGGCGAGCCTGGCGCTCGGTTTTCGTTGATCAACTATGAAGATCTGGAGTGTCCATTCTGCAAACGCTTCAAAGAAACGCCGAAGTATATCGTTGATACCGCGACAGCCGGGGCTGTTAACTGGGAATGGCGTCATTACCCTATGTCATTCCATGAGCCGGTCGCATCGAAGGGCGCAGCTGTTGCTGAGTGTATTGCGGAGCAGAAAGGGCCGAGTGCTTTCTGGGCCGTTACTGATTATTGGTTTAACCATACTGAAACAAACGGTAAAGGTTTTAAGGATGCGGACAGCATCCCAGCACTGTTTGAGGTAGACCAGGCGAAATTTGATACCTGTATGGGCAGTACTGAAGTGATTAAGCGCATTAAGCAGGATATGGAGGCCGGTTCAGCTGCCGGTGTTGATGGTACACCAACCACGATTGTGCGTGATAATGTCACCGGTAAAGAAGTCTCTGTTGTAGGCGCACAGCCCTTCTCAAAATTCGTTGAAGTGATCCAGTCTATGGTTGTCGATTCTCAGAGAGACACATCAGGCGAAGCCTCACCAGCTCAACAAGATAAATAGAAATAAAAAAGAGCCCTGAATTAACCAGGGCTTTTTTTGTCAGATTATCACTACTGAAACATTTCGCTCAATACGACTTCGGTATTCTTCTAATAGCTCCATTAACGAAGTATTGATGTTTACAGATTTCTTGGTTCTGGTAATAGTTACGTACAGCAGATTAAGTTCGTCAATAATTACTTCCCGTGGCTTCTTCATCACAACGGCTTCTATAATGGATGGGAAGTCGTCATTGATGATGACATGGTCAAATTCCTTTCCCTTCGAGGTATGGGCTGTGGTAACAATTAAATCAGCTTCCTTTTCTGTTCTGGCTTCATTCATCCTCATGGTCTCAACCATCCCGGGGATATCAGCATAGACTTCCATTAACTTAATCGCCCGCACCATGTCCACGTCCTTGGTGGTTTCTGCGATCTCTAAAAAATTTGCCCAGTTCCCGTATTCCGTAGTGATACGGTTATTTTTAATAGCAGCAATGTTACCTGTTTTTAGCGCATGTAAATCAAGGAGCTCGTCGAGACGGTATTTTGAAATACCTCCATTCCACATCACCCGTTTGCCCCACATAATCGACTCGTAGGCAGATTGTATGACTCCCATGTAGGTGCGGCTGATGATGGCGTAAAAGTTTTGATCCTGTATCGCCGATGGCTCAACGATAGCATCAAGACTACCCAGGCCTACCAAGGGGAACGTTTCACCCTTCATTGACAGCACAACGTTGGCCAGTGCTGCAACAAGAGGCCCAAACCGGAATGACTTAGTCAGGCGCATAACCTGAGCCCCGTGGTCTTCAACAATCTCAAGGGCGTTTTCCGCACCGCGCCAGCGGTTTATCACTTGGTGCTGGTCGCCGACAAAAACTTTGCAGCAGTTGTTTCTAAGAACGATATCGATCGTTACCGGATTTGCGTCCTGCGATTCGTCGAAGAGAATGACATTGTAGAACTGGTCTAGGGCTGGGTTCGATAACTGGAACAACTTGAGGATGGTATTCGGTGAGCAATAGGCATCGTTGAGTGGGTCAGATTGCATTTGCCATGTACGTTTTGCTGCACGTAGCGCTTGATCCAACCTGCTTTGAGATATTTTATCGGTTTTACTTAAGTCTTTAAGTACGTGTTCAGTAGTAATTTCGTGTTCATCTGAATTCATGAAATGGGTAAGCCCATTTATTGCAAGCTTAACCACTCTCCAGTCATCTTCACCCATCATTGCGCGGTATTCGCTCACGGATATAAACTGTCTGTATTTATGAGCAAAGTGTTTGTACCGGGTCACGGCCAAACCATGAGATGTTTTACACTCGACGTTTTTTGGGAATTTCTTTTTTGCATCATCTTTAATAGCTTTATTAAAAACGATATAGAGAATTTTGAGTGAGGGGTTTGCATCCGCGAATTCTTTTAGTGTAAAGGTCTTACCAGACCCCGCGTATGCCTGTACTGAAACAATACTGCCAGGTGTAGGTTTGAAACCTATGATCACGTTCTGTTCATCAGTTACCGGCATCAGAATTACCTTTATGTTAGATATCGTTTCATAGTACCTTTTGACACGGCGCGAATGATTTAAAAATGGGGGCAAATTGTACCCATTTTTAAGAATACAAATTTATCTGTTCATGAGTAATACAATAAGATAGTACCATCAAACTATTACTGCGGCCCTCAACAGGAGGTAATCTATGTTTTATTTATCGTCCTTTGTCTGGATGTCAATCTGGAGTCTGATTTCGATTTACATCTATTACAAAGATAAAAAGGCCGCGACTGCTGGCGAGTACCGTGTGGATGAACTGACGCTGGATGCGCTCATTGTGCTGGGCGGGTGGCCAGGTTGTTTCATTGCTCAACGAATGTTTAAACACAAAACACGCAGTGCTTACCAACGTCGGTTCCGGGTTATCGTTGCGGTCTGGATAGTTCTTTACATCGGATTATGGAATTTTCTATGGGCGGGAAATAAAATATGAAGATGTAAAAAAACCGGCCAGAGCCGGTTTTTTTTACATCCATGATGGTTACATGAATGCCGGTAAAGTGGTTTGCACTGCGTGGGATGCGGCCATCATGCCATTGATAATGTCCGGTGAGTAGTACAGGGAGATCGCACCACCAACAGCAACCGCCAGTGACATCAGACTCTGACGTACAACAGCAGCTGCGAGACCAACCAGAACGATAAGACCGATCAGCACCTTACCCAGAGAACCCTGCATGTAATCAGAGATTTTGAGCCATACATCGTCAAAACCTGCCTGGGTTGAACCAGAAGCGTGAGCGGTAACAATGGCAAGAATCAGAATGCCGGTGATCACCAGCGGGGTTTTAAACTTCTCAAATTTGATAGCGTTCATTTAAACATCCTTAATAACGAGTTTTAATAATTTCGATCTTTGGATGTTCTCCAGCTATTTAACGAGTTTGAGCCGGGAACTTTATTAATATAAAATTTGTTTTGTTTGATTTCATTGTTAAAGCAGGGCGTTATACAATAGCAATGTGTGATATAAGGTGACATTTATCCGTGTCTATTAACATATATGAAAATCTGGATGAAAACTTCTTTTTGAGTATGAAAGCCAACTTTACTAGTGTCACATTTAAACGAGGTGGATATGTTGAAATCAGAGGTGTTGGTCAGTACGTTGACATCGTTGGGATTATTATTTTTTTCTACTTTTGCACAGGCTGATAATCCAACAGAAGTAATGCTACCGGCTGGTGGCGTTAGAGTCGTTGTCGGATTTTCACCTGAAGGGTCTGCACAGAAAGCAATACTGGATCTGATCAATTCAGCTCAGCAGGAAATCCGTATGGCGGCATACTCTTTTACGTCACCCGTAATTGCGAAAGCATTAATTAATGCTCACCGAAGGGGAGTAGATGTCAGGATCGTAGTTGACAAAGGGCAAAATAATAACCGATATGCAGTCTCGACTATGAATACAGTAGTTAACGCGGGCATTCCGTTACGGACGAATGATCAATTTCTTCTGCACCATGATAAGTATTTGTGTGTTGATAGGATATCTGTTGAAACCGGTAGTTATAATTACTCAAGTTCGGCTTTCAATAAAAATAGTGAAAATAGCCTTGTACTTTATAACGCACCAGATGTTACAGCGCTGTATCTGGCCCACTGGGAATCTCGTTGGACTGGTGGTGTGGATTACATACCTAATTATTGAATTTTAATCAGGGTTCGGGATGAACCCTGATTTTATCATTTAAGAAACGCTTCAAGTTCGTCCATATCCAGGTCGTTATAAAATGAACGCCAACCTTTACGGGCTAAATTCGGATGCAGCATTTTGATGTTGCTTAATGGCATAATGCTGCTTAGTCCCATTTTAATAAAGTATTCATATACCAGGCGGCTGTACCGGTCAAAATCGGTAAGCGGTCTCGACAGAAGGTATGCTGCCTCTGACATAGTCAATCCCTGTATATGCAACCTGTAACCCAGCAGACGGCTGCATGTATCGCGCATAACACCGCGTGTTAGCGGGAATAACTCATCACTTACAAGATGTTCAGGTAAGTGAGTTCTCGGGCACTGAACAGGATTTATACCCCTGATATAGCACTCATCATTCTCAAGGATACAAAACTGGGGTTCCGGGCCGGAAAAAGAGTTACCAAGAAAGCCGCAGGGATCGATCACGCCACCACCCTTAAGTGCTATCCATCCGTACTGAGTTTCAGTGACTTGGTATAACCCACGATCTCCTGGATTGATGCGTTCTTTGACCTTTTTTCGACGTGTTCCTATAGTAGCAGTTCCGGCAATTACTCCCTGATCTACCAGTGCTCGGCATACGATGTAGGATCTCGCCTCTGACCATTCAATCCAGGGTAAACCAATGTGGTAACTGGTCGAAACCAGCCTTAAGCCGTCGATGCATGAATCTGTCATGTAACTTCTCCCGAAAAAAAAGCGCACCAAAGATGCGCTCGTATTTTCAATTCAACAGTCAGGCTTTGGATTTTTTGGCCAACTTGTCCGTTTGCTTAGAAAGTTCCTTTTTTGTGAATTTGAGGGAATCGGTTCGTTTATCAGGATCGCCAACAGCCTGAAGAATCAACGAGTAGGAGTTTTCGCCATTGAGTACAAAGAGGTCGGTTGCCTGCGACCATGCCCCCTTGTTTTCAGAACGCTGTACCCGCAGGATATTTCCTGGGAGGAGTGAGACTGACCAACCTTTTTCATCAGAAAGGTATACGTTGACCTTACCTTTCGATGGTAACAAGAATACTTTTGATGAAAAGGTTGAATAAACGAATACCGTATTTTGTCCCTGCGAATTGTATTCAACAGTTTTAAAGTGCCCACTATAGTCCAGGTCAGCGCCAGTAAGCGCATTCTTCTCCTGAACAACAAACTGTTGGGCTGTATAGCCTTCTGATGCTGCTTTATAGTCTGACGTAGCAGTAGTTTTAGTGGGTTCCGTATAACCGAACTCAGCTGGGTCAATTTGATGGCCAGAGGTATCTTTAGTGATGTTTTCAACACCTGCAATATCACGTGTGGTAGGTGATGGCGGTGTTTGAACCGGGTTGGTCTGCGCCGCAGCGTGTTGATTTGGTTCTGCTGTAACTGGAGCTGAAGCCGGGGCTTCACTAGTGGCCCCAGATAGTGCTTTTTTAGCGATTTCCTGTGCAGGAGTTATCTCAACCGTTCCAGGTTGCTCTGCGTTTTGTGAAACCTCGCTACCGTCAGTAAACCCAGGTTCAGCCTTAATTGAGTCAACCAATGACTGCGTAGCAGGATCTGACTTAGATACAACTGGTGAATTTGCATCCGGGTTAGCTGGTGGCGTGGTTGTGGCCATTTTTAGCATCTGATCGCCAAGATTATCAGACGATGCAGGGGAAACACCGGCGCTATCTTGCTTTGTGACAGTAGGTTCACTTTTATCATCATCAGGGGGCGCTGATGCGGGTTCCTGTTCATTATTTGTGATAGGAAGTGTCAGTGTTGGCTGAGGCCCAGCCTCATCGGTATCAAGGTCATCGTCATCCACATCGATACCATGTTGTTTTGCAATATCCGGGTTAACGCTGATCCCACTCTTTGCAACTTCGACGATAGATAGGTTCGGTTCTTTGTCTGGTTTACCATTCATTAAAATAAATGCGCCTAATGTGCTTACCGCAAAGATACCGGCAACCAGGATACTCAAGGTTTTTTTAGAAAATCGCGCCTTAACACTGGGGGTTTCATCTCCAGCATTCTGCGCTGCGCGTTCGCGTAATTTCTCCTGGCCGTATTCAGCACTTGTGCCACGTTTTTCACTCGTCATTGAAAACCTCGTTGATCACTATTCGTTCTGGCCGAAGCCCCAACTCACGGTGTATATGAAAGTGAGCATGATATGGAAAGCCCCATAATCGCGTGAGATGGTTGCCCCGGAATTGATTAGGAAAATATGCTCTCGCGATAATAAACGGATTATATCTTGAGGGAGGTAGCTCTCGAAATTTTGCGGCCTGAAAACGACCGCAAAATGAGATGGTTTTCTTGAAAATAGATTTCTAGAGGTTACGGGTTCCTTTACAAATTGGGTAAGCCGAGCAACCATAGAAATAATTTCCATTCGACATTCTTCTAACCATTTTGCTATGGCAACGGGGACAGCTAGGTATGACATTAAGATCGTATATTTGATTCTCACCTGGACCAACATTTATTATCTCAGTGGCAGGCGGGGGGATTTCTTTATCCTTGATTATTTTCAGAAGTCTGGAACCATCGATAAGCGATAATGTTCCTTTAACATTTGCGCTAAGAGCGAATTCCCATGCATCCTGAGTAAAGAACCCAGAGGTGATGATATAACCCCGCTCATATGCATTGGCTTGCACTACACCGTAAATTTCGCGGACTACCGAGACTCCTACTTTGCTGGTTTTCCATAATTTGCACTGTACCATTTCGCGGCGACCATCTTTTTGCAGCAGAATGTCGACTCCGCCGTCAGCTCCTGTATTAGTCAGAGTTGCTTTGTAGCCATTGAGTTCGAAATGCAGTCTTATAATCTTTTCGAATTGCTCCCATGTCATATTCGAGAGAATTTTCTGGGAATCATTTCCATCCTGAATGGAGGAGTAAATTCGACGTACTTCAGCAAGTTGTACATTTTTTAGCAATGTTGCGACAAACATCATCATCGAAAGGGTTAGAGATGCGCCTCGAAGGATTTCAGGGAGTATGTTACTCACGCCTACAGCAAAACGATTCATTACGAGTGCTAGGTCATCAGTACTGCTTGCAATAAACTGATAATACAAATCGCCTGGAACGTACACATAATTAGTAAGAGAAAGAATATATAGCAAGCAGGAAATCGGGAAGCCGATATACCACCGGAAAAAATAGGTTTGCTGGCTAGCACCACTGTTTCTCCATGACTGGATATTAAAAATAACGCCGAAGACTTCCTTTCCTGTACGGGTCATCGACATCTGGAGAGACAATTGTGTAATAAAGAGGCCCGCAATGACCAACGGGCCATCATGTAGAAAGAATAAAGCTAATGACGCTAGCAGGAAAAAGCACCACTGGAATTTGGCGCATCGGGACATTCCTTTTGCTGCCAATTTTCTAAAAACCATATGGTCACCATTCATTCAGAATTAATTCTAAGAAAGGTGCGCCTCAGTATCCCATTACAGTTATCAATGAATACATCGTAAAACATGACTGATAAACAAATCAGGGCAAATGTATAAACGATGATTTCTTCAACATATGGAAAATCAGGGTAAATCGCACCTAAATAAATTGCTGACAGTACAAGATACCCACCCCACAATTGGAACAACCGTGGTCTTACTAACAACCATGTGAGTAACGCCAGTACCACTAAGTTTGCAATGCCTATGGCGTTGATCGTCTTTATGGAAGTGAGCGGCACAAAGTACAGAACGCAATAAACGCTACATATCAGAATCACAATGGCGTAAATCACAACACGCTGGAGTAGAGAGTTCATGGTTTCCTCATACACTTTACAGGCCTGTATAACAGAATACCACCGTGTAGCGATTGACGAAGCATATCAGTGTATCTAGTTAATCATTCTCATCTCCCTCACAAGCAATTTGGCTCGGCATCCAATAAGGATGATTTGAAGTCTTGACGTAACTGAACACCATTCTGCATGGAACGCTCGTTAAGTTCGCAACTATCATACTTCTGTCACTGTTTTCAAGGAATTCAGCGCCAGAAAGTTCATTTTCATTCCAGAGACCAGCATTAGAAAGGGTTGCCATCGCATCTGGAAGCGCGTTTATTGCCTTGGTTGCGGGAATTGGTAATTTATCCCGACTTCCACAACCCAGGATAAGGAAGCATAAAAGAACAGTCGTGATAGATTTCATTCTCTCTTCCTCATTTTGGTGTTGTGGGTATTAAAGAGGTCGATGGCTTCAGTTCCCGTGATGGGTATCCAGTAAGGAGGGATGGCTGGAGCCTCATAAAATGGAATTCTCCCGCAGCCTGCTACGGGTAGAGAACAAACAAACAGGATTTCGTCGAACTGGTTTTCAAGTGCCCACAACTGGCTGTACCCAACTAATCCATTTAATTTTGCTTCATGGTGAATTTTCAGAATCGAAAATACAGCCTTCGCAAAACCAAATGGTGGGTTACCAAAGCGTATTGGATCGATACCCAGCGATGTCAGTGCAGACTTCGATATATCATTAAACCTATTGAATAGCGCAGAGCCATGTTCATGGTCTGTTCTTAGGGCAAAAGGAATAGTATTGTCGGGGCTAATTAAGCATTGCTCTTTGAATTGACGGAAACCAGACACACGTTGGATATGGCATTCGACTGATCGCAGAAACAAATCAGGCACACAAAAATCATGAGCAGTAAAACCTTCGAATCCTTCATCGTTACAGAGCTGGTTTGTTAACCTGAACCACAATTGGTAGGCAGATAGTACCTCCTCGTAAGTGCTTCTGACCTCCACATTATTGGTTTTGTAAAAGGTTTCGATCATCATGACTGATTACCTTTGATGCGGCTGCTGTCGTTGTTTAATGGAACGGTCACCTGAATCCCCACGCGCCAGAAAGCCTAAATTGACGATCCTGAAATTTACTCGCCCTACGAGACTATCATGGGGAATGAGACCTCTGAGGTTCCTAGGTGTGCCAGGGGGATTGTCCCAGTAACGGGAATCAAGCGAATGGTCTCGGTTATCACCGGCCATAAAGTAGTATCCTTCGGGAATGATCCATTTCTTACCCGTTTTCACGTAGCCGATACGGTTATCTGTCTGGAAGATATAACTTTGACCGGCAGTGTCGGTATCTGCCTGGTATTGAGTAGTAAAACCATCTTTTTTAATCTGGTTTCCGTTTTGTTTACCGTTTATCGAGAAGATTTTCTCTTCGTTGTATGTGACGGTATCGCCAGGAATACCTAATACGCGTTTGACATAGTAAACGCCGGGAACAGAAGGGGCGTTAAAAACGAGTACGTCCCCACGCCTAATAGCGCGATGATCGAATAAACCACCTACACGCTGAGCGATAACCAAGTCTCCAGGTTTTATAGTTGGGTACATGGATTCTGTCGGGATCAGGAATACACCGCCGAGAAACTGAAAGGACACAATAACCGCAAGCGACAATGAGGAGGAAACTATCAACCAATGTTTTGGACGACGAGACCTTATCAGCTGATAAGAGAGGTAAAGTGCAGAGATGATAAAAACAATAATTAACGGTTTCATGGAGTTATATACCACGCTTAATATTTTTTGCGTAATTAGAGAGCGATTTACCCAAAAACAGGTATACGAGACAGGTGAAAAGGTAAACAAAATGGATGCTGGTGGTTTTTTGGGCTAAAGTGAAAAATTGGTTCGCCTGCCCACCAGCTAATGTGTAATTGAGTTGAACTGTTGGTTTTTCAGCATCGACATAAAAACTTCTAGTTTTCATGAAGGTTAACGGCTTGAAAAATACTTTATAACCAACTCGTGCATAAATTGTGCATGTTGTAATGGTTATTACCAACGGCACATAGAATGGAATAATTGTATTGAGCCAGCACAATAATGACCACACCAGCACTGAATCCAGTAGAAACCTGGCAATAGAGTTGGCCTGCGTTCTGCCCGCTACCACCATAATGGGTATAAATTTAACCATGAAATCCACCATAGTTATACTTGTTTACACCATCTTATAGACAGACAAATTTTCTCCGACTTTTTTTGAACGCAAAACGACCCCGAAAAACGGACATTATATGGTCAGGAATTTCGATAGTTTAAGAGAACATGGTAAATTTTTTCTATCGAAATTTGTGGAGAATTGAAATGAGCAGTGATGCCACTAAGATGGTTGAAGCCTTTGTTAAAGACCCATTAAGTTACGATAGATTTGGGCCAGAGCTTATTTCAAATCAAAAATGTGTCCTCAACATCAATGGGCATGAAATGTCAATTGATGAAGCAGTTAAGATGAGTGATATTGAAAAGTCGCTCTTAGATGAAATTTACCATCTCATAGACGCAATGACAAAAGCGGAAGTCAATTTCTCAAAGGGAAAAAAGAATCTTTTTCGTCGGATGTTCGATCATTTAACAGGTTCCGAAATCTTACGGAAAGCCCAGCTAGATATTTATAACAAAGTAGTTATGAAACTATGCGAACGGATACCTGATCATTTCAAAATGCTAACCGCTCATGCTGAAATCACGAAGGGTTTGGAGGCAATCTATGCGCAAGATATTCATCAGCTAGAGGTTTTCATAGATGTTGTTGAGTCATATCTGAAAAATAAGAACGAGTGTGACTATAGTGTCACAAGCAATGAATATATGGCAATTAACAGGCTACGGATAAGAGTTAATAACTTTCAGGGAGTTCTTGTTGGTTTAAAACTAAGTCAGGTTCAAGCACAAATGAGCTATGAAACAGCTGTCGATGTAAAAGATAGCCTTCGAGATATTAAAGATAATTTATTACCTATGTGGGAAGGGCAGGCTAAGAACATCAACGCCAGTGGTGTTTGTAGTGGTATTGATGAAGTGGCTCATGAAAAATTCAAGAAGCTGGTCAATAAATTAAATAAGAACATAAGGTGAGATAACATGAAGATCATAAATAGTATTGATATATTAGATGTCAAAGTGGCTAAGGAATTTGATAAATATGCTGTTGATGTAAGTATGGAATCATCAATAAAAGATGCAGTCAGATCTTTCCAGATTGGTGATATTGATGCCGCGCATAACTTTGGACGATTGGAGGACACTACTGATATTAATTATCTTGATAACCTCCTTCTCAGCGTCAGCTCATCATCTCAGGGCAAGAAGGGAGAGACTCTGAATGAGATTGTTGCACTGGCTCGTGAAGTCAGTAATGCAGTCGAACCAAGTTATCTTCAAAAGAAACTGTCACGGATACCGTATGTTGGGCCTTTCATAATGAAAGCCATCGGTCTTCATTTTAGTGCAATGTCAAGATTTGATTCAGTTAAAGGACAAATCGATATTTTAACCTCGGATATCGAAAGCATATCGGAGGGGTTGTTTGAAATGAATAAAAATATTGATGGAATGTATGACCAAGCTTTAACTAGTGTAAAAAATACAGGGGTTAACATTGTAGCTGCCTATTACATTCTGGAGAAGTTACAAACAGTTCAGGCTTCTATTCGTAAGGAACTAAAAAATCAGCCTGATAATACCATGCTGAGCATGGAAGCAATGAATATTGAACATCAAATCGCCCTCATAACAAAACGTCGAAATGACATGATCACGGAACAACAAAAGGCATTTGAAGACCTAAAGATGATGAAAATGATGAAGTTCAATAACCTCTCGATGGTAGACCAGTTTGAAACTATTATTAAAGTAACGATACCATCTTCTAAACGCAGCCATCTTATTATTGACCAGGCCGAAAGGAGTGATAAAAGCTCATTACTGATTCAGGCAATTGGTGATTCTGTAAATCAACAAGCCAGACGTCAAGCTTTGTTAGTAAAAGAGAGCAGTATTCGTGTAGCCAAAACAGCTAATCGTACTGTATATGATGTTGAGACAATTGATTACATATCAAACCAGATCAATGAGGCCGGTCGAGAAATTAAAAAAATCCACGACCGAGCCAAGACGCAACATACCCAGCTTGAAGCTCGCGCAGCGCAATGGAAGGAGAAGCGTTTTATGGTAGCAAAAGAACTGTCTTCCAAATAATAGTTAAATTTAGAGGATGTGCTATGGCTAGAATCAGACAAAGTAATCCATATGATGATGTTGAGAATGCTATTAGACGGAAGCGTGATAGAGCTATATATTTTACCTTAGCTATATCTCTAATCTTCGCTATTATATTTCTAATATTATGGTTTTGTATTCCATCAGACATGCCAGTAGATGAGCAAGTCAAACAGGTTTCTGACGATATATTCAACATTCTACGCTCCAATGAGTTAGTTCCTGAAAATGCTTTTGATACGATAGGATCATTTATTTCCATATATGGAAGAGTTGGTGTGGGTGTATGTATATTGATTGTAATACTAGGGGCAATTATTAATGGGAATGGTTTACAACTTGAGATAATGACAAGTTGCATAGTATTGTTTGTAGGGTTTAATTTATTTATTGCTGCATTTGGTGATGAGCCTCATAATTATAAATACAATACCGACAAAATAAGTACTGCTATGAAAACTGGAGACTTGGACTCTTTGTATGAAATCTATGGAGACAGAGGGAGTTTACTAAGAAAGTCAGTTGAAAAAGCACTTGCAGATCCTAAACCAGCTACTGCAAAAAAACTGGGAGATATCGATGGCCTGTTACTCAGAGGTGTAATAATTACTGCTGAAAAAGTATCTGATAGCAATTATAAAAATCATCTTGGAAACTTGGTTTTGTTAATGCCTGAATATAAAGAGGATAGTGTCAAAGACAAAAACACACTGTTTGATTCACAACTTTATAAAGCTATTGATTACCATATTTATGACATTGGTTACAAGTCTGGTGCGCTTGCTTCAAATCCTCTTTCTGCTTGGAAGTCGGGAAATGATCTTAAATCCAATTATATTAAATATATTATAAAAAGTACTGCTCTAATATTTTTTATACTTGCCGTAATTTTTGTGGTGATTATACTGCTGACGGTTAGAAATGGCCGTAGGCTTACTTATTTGATAGAGTCTAATATTAAATATCTGTCGAAATAAAATAAAACGCCCTTAAGGGCGTTTTATTTTTGTGTGCTTATTTACCATCCGTTTCATCATCTACTTTCTGAGTCATGATTGGAGGCGGCGCTTCATTATCAATTTTCCTACGGCCTTCATCGCTGAAGAAGATTTTCCAGATAAAGTGCCCGACAAAAAGGATTCCGCATCCTATAATCAGCGCCCAGTCGAAAGTGTCAAATGGTCTGTTAAAATAATCAAACATATAGTTCTCCAGGGTAGAGTTCGTGACTAAGCCCGTTAAACGTTGTGTGGATAATTGCTCCACCAGACCGGGCAATGCAATTCATTGTTTTTTTCAGACCATCCGGCATCTATGAGTAATCTCTTCACAAAAAATGGCTGGTTTCTGAAGATATCTGTAGAAATTGATGTAGCTTTAATGACACTTCCTTTTTCACCAGGTTTTGTTGGTTTCTCGTAACGCGTTATACCGATATGCTGTAGACGTGACCTAATCGCGCCATCTGTCCTATTCATTTTCTTGGCAATCACTTCTATTGAACGATGCTCAGATAGAAGTGTAATTAAAAACTTATAGTTTCCACATACCCATTTGGCTGGTTTTTGTGGTTCTCTTTGGTTCCGTTCAGGCACTGATCTTTCCTTAATTTGTTGTGGTTTTTCACTATCACAATCAATGTCAGTTCTGGCCGGGTAATTTGAAATGGTTTTATCTGGTACGGTTTCATAGATAATTTCATTAAGCACTATATGCTTGCTCCACCAATCTGGGGCGGTAAGGTCGAATCCATCAATGTGCCAGCCGAATTCGATTAGTGGCAGGACATCAAGAAAACGTTTTTTTGATAATTTCGCAGAACTTATTTTTTTATTTAACCATATAACCGTACTAAATAGCTGCGCCTAATACCGCTACACTTTTGCCTGACCATGTTTTCCTCCGGGGAATGGGCTGGCGGTTTCCATAAAATGGCGGACCTTTTTCAGTAACTGCCACATTGAGCGGCACTGATGATTACGGGTTATCGTGTCATGAAGTGCCTGCCATAGCCGTTCCACATGATTCACCCACGGCGAGTAAACCGGCTGGTAAATTACCCTGAACTTGGGATTTGCTTTCAACCAGCGCTGTGTTTCGCGGCTTTTATGGATAATGTAGTTATCAACGATCAGCGTGATTGTTTTCGCCCGCCGGTAAGTGGCTTTCAGGTGCTTCAGCAGAGCGATAAACAGCGCTGAACTTTTGCTGTTGCCGCCCACGTAGCTGACTTTACCCGTGCCACTGTGCAGTGCGCCGGCCAGATAGTATTTTTCGTTCTGCCCCGGCGTCACTACCCGTTTCTGCTGTCCGCGCAACTGCCAGTCCGCACCGATTTTAGGATTAAGGTGGATATCCACTTCATCTTCATAAAATACCGGATGCTCTGCGCTGCATTCATCCAGCGCTTTGTGGATTACCGCCATCTTTTCATCTTTATGTGGGTCACGGATACGCAGAGTTGGCGCGGCCCTGCGCCATACAAGCCCCGCAGATGGCAACCAGCGGCGAACGGTTCCTGCATGTAACTGGCAACCGGTTATCTCATTGATTTTTATTGCCAGTAATTCGGTGCTCCAGCGTGAACGTTGATAACCAAAATCGCCGGGAGAATGCTTTATCAGCTCACGTAACAGGGTGCAGATATGTTCAAAAGGCCAGCGTCGGGAGCGCCCTGCGGGTAAGGATTTCAGGCCTTCAATACCTGAGTGCGTAAACCAGTTAATCCAGCGACCAACGGATGAACGGGCACAACAGAGAGTTCTGGCAACATCGCTGACCCGTTCACCCCGATGAAGCATTAGCATGGCCGTGAGTCTGCGGGCATGATTTTTATCACGCGTTTTATGAATAGCTTTCTGCATCAGGCGTCGTTCGCCACGGGGTATTGGTACTATGATCGGCATCGCTCAGTCCGGTTGGTGATTTTGGTTGGTTTGGCGATTGATCAGATCGCACAATCCGGGCTGAGTTCCCTTTCAGTGATCTACTATTCCGCGCAGCTATTTAGATGAATCGTCTTCAGCGCCCACGGTAATCATTCCAAGCTCTATAAGTTGCTGAAGAGTGGATTGATGGCTTCTTAAGGTAAGCTCGGCAAGTGCCGTTTTACTGATACCATGTTGTATCGCCTTAAGTAAGACCCGAGTATCGTCAGGAGTCCACGGTTTACCGGTAATGAGGTGTGAAGATGTTTTCTTATGTAGCTGATCAGTATCCTCATCTTCGGGTACTAACAGGCTTGTGTTTCTTGTTCGCCACCATTCTGGAGAGTACAGAACATTTTCACCATTTATGCAGTGTGCTACCCATCCATTATCTAGCAGGGTTTTAAGAGTTATACCTGAAGCTGGTTCAGCCGGTGGCACTCTGATTGAAGAGTTAGGCTTGAGGGTAATTTCGTTAGGCTCGGAGAGATTTTCTCTTATGAGAAGGTATAAATCCAACTCGATACATCTTAACTGGATTATCCTTTCATTGTATCCAAGAATGGACGTAAGCGCTGCAAATGAGTAACCATCCTTAAGCCCTTTTATAAGCTTCAGATCTTCAGCTGGTGACCATGACGGTAATTTCTTCTTCATTCACTTGCCTTAGAGTGAACTAAATATTTCTGATATTACTTGTAAATCAATAATTCTTGAATCGAGAATGGGGGCGTTTTGAGGTGTATAAATCGCACTTAGACTCGACCATTTAGTATCCGTGGTTGAAGAGCTCCTCAACTCCAGCATTTACGACATCCTGGTTTCCAGGGATGTAACGTGGCCAGCCTTCTACCTCTTTGATGTTCTTAACGATAACTCCTTCGAAGCCAAATTGATCTGCCGATATATCAACAATATGGAATTCATCGTTGTTGGAGATCTCACACCAGTAATGACCGAACCCGCCATACATAGTGAATAACCCGCCGTCAGATTTCCCATCGCCACCTCTAATCACAGCTGATAACCCTTTGCTATGTGCCAGACGAGCTAATAGCAGACTGGCAAATAGGCATGTGCCCGTTGTGTCATCGGTATCACAGTCAGCGAGGATACCGTTCAGTAATGCCCGTGCTTCAGTCGCAACATCATTAATGAGGTTTTTCATCAGGGTTACTTATCGCAAATCGGTTTCAGGGGATTCTGCCAGACAGGCCGTAGCGTGACAATTTTTTATGACCCCAATAGGGGGCGAAATTAACGGGTCTTAGAATTTCGTCACCGATGAATGTTGCGTTAATCTTTTTTTATATAAAGAGGAGCTAACCATGAATAAAATGAAGTACAGTGCAGTATTGAATGAATGGAATTTTAAGTATGATTCTGCTGAAAGATTCGGTGACTCACACTTTCTTTATATCCATAATTTCATGAACGATCAGAGCCAGTTACTTGGTATTATCATAGCTGATTTTTTGAAGGTTCCTCAGATAGAACTTCTTCCTATTCAGACCGCCATAGATAACCTTGTAAGGTTATTAAAGGTTCAGACATCCAGGTCGTTAACGTCTGATGAGGGTGTTGATCTTGCTCAATTCCTCACTCAGTACCTCAGACAGACACAATCTTATGCTGCGGTTTCAAGTATGTGTCCGGTTGGTCAAAAGTTGAATTTTTTCCTGAACATCTACCCAAGAAAAGGTAATAAAGAGTTTTCTTTTCGATTATTCGCAATCACCACACTCAATGAAATTACAAGCGTGTCTGAATTTGTTGAAATGGCACATAGTACTCAACAAAGTGATCTGATTAATAATCCTGGTTATTTTGTTTGATTACTAAATAATTCCATATTGAAATCATTAACCATCACTTAACAGTGATGGTTTTTTGTTTTATTTCAATTATCTTTTTGTTCGATATGACTATCTGCTTTTTATAATCTGATTTCACTTACTATCATGCTGATACTACTAGGTAAAATGGTCGTGATGACTTTAATTCATGCTATTCCATTGAGATTTGTGTTTACAATCAATAAAAATATTGTTAATAAAATGTAATCCTTAACATAAATCAACATGGATATGGAACCTACACTACAATGGCAAAGAAAAACATACATCAGGAAGAGATTGTATTCGCGAAGAAACAGCTTGTTCTCCTTGCAACATTAAAAGGGAAGGTAAGTGAATTGATTCTAAAGTGGGAAGGGAACATTGGAGCTGAGACTCCTGACTTGAATCGCCACGGGTTTAACAGACACCTCAGAGTCATTTAAGATGGCTTAAAGAGAGGTGCCCATGAGCAGTAAGCGTTATCCCGAAGAGTTTAAAATTGAAGCAGTCAAACAGGTTGTTGATCGCGGTTATTCTGTTGCCAGCGTTGCAACACGTCTCGATATCACCACCCACAGCCTTTACGCCTGGATAAAGAAGTACGGTCCGGATTCTTCCACTAATAAAGAACAGTCAGATGTTCAGGCCGAGATCCGCCGTCTCCAGAAAGAGCTGAAACGGGTTACCGACGAACGGGACATATTAAAAAAAGCCGCGGCGTACTTCGCAAAGCTGTCCGACTGAGGTACGCCTTTATCCGTGACAACACCTGTTGCTGGCCTGTTCGCCTGCTCTGTCGGGTGCTGGATGTTCATCCCAGTGGTTTTTACGCCTGGCTTCAGCAGCCGCATTCACAACGCCATCAGGCAGACCTGAGACTGACAGGACAGATTAAACAGTTCTGGCTGGAATCGGGATGCGTCTATGGTTATCGTAAAATCCATCTGGATCTGCGGGACAGCGGGCAACAGTGCGGAGTGAACAGAGTCTGGCGACTGATGAAACGTGTCGGGATAAAGGCTCAGGTCGGATACCGGAGCCCGCGGGCACGTAAAGGCGAGGCCAGTATCGTGTCGCCCAACAGGCTCCAGCGACAGTTCAATCCGGATGCTCCGAATGAGCGTTGGGTAACGGATATAACCTACATCAGAACCCACGAAGGCTGGCTGTATCTTGCCGTGGTTGTTGATCTGTTCTCACGCAAAATTATCGGCTGGTCCATGCAATCCCGGATGGCAAAGGACATTGTCCTGAACGCACTGCTGATGGCTGTATGGCGGCGTAATCCCCAAAAACAGGTGCTGGTTCATTCGGATCAGGGCAGTCAGTACACAAGCCATGAGTGGCAGTCGTTCCTGAAATCACACGGCCTGGAGGGCAGCATGAGCCGTCGCGGTAACTGCCATGATAATGCGGTTGCAGAAAGCTTTTTCCAATTGTTGAAACGCGAACGGATAAAGAAAAAGATCTACGGAACGCGGGAAGAAGCCCGCAGCGATATTTTTGATTACATCGAAATGTTTTATAACAGTAAGCGTCGGCATGGTTCTAGCGATCAGATTTCACCGACAGAATATGAAAACCAGTATTATCAACGGCTCGGAAGTGTCTAGATTATCCGTGGCGATTCAACTATCATCTTTTAATGAACCAACTTGAGTCAGTAGAAAAGCAAATATTTTCTAAGATTGGTGCTTGGAAAAAGACATCTTTGCTTTGAGTGTCAGTGAAGAAAAACTTTATGAACAAACTTAATCCTCCTGCTTTATGTAATTCTTTTTTTACCAGGGATTTCTAGGAGAATCTTAGTCCATAACCCATCTGTCATAAAATCAATTATCGAGTCTGATATCATGGCTTTATTTGCAATTCTTTGAGCAGTGTAAATTGCCTGACTTTTATCTTCGATAAAGATGCCATGAGGCACTAGACTAACATTATCTTCGGTTTTCCTTGCCCACATGCGGAGGCGGTAATCTATTATGTATTCGTCATACTCTATCCACAGATGAGGTCGAATTATCTGGCCAGTTCCAGCCAACGTTACTTCTCCAACGATGCGCTGGTGCGGTATACAGAATCTATCTAGCAGGCAACTTACAACCATAGTATGACCATCACATTCGAGTGGAAGTACATCATATTTATGTAACAGCTCGCAGACATAAGCAACTTCAGGGGTTATGAACATTTACGGCCTCATATTAGACGGGGAGGGTGCTTAATTGGTCATTAAGCCTAAGTGATGATGGAGCCCAGTAGCCGGAACCGCACATCCACCGTTCACCAGGAAATGAAAAACCCTCTCTGATAAGAAACTCCCTAAGTTCGGTGCTGATGACATTCTCAACCTTTAAGATGTAGTTATTTGTCTCAGCTGCTTCTTTTAATTTCGAGAGTAACTGTCTGAAAAATCCTTTGCCTGGGGTCTTCACTGAAATGGTTGCGACTACCAGTACCGACGAACCGAGGTATGACATTTTTCCCGTCCGGGCACGGATGTATAACTCATCTACTAACTGAAGACCTTGAACCTTCATTGATTTTGAATGAAAGATGCTTTTTTTTGCTTCAACCATTAAGTGAGTGAATGATTGAAGGATCTTATTGATGTCTCTGTCATGACAACTCATATAATCACCAAATTAAATCAGCATAATAAATTGCACAGTGTATAGCGTAACTTTTCAATAAAGTTGATGCTTTGAAATAAAAGCAACAATACATAATCTTTGTGTCTTATTGGCTAAGGTTGTTATGTAATTATCAGAGGTTTTTAATCCTTTCTAAAGATGCTAGATATGCTTCATAGTTATCTCCAAATTTTTTCTTTGCCCGTCTTACTCTCATCTTTTCTGCCAGTTCACTCTTATGCTCGGTCTGGTATTTTTTATTGTTTTGGAGTTTTACACCTGCACCGGAACCGGCAGCATAATTTCTGTTTTTATCGCTAATGCACAACTTGCATTTACTTTTAAGGCCAAACTTACCCTTAAGTTCCTTACCGAATTCTTCGAAGGGTTTAACCTGATTGCATCCTTTACAGCGTTTGCACCCAGAGGGGAGATCTTCATTAGCCATGTCTAGTTCCAGTGGTTAAAGGTAATGAACTGCATTTTACTGCAAACAGGCACTTCCAACCATAAAATCGACTACTTAACCATAATTCAACATAAGGTTCATTAAGCGCACCAAGGTAAGGTGTTGATTGTTAAGGGTTTATCAGGGGGTTCTCTTGACTTGTTGGTATCCTCGGACTCAGGCTGTTACGTATCCTGTGACTAACTGAGCCCCGTCCGTGGTGACCAGTTAACAGATTCTCCAAGGAACCTTGTTAACGCTGCTTTAGCATACTGAGGCTTTGAGTAGTATCTGGGAAACCAGCCATCATAAGTTTGTGTGCCATTGCGCCGGTATTCTGGCCTGACTGACAGCTTACATCCATTACCATCAGTAGAAATACAAAAAGTGTACCCATCAACAGAATCAGAAGTAAGCAGAATGGATGTCATTGGGGATACCTCATTATTGAACTAACCAGAAACTACAATGGTGATCCGACATGGTTTCCTCGATTTTACCGACTGAGCTGTCATATAGCGATACCTTTTATTCTTAGGTTCTCTTGCAGTATTGGCTATCGATTGTCACAATTTAGTCTGGTGGCACTGGTTCATTTTTCGGGTGGTTTGTTACTTTTTCCGTTGGTGTTCCAGGGCTACCGACCTCTGCATGTACGTATACATCCCTCTTTCTCGTTTACCCCGCCAGATTTCAATCCGATAGAATCGTTCCTGTTTTACTCACTCGTAATTCACTTTTCATAGTCATTTTGTGGACATTAAACGTGCGCTACAGGTGCGCATTCCTTGCTTCAGGATGGCTTACTATCTAAAATGGCAGAGATTTTTGATACTTTTGAACATTTTAATGAGGTATATACCATGATGAACATCGCTTGTGATGACGGCTCAACGAACGTAAAACTTGCCTGGATTGAGAATGGTGAAATCAAAACTCATGTTTCGCAGAACGCCTTCCGCGAAGGCTGGGCTACTCCACTCGCATTTGGTGGTAAAACTATCTACAACTATCTCATTGATGGGCGGAAATTTACTCACGACATTGGTTCAACATCTGCAATTACAACAACGCATACCTCTTTCCAGTTCGACGCTGTAAGTCGCGTAGCAATTCATCATGCCCTTTTGACTTCCGGTCTTGAGCCACAGGATGTTGAACTTACAGTGACACTGCCGGTGGCCATGTTCTTCACGAGCGATGCGCAGTTGAACGAAGCTAATATTGAAAAGAAAAAGGCCAACGTTATGGGCCCAATAACCCTGAATAATGGCGAAACTTTTCATGTTGTAAAAGTTAACGTAATGCCTGAATCAGTACCTGCGGCTGAATATCTGATTGATCCTAAAACAACCACGCAGCTTACACGAACCCTGGTTGTCGATCTGGGGGGAACAACCCTAGACCTGGCCATCATTCAGGGGGCAATGGAGGGCATATCTGATATCTTTGGCAACAGCGATGTTGGCGTTTCACGAGTGACAAAAGCTGTTATGGCTGCGCTCCAGGATGCCCAGTCTCCAAGTAGTTATGCCATTGCGGATATCATCATTAAAAACCGTCATGATAGAGCGTTGATTGCTTCTGCGGTCAATGATCACTCTAAAATTGATGCCATCATTGACGTTATCGATTCTGAGTCGAAAAATCTGGCCGAAGCTGTTGCAGCTGATATACGTCGTCAGAACAGCGTCCACAAAATCATACTGGCCGGGGGCGGTGCTGAGCTCATCCATTCTCATATTGTCGAACTATTCCCTAAGCTGGATGTCATCAAAGCGCCTGACGCGCAGCTCGCGCTCGTCAAAGCAATGGCAAGCGTCTAAACGAGGTTATGTGATGGAAGAAGATAAACGTTTACTCGTCTGGCTCCGCCCCGGCAATAATCCAGAAGACGGTAAAGCTCTTGATATTATGGAGCGCTTACCCCGCCGATCCCGGGGGGAATTTTACCGTAAGGCACTGGTAATTGCGTCTGCCTTGCATGAGCTCGACCCTCGGTTAATAAATTTGCTGGCCGCACAAACCACGACATCGTTTAATGCCGAAACGCTGAGCAACATTCTGTCGCAAACGCTGGGCATTGCCGTTGAACGGAATTCTTCACCAGTGGAAACCCAGGCCACAGGTATCCGAGCAACAACCATCATTGATTCGGATAAGCCTGCTGAGCAGAAAGAACCAATTCCTAAACCCTCCCTGATGATGCAAACCCTCAAACGTTGAATCCGAACCGGCTACTAGTAGCCGGTTTACTCACCTTGCTCGGTTAACAAGCTGAGATAGATCCGCAACCCCTTATCCAGTGACTCTCTAATGGCATCTGCTGCTGCCCCTGCATCCCTGTTTGAAAGAGCGAGTTCAAGCGACGAGAAAAATATTGGCCATTTATCCTCCGAGTCAGATTCGAACGTGTAACTCAGAGTTGGCCACAGGTTAATCCACAGTTGGGTTACAATTTTGAAAAACTCAGGCAGACCGGCGTATATGTAAAGCTTCAGCCGCAGAGTGAGGTTTAGCTGGTGCGCCAGATAAACATCCCTACGTTCATATGCGGAACGCAGCTTTTGGCACAAAGACAGGCATTCTTCAAAGCCATTGGCATCCATTTTCAGTACGGCCTTTTCTGCCAGTTCTGGCTCAATCAATCGCCTCATAATGAACCCTGTTCCATGGCTCCAGATGACAAACATGATCTCATATCAGGGACTTGTTCGCACCTTCCCTAAAGCACTCGTATTGACCGTGGCGGCTACCACATTCTGTCTGATGACCAGCCCGGCGTTCGCGGTTGAGGAAACCACGCCGCAGAATATGACCTGTCAGGAATTTATGGATATGAACCCAAAAAGCATGACCCCGGTGGCCTTCTGGGTAGTGAATCGCAACACCGACTTTAGCGGCGGCGACTATGTTGACTGGCATGAAGTCGAGACCGTTTCGGTACCGAAAATGCTGCAGGAGTGCCACAAGAACCCCGCCGCTAAACTTGGCGATCTCAGCGCGGTCATCAAAAAATAACCCCCCCGGCATCAGGCCGGGGAAACCCGCCGCGCTGCGGCGGGTCCCGCTTTACTCATCGATACCGCATTCGCACGGCAGAAAGCGGCCGATAAGCTTGCGATACAAAAACGCCCCGATAATCGCCCCCACCACCGGCGCCAGCAGCGGCACCAGAAAGTAAGGGATCGCCAGCACACCGGTAAAGGCGATCGAGCCCCACCCGGCCAGACTGGTAAACAGTTTTGGGCCGAAGTCGCGCGCCGGATTCAGCGCAAAGCCGGTTAGCGGCCCCATCGACGCGCCGATCACGGCGATCAGCAAGCCAATCAGCAACGGCGCCAGCGGCCCGCGCGGAATTCCGTTGCCGTCGTCGGTCAGGGCCATGATCATCGCCATCAGGATTGCCGTGATGGTGGTCTCAACGGCAAACGCTTGTATAAAAGTGATATGTGGATGCGGGTACGTGGAAAAGACCCCGGCCAGGTTAAGGCTGGCGGCAGTGCCGCGCACGATATGCTGACTCTGTTCAAGATCGAGAAACAGCTGGCGATAGAGCCCATACACCAGCGCGGCGGCGCAGAAGGCCCCGGCCGTCTGGGCAACAATAAACGGCAGCACCTTGCGGCGTTCAAAACAGGCGAACAGCCACAGGGCAATGGTCACCGCCGGATTAAGGTGCGCGCCGGAGACACCGGCCGTCAGGTAGATGGCCATGGCGACGCCAAGGCCCCAGATAATACTGATCTCCCACTGACCAAAGCTGGCCCCGGCGACCCGCAGCGCAGCGACGCAGCCCGCGCCGAAGAAAATGAGCAATCCGGTGCCAAGAAACTCGGCCACGCACTGCCCGGTTAAGGTAGAAGTCTGGTTCATTATCGGCATCCTGAAATAGCACGTTAAAGAGAGAGGCTGGCGCGAGCGCCCGTTTAATTCGCCTGACCGGCCAGTAGCAGCCCGGTGGCGACCGCATTGCGCGGCCCTTCTGTTCCCCGAATATTGCCCTGCCCGGCGACTACGCCATAGTGCGACAAGGCTTCCGTGATAAGCTGCGGGATCTCAAAGTCCAGCGATGAGCCGCCCACCAGCACCACAAAGGCGATATCGCGAATGGAACCGCCGGGTGAGACCTGGCGCAGCGCGCGCAGGCAGTTGGTGACAAACACTTTCTCTTTCGCCTGCCGGCGCACGAGACGAATTTTTTCCAGCGGGCTGGCGTTATCGATCGGCACCAGTTCGCCCTCCTTGATGTACACCACTTTGGCGAACACCGCCGGGCTGAGGGCTTCCCGAAAGAACTCCACCGCGCCATTCTCGTGACGAATACTGAACAGGCTTTCCACTTTGGCCAGCGGGTATTTTTTTATCGCTTCCGCCAGCGAAAGATCCTCGAGGCCCAGCTCGGTTTTAATCAACAGGCTGACCATATTCCCCGCCCCGGCGAGATGGACCGCCGTTATCTGCCCCTCCGCGTTGACGATCGCCGCATCCGTCGAGCCGGCGCCGAGATCGAGGATCGCCAGCGGCGCCGCACAGCCGGGAGTGGTTAACGCCCCGGCGATGGCCATGTTGGCCTCCACGCCGCCCACCACCACCTCGGTCTGCAGTCGGGCGCTCAGTTCGCGGGCGATAACCTGCATTTGCAGACGGTCCGCTTTCACCATCGCCGCCATCCCGACGGCATTTTCCATGGCGCACTCGCCGGCCATCCCGCCCTGCACCTTGCGCGGAATAAACGTATCCACCGCCAGCAGATCCTGGATGTATATCGCGCTCATCTCATGGCCGGTCAGGGACGCCATTACCTTTCGCACCCGCTCCAGCATGCCGCCTGCGTGCGTGCCTGCTTCACCACGAATATCACACACGGGCGCGCAGGCGCTCATCGCCTGCATAATGGCCTGCGCGCCTTGCGCTACGTCGGCTTCACCGCCACGCTTTTCACCACGGATAAAGATCTTACCCGCCGGGATCACTCTTGATCGCACATCTCCCTGCGGGGTTTTCAGCACCACAGCGGAACGGTTGCCAATCAGCGCTCTGGCGATGGGGACAATAGTTTGTGTTTCCTCAGGGGTCAGGGCAAAGAAGGTTGCGATACCGTAAGGATTCGACAGCACCCGCACCACCTGTCCCGGGGCCGCCACTTCCACCGCCGCCAGCACGCCTTCCGGCACCTTCTCCAGTAGAGTGACTTCATCAACCACCGGTATTGGCCGATGCAGGCGATTATTCACCAGCACGCCATCATCTTTTTTCAGGATGGCCGCCACCACGTTGACGCCGCGATCCAGCGCTTCATTGATAAACCAAACCGCCTCAAGGAAATCCATCTCCTCACCCACCAACGGTATCCAGCCCTGGGCAAATCGATCCTCGCTCAACGCCGCCAACTTCTCCACGGCGATGGTGGTTCCCATGCCCACGCCAACGCCGCCGGGCGTTTGCGGGTTATGACCAATCATCGTTGATTCGGTAATGATGGTTTCAGTGATGGTTTCCATCGCCACATCGCCAATCACCGGTGCGGCCTCGTTGATGCAGATTTTTGCCACGTCCTGCAGCGACCACGGCGTTTTATCCAGCGCCTGCTGCAGGGACGCGACCACCCCGGCGATATTCTCCCGCGTGCCTTTCATCCCGGTCGTGGCGACAATCCCGCTGCCGATAAACCGGCCATCCTGCGCCAACGCCACTTCAGTGGTGGCGTTGCCGATATCGATCCCTGCAATTAACGGCATGCTGCCTCCGTCACTGACTGCCTTTACGCAGCTTATTTCTCTGCTGGTATACCTCTGCCGACTCGCGGACAAACCCGGCGTTCACCGTGGCGTGCCAGGTGTGTTCCAGTTCATCGGCAATGGCCTGCAACTCGGCGAACGAAGAACGAAACGGCCTCAGTGCGTTGTAGATCTCCAGAATGCGGGCATCCGGGATCGCAATCAGTTCTGCCGCACGACGAAAATTGCGCGCCACGGCATGACGCTGCATCTGCTCGGCAATCTGCGCCTGGTACTCCAGCGTTTGCTGAGAAATACGCACATCCTGCGGCCCTACGCGGCCCGCCAGCACATTCTCAAGGGTAATGTCGGTTAGCGGCTTGCCGCCAGGCGTCCGGATTTTCTCCGGGCAGCGGGTGGCTAATGGGTAATCCTGCGCGGTCATGATGTTGTCGTTCATGGTCATTCCCTTACCAGTGCAATATGCAACGTGACAGGCGCAGCATCCTGCACCACGTGTTTGGTTTCTTTGATGTGAAACAGCGCGGCCTTGGCCATAAATTTAGGGCGCACCATCTGGTCATTGACCACTGGCACCGGCGAAGGCGACTCTTTGCGTGCATAGCGTGCGGCGTTTTTACCAATCTGACGATAGGTTTCCAGCGTCAGCAGCGGAGCCTGAGAAAACAGTTCCAGGTTACTTAGCGGCAGCAGATCGCGCTGATGAATCACCGTGGTTCCTTTCGACTGGATACCAATCCCAATGCCTGAGCCGCTGAGATTTGCCGCATCCCATGCCATAAAAGAAACATCTGAGGTGCGCAGGATCCTCACTACTCGCGCATGCAGCCCCTCTTCTTCGATGCCAGCAACCAGCTCTTTCAAAATCGCGTTGTGCGGCATATCAATCAAGGTTTTATGCTGATACTTATCAAAGGCCGGGCCGACGCCTATCACGACTTCATCCACGCGTTCGTCCGCTTTAGCCGCCTCGCCTTCGCTCACCTGTAAGATGAAAACCGGCTTACGTTCAGTTGTGCATTCCACTGTGTACCGCCTTATTCGATCGAGCCGGGCTGAACCACGCCCGCAATATTTTTAATTTCCGCCCAGCGTTCGGCACTGATGCGATAGCCGGTACCAGGTCCCTGATAATCATTGATGTCGTTGACGGCGCTGACGACGTCGAACTGGCGATCCAGAATAGCCGACGTTTGCAGGTAATCACCGGTAACACGCTGTCTCAGCATATTGAGGATGTTACTGGCGATATCTTCGAAACCGCTACGGCTTAGTGCGCCGACGATATCCAGCCCGGTGATATTGCGCTTCATCATCTCTTCCACGGCGGCCAGATCTTCCACCACATTGCGCGCGGGCATATCTTTGCTGCCGTGAGCATAAGTAGCAGCTTCGACTTCTTCATCGCTAATCAGCGGCAGGCCCAGTTCGCGGAACACTGCCTGAATGGCGCGTGCCGCCTTGTTGCGGATGGCGATGGTTTCTTCTTCGGTTACAGGACGCAGACCACCATCAACCATCAGATCGCGTTGCAGAATGTTGTAATCATCGAAGTCTTCCGCGTCGAAGTTCGACCCGGCAAACATGTTGTCGTAGTTCGGTACGGCGCTATAGCCGGAGAAGATAAAGTCGGTGCCGGGAAGCATTTGCATCAGGGTACGGGCGGTACGGCGAATATCAGAGTGGGAAAAGGTCTGGTCATTGGCGGAGGCCACTTCAAGGTCGAGCATTGAGGCAATCAGGTTTTCCGCCAGCACCGCGCGGATCCCCGACGGCACCGCGCCGGTCATGCCAATACAGCTGACCGCACCGTTTTGCAGCCCCTGTACGCCCGCGCCTTTGGTGATAAAGATGCAGCGCGACTCCAGATAGAGCATCGATTTACTCTCGGAATAGCCCATCAGCGCTTCCGAACCGGTGCCAGAGGTGTAACGCATTTTCAGTCCGCGAGACGCATAGGCCGAGGCGAGAAACGCTTTGGACCACGGCGTATCATCGCCGTCGGTAAACACAGACTCTGTACCGTATACCGACACGGTTTCGGCGTAGCTGGTTAACCCGCGCATCCCCAGCTCCAGCTCAGTCGCCTCCTCAACGGAACATTGCGTCAGCACGCCGGGGCGACCGCACTGGGAACCGACCAGCAGCGCCAGGGCGTTAAACGGCGCATAGCGGGCGATCCCGACCGTCGTTTCCTGTTCTGAAAAACCACGGATCCCCGCTTCAGCCGCATCGGCGGCAATCTGTACCGGGTTGTCTTTCAGGTTGGTGACATGGCACTGGTTGGACGGCGTGCGTCTGGCGCGCATTTTTTGCAGCGCCATCATCATTTCCACCACGTTCATTTGCGCCATCACCTCCACCGCTTTCGCCGGGGTGATAGCGGTGGTAATAGCAACAATCTCTTCCCGGCTGACGTGGATATCCACCAGCATTCTGGCGATCTCCAGCGCGTCGAGCCGCATTGCCCGTTCAGTTTCAGCCACGTTAATCGCGTAGTCGGCAATAAAACGGTCAATCATGTCGAACTCGGCGCGGCTCTTGCCGTCCAGCTCAACAATACGACCATTCTCTACCTTCACCGACGAAGCCGGATCGTAGGGGCTTTCCATGGCGATCAGTCCCTCTTCAGGCCATTCGCCAATCAGCCCATCCTGATTTACAGGGCGCTTCGCAAGCACTTCGAATCGTTTTGATCTTCTCATAGTTTATGGACTCAAAAGATAAAAAATAGGGACGCCGGGCCGTATTGCCGGGGACACACCTCCCGGCATTCGCCTTTCATCAGCAATGGCCGAACTCTAAATGAGCACAGCAATAAAAAAATAAAATTAATTTCGTTCCAATTTGGCACGTAATAAAAATTCATCGTTCCATATTGAAACGGTTCTCAGGAATATTCGTAGCGAATTGTGACGAAGTTAAATGATCATTATCAATAAACACTAATACACAAAATTAAATTAATACTTTTTAAATTTTCACCCTATTGACTTAATAACGCGCGGCGAGAAAATAAAGCCAAACCCAATGATAAAAAATAGCTGTATCGCGATATTTTCGTGACATCAGCCCTACAACATTTTCAGGAGAGACTGTGAATAAGAGCCAACCAATCGCCACCATTACGCTGGCGGCGGCGAAAAAAATGGCGCAGGCCGTCGAGGCTAAAGCGCTTGAGATCAACGTGCCGGTGGTCTTTTCCGTGGTGGATCGCGGCGGCAACACGCTGCTGATGCAACGCATGGACGACGCGTTCGTCACCAGCTGTGATATTTCTCTTAATAAAGCGTATACCGCCTGCTGTCTGCGGCAGGGGACCCATGAAATTACCGACGCGGTACAACCGGGTGCGTCACTATATGGTTTACAGCTAACGAATCAACAGCGGATCGTTATTTTTGGTGGCGGCTTACCTGTCATGTTAAACGATAAATTAATCGGTGCTGTCGGCGTAAGTGGCGGTACTGTCGAACAAGACATGTTATTAGCGCAAACCGCACTGAATTGTTTCTCTGAATTATAATTTAAATCTAAGAAGGTAAATTATGAGCTATCGTATGTTTGATTACCTGGTGCCAAATGTGAACTTTTTTGGCCCGAATGCTATTTCCGTCGTGGGCGAACGCTGCAAACTGTTGGGCGGTAAAAAAGCGCTGCTGGTGACTGATAAAGGTCTGCGAGCCATTAAGGACGGCGCGGTTGATAAAACCCTCGAACATCTGCGTGAAGCCGGTATTGACGTGGTGGTGTTTGACGGCGTCGAGCCAAACCCTAAAGACACCAACGTGCGCGACGGCCTGGACGTTTTTCGTAAAGAGCAATGCGATATCATCGTTACCGTCGGCGGTGGTAGCCCGCATGACTGCGGTAAAGGCATCGGTATCGCGGCGACGCACGAAGGCGATCTCTATAGCTATGCCGGGATTGAAACCCTGACCAATCCGCTGCCGCCGATCGTCGCGGTGAATACCACCGCCGGTACCGCCAGCGAAGTCACCCGTCACTGCGTGCTGACCAATACCAAAACCAAAGTGAAGTTTGTGATTGTCAGTTGGCGCAACCTGCCGTCGGTTTCCATTAATGACCCACTGCTGATGCTCGGCAAACCTGCGCCACTGACTGCGGCAACAGGAATGGACGCCCTGACCCACGCCGTTGAGGCCTATATTTCAAAAGATGCCAACCCGGTTACCGACGCCGCCGCTATCCAGGCAATTCGTCTGATCGCCCGCAACTTACGCCAGGCCGTAGCACTGGGCAGCAACCTGAAAGCTCGCGAGAATATGGCCTATGCCTCTTTGCTGGCGGGTATGGCCTTCAACAACGCCAACCTTGGCTACGTTCACGCGATGGCGCATCAGCTTGGCGGTCTGTACGACATGCCGCACGGCGTAGCAAATGCCGTCCTGCTGCCGCACGTGGCGCGCTATAACCTGATCGCTAATCCGGAGAAATTTGCCGACATCGCGGAGTTTATGGGTGAGAACACTGACGGTCTGTCCACCATGGATGCTGCCGAGCTGGCGATTCGCGCCATCGCTCGCCTGTCAGCCGATATCGGTATTCCGCAGCATCTGCGCGAGCTGGGCGTCAAAGAAGCCGATTTCCCGTATATGGCGGAAATGGCGCTGAAAGACGGCAATGCCTTCTCCAACCCGCGTAAAGGTAACGAGAAAGAAATTGCCGGGATCTTCCGTCAGGCATTCTGATCAATAAGGGGGCGCAATGTCACTTTCATCACCGGGCGTACATCTGTTTTATCACTCACGCTGGCAGGATACGCGCGTGCTTGATGAACTATGCTGGGGGCTGGAAGAGCAAGGCGTCCCTTGCCGGACAATCTGTTGCGACGAGCATGACTGCGCGCTGGCCCTCAGCAAGCTGGCGGCTAAAAGCTCAACGCTACGCGTGGGTCTCGGCCTCAGCGCCAGTGGTGATATTGCCCTAACCCACGCCCAGCTACCCGAGGATCGGGCGCTGGTCTGCGGGCATATCGCCGCTGGGATAGCCAGCATCCGCACGCTCGGCGCCAATGCGGGCCAACTGGTCAAAGTGCTTCCCTTCAGCGAGATAAAATAAATGTATCGCATCTATACCCGAACCGGTGATAAAGGCACGACCGCGCTATTTGGCGGCAGCCGTATCGACAAAGACGACATCCGCGTTAACGCCTATGGTACGGTGGATGAACTGATTTCCCAGCTTGGCGTCTGCTATGCCAGCTCGCGCCAGGCAGAATTACGCCAGGATCTGCATGCCATCCAGAAGATGCTGTTTGTGCTGGGGGCGGAACTCGCCAGCGATGAGAAAGGTCTCGCCCGCTTAACGCAGACGATTAACGCCGAGGATATTCAGGCGCTGGAGCAACTTATTGATCGCAATATGGCGCAGAGCGGCCCCCTGAAAGAATTTGTCATTCCGGGGAAAAATCTGGCATCGGCACAACTACACGTGGCGCGCACCCTGGCACGGCGGCTGGAGCGGATCCTCATCGCGATGGACAAAAAGCTGACGTTACGCGATGAACCCAGGCGTTATATCAACCGGCTGTCGGATGCGCTGTTCTCCATGGCCAGAATCGAAGAAACTACTCCAGATGTTTGCGCTTAAACTGGCTGGCGTCGATGTCGTACTGCTTCATCTTACGCCACAAGGTGGTGCGACCAATATTCAGCAGTTGCGACATCTCCTGTACTCGCCCACTGGTGACACGGGCGGCATGGATAATCGCCTCTTTTTCGATAGCGGTAAACGTCAGGCTGGCTGGCAGCAGGGAAGACGCGGTCTCCAGACCGGGACGCTCGGCAAACAGATAATCAGGTAAATTACTCAGCCGGATATGCCCGTTATCGCTACTGATAGCGATGTTTTCGATAATGCTGTTCAGCTCGAAATCATTGCCCGGCCACGAATAAGCCACCAGTTGTGCCAGCGCGTCGTCGTCGATCTTCAGGCTGGATGAGAAGCGTTTTTTCAGGCTATTCAGTCGCGTATAAATCAGCGAGGGAATACTGTTACGCCGCGCCCGTAGCGGCGGGATAACAATCTCAAAAGAGTGCAGCGCGTAATACAGTTGGCGGCTAAAGCGGTTTTGCTCCACCAGATTAGCGAGATCAACCGTAGTGGTGGCGATCACTTTCACATCCACCGGAATCAGCCGACGGGCATCAAGACGGGTTAATACTCCCTGCTTAATCACCTGTAACAGCGCGGATTGCAGCTCCGGTGCCAGATATTCAATTTTCTCCAGAAACAGCGTGCCGCCGTTCGCCAGCTCAAGGCGGCTCAACCGACCATTTTCATCATCGGTAGGCGCACTGCCCATAAAATCCTGCCCCAGCACGCTGTTGGCATACAGCTGACAGTTCACGGCAATATACGGTCCGCTGGCGCGTTCGCTTTCATTGTGAATGGCCTGGCTCAGCAGCTCTTTCCCTACGCCCTCTTCCCCACACAGCAGGATCGGGAAACTCCCCCTTGCCGCCTGGCGACCAAAATGGATCAAGCGTCGGGTTTCCGGATCGTCCGTCGACATCTGCTCAAAGGTGTGGCTCACCTTACCAAGCTGGCTGGTCATCAGCTGACGCATTTGCTCCACCGGGTGCAGCAGCAGGATAAAGCTGTTGCCCTGCTCCTCAACAATCGGCTTCAGGGTGATAACAGCATCAACAAACTGGTGCTGGCTTTCAAAAGTGACTTCGACGTGATTCAGACCGCGGGCATGTTTAATTGCCCGACGCAGCAGCATGGGCATATTGAGCAGGTCGTGAATGTTTTTGCCCTGGCTGGCCTGCGCGTCGAGATGCAAAAGCAGCGCCGCGCGCGCATTGAGGAACTGCAACACCCCCTGCTCATTCCAGGCCATCACGCCATCATCCATGCTCTCCAGCAGCCCGTACATCTGGTTCAGATGGCGGTTGGATTCTGCCAGCAGGCTGTCGGTCAGCAATGAATTGCCGACTTCTCTGGCAATCGCCAGCGTCAGGGATAAATCAGAAACGGACTCATGTTCTACCAGACAGCACAATGAGATGGAGCCAAACAGATGCCCATGGTTATCGAACACCGGCGTCGAGCAGAACGACCACGGATGCAACGCCTGTTTAAAGTGCTGAGCGCCAGAGGTTTTTGTCGGCTGCCCCGGCATCGTCGCCAGCGACAGCGCACAACTGCCGATAATGCTTTCCGCGCAATAGCTGCCGTCGCGAAATCCAAGCTCCGCCAGCTGTTCTATCGTCTGCGGATCGCCGCAACGGCTGAGAATACAGGCTGATTCATCCAGAATCAGCAGTGCGCACGGACGACCGTCCATAAACTCCCAGGCATCTTCCAGCGCGGCCTGCGCAATCGTCAGCAGCGCCGTCTTGCGACGACAAATCGACTCAAAGGTCAGCCCTTGCGCCTGATGCGGCGCCTGCCAGGTTTCCCGCTGCATAAACTTGCTGCAACGATGCCAGGACTGGGCGAGAACCGAAGAGACTTCCTGCCCGATGCTATGCGTGTGCGCCGTCATATCCCTTTCCGCTGTTTTGCCATAGACAACCCCTCCGGCAGAGACTGTCAGAGGGGGAGAAGATGCTGGGTAAATTTACCTGTGCCCGATTAACGCGCCAGCCACTGCTGTCCCAGCAGGTCTGCCGTCAAAATAGCGGCATGTACGCTTTCAGGCGTCACCGGGAACGGCATATTGTGAATAGTTTCACCTTCTGCGCAGGTGGCTTTAGCCACGGCCATAATCTTGCCGTCAATGTCGTCTTTCACACCCATTTCCGCTAACGTTACCGGCAGGCCCACTTTCTGACAGAAATTCAGCACGGTTTCGATCTCTTCCATCGGGCTGTTCTGCAGCACCAGCTGCGCCAGCGTACCAAAGGCGACTTTTTCACCGTGGTACAGATGGTGGCACTCTTCCAGAATCGTAAAGCCGTTATGGATGGCATGTGCCCCCGCAAGGCCGCTGCTTTCAAAGCCGATACCGCTGAGGTAGGTGTTGGCTTCGACAATACGTTCCAGCGCATCGGTCACCACGCCAGCCTGGGCGGCTAAGCGTGCCTTTTCGCCTTCCGCCAGCAGGGTATCATAGCACAGGCGCGCCAGGCTCAGCGCCGCCACGGTGGACTGCCCGCCCGCCATGCTGGTCGCCCGAGCGTCATAACAGGCTTTCGCTTCAAACCAGGTCGAGAGCGCATCGCCCATCCCGGCCACCAGCAGACGTACCGGCGCTTTGGCAATAATTGCGGTATCCATCACCACCATATCCGGGTTTTTCGGGTAGATCAGATACTCTTCAAACTCACCCGCTTCGGTATAGATAACGGACAGCGCGCTGGTTGGCGCATCGGTTGAGGCGATGGTCGGGATCACCACTACCGGCAGCTTCTGGTAATAACCAATTGCTTTGGCGGTATCTAACGTTTTCCCACCGCCAATCCCAACCACGCCGCGGCAACCGTGTTTTTTCAGAATGGCAATCAGGCGATTAATTTCAACATGGCTGCATTCACCGTTGAAGCGTTCCGCGTGGCAGCTAATGTCATGGCTGTGCAGGCCATTGAGTACCTTTTCTCCCGCCAGCTTCATGACGAAGTCGTCCGCAATCACGAAAAAGCTGTCCGCCAGATTTTTAGCGTATTGACCAAATAAGGTAGAAGCGTCAGGACCCTGGAGATATTTGGCTGGAGATTGAATAACTTTTAGCATTCCTTTCATCCTCAAATAAGTACATGTTTTTACATGGTGAGCCCTGGCGTTAACCCGTTTAGCCTGATGTTGACGGCGAAAGCGGACGTACCGGAGCGATGTAATAACTGTATGGCGAGGCGTGTACAAAAAAATCTTTCGTCATTTTGTTCTGATATGGAACAGATAAAAATGACATGCGTTTCATATTGGAACGCTTAACCACAAAAATAATGAGATTTGCGATCTCGATCCGTTCCGTTACCGCGAAATTACCGACAAACACGATGATAAATTTCCCCAATTACGCGCCATCCTGGGTAAAGCCCCGCAAAAAAGACTGACTGCGCCGTGTGGCCTGCTCTGATCGCAGGAGGAAAAAGTCGAGCGAGTTCGCATTGTGATGATTTCTCGCCTAATTAAGTTTCATTTCGGAACAAAAAACAGCAATCACGTTTCGTAATGAAACTCATTTTCGTGTTGTTTTTTTCCATGCTGACTTCGCCAGAATCTCTCTATCGCCTCCGCACCATGAACATGCATTCGGGGGTTTGTCTTACACTCAACCTCGAGGAGCCGTTATGTCTCAATTCTTTTTTAATCAACGCCCCCATCTCGTTAGCGACGTGATCGACGGTACAATTATCACCAGCCCGTGGAATAACCTGGCGCGTCTGGAGAGCGATCCGGCCATTCGCATCGTGGTTCGCCGCGACCTTAACAAAAATAACGTGGCGGTGATCTCCGGCGGCGGTTCAGGACACGAACCCGCGCACGTTGGGTTTATTTGCGACGGCAGATCGATTCAAAGGTCAGCCCCTGCGCCTGATGCGGCGCCTGCCAGGTTTCACGCTGCATAAATTTGCTGCAGCGATGCCACGACTGGCTGATAACGGCTGAAACTTCATTTTCCGCACCCTGAGTCTGAGCTGTCATATCCCTTTTCCGCTGGAGTTAACACAGTTAAAACGACAAAACCCTCCGGCAGCGGCTGCCGGAGGGAGGAGTTGATGCCGCAATGCGCCGCGGCATAGAACCTTGTGAAAGACTTAACGCGCCAGCCACTGCTGCCCAAGCAGGTCCGCGGTAAGGATGGCGGCGTAGACGCTATCCGCGGTGACCGGGAACGGCATATTGTGGATGGTTTCGCCTTCCGCGCAGGTGGCTTTCGCCACCGCGTGGATTTTGCTTTCGATACCCTCTTTCACGCCCATCTGGGCAAGGGTGATCGGCAGGCCGACTTTTTCACAGAAGCCCATCACGGTTTCGATCTCTTCCAGCGGGCTATTTTGCAGTACCAGCTGCGCCAGGGTGCCGAAAGCGACTTTTTCGCCGTGATACAGATGGTGGCACTCTTCAAGGATGGTGAAACCGTTGTGAATCGCGTGCGCGCCGGCCAGGCCGCTGCTCTCAAAACCGATACCGCTCAGATAGGTGTTGGCTTCGACAATACGCTCCAGCGCATCGGTCACCACTCCAGCCTGAGCCGCCAGGCGTGCTTTTTCGCCTTCCGCCAGCAGCGTATCATAGCACAGGCGCGCCAGGCTCAAGGCCGCCGCCGTGGACTGCCCGCCCGCCATGCTGGTGGCTCGCGCATCGAAGCAGGCCTTGGCTTCAAACCAGGTGGAGAGCGCATCGCCCATCCCGGCCACCAGCAAGCGTACCGGCGCTTTGGCGATAATCGCCGTGTCCATCACCACCATATCCGGGTTTTTCGGGTAGATCAGATACTCTTCAAACTCGCCCGCCTCGGTGTAGATAACCGACAGCGCGCTGGTCGGCGCATCGGTTGAGGCAATTGTCGGGATCACCACCACCGGCAGCTTCTGGTAATAGCCGATCGCCTTCGCTGTATCGAGGGTTTTCCCGCCGCCGATACCCACCACGCCGCGGCAGCCGTGCTGCTTAAGAATGGCGATCAGGCGGTTGATTTCCGCATGGCTGCACTCGCCGTTAAACCGTTCCGCATGGCAGCTAATATTGTGGCTATGCAGGCCGTTCAATACTTTGTCGCCCGCCAACTTCATCACGAAGTCATCGGCGATAACAAAAAAGCTGTCGGCCAGGTTTTTAGCGTATTCGCCAAACAGCATGGCGGCATCAGGTCCCTGGAGATATTTGGCTGGAGATTGAATAACTTTTAGCATTCCTTTCACCCTCAAATAAGTGCGTATGTTGACACGTGAGCCCAGGCCGTCATGCCGCGGCGCCTGATATCAATGGCGCTTACAGCCACGCTGCCGGAGCGATGCATCCACTGTAGGGCGAGCCGCGGCGAAAAAAATTTTTCCCTTTTTTGTTCTGTTCTGAAACAGATAAAAAAATAATGCGTTTCACATTGAAACAATGTGACTGAGAAAGCGATGGGATTGCGATCGCGATCGGATCATTTTGGCAAAAAAGCCGCTATCGTCTCCCCTCTTTAACGCAGAAAATCGCCTCAATGCGGCACAATGGCGAAAAAAATCATCCTTGCCCCATTTCTGATAGCAGAAAAAAACGGACAAATTATTAGCGCTGGCTCGCATTTCTCCTGTTTATCGGCAATTAATGTTCCATAAAGGAACAAAAATTCTTTTCTACGTTCCGTTATGGAACCAATTTTGACGGCATTTTATTTTGCGCCCGCTCAGCCAGAATCACTACATCGCCGGGCTACCCTTATAGACAGGCGACCTCCCCCTACCCTACGGAGCATAAACAATGAAAAAACTGATTAACCGTGTGGAAGATGTACTGAGTGAACAGCTTATCGGCCTGGCGAAGGCGCATCCTGAACTGACGCTGCACCAGGACCCGGTCTATGTCACCCGCGCTGATGCACCGGTCGCCGGCAAAGTGGCGCTGCTCTCCGGCGGCGGCAGCGGACACGAACCGATGCACTGCGGCTACATCGGCCAGGGCATGCTCTCCGGCGCCTGTCCGGGGGAAATTTTCACCTCGCCGACGCCGGACAAAATGTTCGAATGCGCGATGCAGATTGACGGCGGCGAAGGCGTCCTGCTGATTATCAAAAACTATACCGGCGACATCCTGAATTTTGAGACCGCCACCGAGCTGCTGCACGAAAGTGGCGTTAAGGTTACCACCGTCGTGGTGGATGACGACGTGGCGGTAAAAGACAGCCTCTATACCGCCGGACGCCGCGGCGTCGCCAATACCGTGCTGATTGAAAAACTGGTCGGCGCCGCCGCCGAACGCGGCGACTCGCTGGAAGCCTGCGCTGAACTGGGCCGCCGTTTAAATAACCTTGGTCACTCGATTGGCATCGCGCTGGGCGCCTGCACCGTACCGGCCGCCGGACAGCCCTCCTTTACCCTGAAAGATGATGAGATGGAGTTCGGCGTCGGCATCCATGGCGAGCCGGGTATCGACCGCCGCCGCTTCAGCTCGCTCGACCAAACCGTCGATGAGATGGTCGATACCCTGCTGGAAAACGGCGCATACAGCCGCACGCTGCGCCAGTGGGATAACGTCAAGGGAGCGTGGCAGGAAGTGAAACAGAGCAAAACCGCGCTGCAAAACGGCGATCGGGTTATCGCGCTGGTCAATAACCTCGGCGCCACCCCGCTTTCCGAACTGTACGGCGTTTACAACCGCCTTGCCCAGCGCTGCGAAGCGTCCGGCATTGTGATTGAACGCAACCTCATCGGCAGCTACTGCACCTCGCTGGATATGGCGGGTTTCTCCATCACCCTGCTGAAAGCGGATGATGACACACTGGCGTTATGGGACGCCCCGGTCCATACCCCAGCGCTGAACTGGGGAAAATAAGGAGCACGACATGTCACTGAACAGAACGCAAATCGTCGACTGGCTGTACCGCTGTGGCGACATTTTCACCAAACAGAGCGATTTTCTCACCGGCCTTGATAAAGAGATCGGCGACGCCGACCACGGCCTCAATATGCATCGCGGCTTCAGCAAAGTGGTCGAAAAGCTGCCGTCGATCGCCGATAAAGACATCGGTTTTATTCTCAAGAATACCGGGATGACGCTGCTTTCCAACGTCGGCGGCGCCAGCGGCCCGCTGTTCGGCACCTTCTTTATCCGCGCCGCCCAGGTCACCCAGGCGCATCAGAGCCTGACCCTCGACGAGCTTTATCAGATGATCCGCGAAGGCGCGGACGGCGTCGTCAACCGTGGTAAAGCGGAGCCGGGCGATAAGACGATGTGCGACGTCTGGCTGCCGGTGGTGGAATCCCTGCGTCATTCCAGCGAGCAACATCTGTCTATCCCTGCCGCGCTGGATGCCGCCTGCGAAGTGGCCGAGCGCGCCGCCCACGCCACCATCACCATGCAGGCGCGTAAAGGCCGCGCCAGCTATCTCGGCGAGCGCAGCATCGGGCATCAGGATCCCGGCGCGACCTCGGTGCTGTTTATGGTTCAGATGCTGGCTGCCGCCGCCAAAGAGTAAGGAAATCGCGATGGTAAACCTGGTTATTGTTTCTCATAGCGCCCGGCTGGGCGAAGGTGTCGGAGAACTGGCCCGGCAGATGTTAATGAACGATGGCTGTAAGCTGGCGATCGCCGCCGGGATCGACGATCCCGACAGCCCGATCGGCACCGATCCGATTAAAGTCATGGAGGCGATCGAATCCGTCGCCGATACCGACCATGTTCTGGTGATGATGGATATCGGCAGCGCCCTGCTCAGCGCCGAAACCGCCCTCGATCTGCTCGATCCGGCGATGGCGGCAAAGGTGCGGCTGTGCGCCGCGCCGCTGGTCGAAGGGACGCTGGCGGCCACCGTCAGCGCCGCCTCCGGCGCCGGGATCGACAAAGTTATCGCCGATGCCATGAACGCCCTGGAAGCCAAGCGGGTTCAGCTGGGTTTACCTTCGCACACGCCTGACGCCGCCGCCCCAACGCTTGCTGACGACGGCGATGCTAAATCGGTTTCAGTCATTATTAACAATCACAACGGCCTGCACGTGCGTCCGGCATCAAAGCTGGTCGCCGCGCTGGCGGGTTTTAACGCCGACCTGGTGCTGGAGAAAAACGGCAAATGCGTCACCCCGGACAGTCTGAATCAAATCGCTCTGCTACAGGTGCGCCGCCACGATAAGCTGCGCCTGCTGGCCCGCGGTCCGGACGCCGATGCGGCGCTGGCGGCGTTTCAGGCGCTGGCCGCCGATAACTTCGGCGAGTCGCCGGAGGCGCAGCCGACAGCGGAACCCGCCATACCTGCGCGTGTTGAAGGCGCCGCGATGATTTATCCGCAGGCGCCGATCCAACCGGCGCTCCCCGCCGCCGCCGACATCGCCCGCGAGCAGCAGCGCCTGCGCCAGGCGATCGACCAGACGCTGGCCGATCTCAATGCGCTCACCGAGCTGGCGGAACACAAATTTAACGCCGATATCGCGGCGATCTTCGCCGGTCATCACACCTTGCTCGACGATGAAGATCTGTTTGATGCCGCCAACGATCGCCTGCTCACCGAACAGTGCTCGGCGGAATGGGCGTGGCATCAAGTGCTGATGGAGCTCAGCCAGCAGTATCGTCAGCTGGATGACGCCTATCTGCAGGCCCGTTATATCGATGTCGACGATATTCTGCAGCGCACGCTGCGCCATCTGCAGGGTATTAAGGAGACGCTGCCATTCGCCAGTGAGCCGACGATTATTATCGCCGACAATATTTATCCCTCGACTGTACTCCAACTGGATGCCAGCAAGGTCACCGGCCTGTGCCTGCGCGACGGCAGCGAACAGGCCCACGGCGCGATTATCGCCCGCGCGGCGGGGATCGCCTGGCTATGCCAGCAGGGCGAAGCGCTGAATGATATTCAGCCTGGCGAAGCCATCACGCTCGATATGCGTCTGCAACGTCTTATTCGTCGCTAAATCCACTTTGACCGTTACCACTCCGGGGGCCCGCCTCCGGAGGGTGAGTTTTCGCTTACTGATCAGGAACCACTATGTCTCAATTCTTTTTTAACCAGCGCGCCAGCCTCGTTAACGACGTGATCGAGGGAACCATTATTGCCAGCCCGTGGAACAACCTCGCCCGCCTGGAGAGCGACCCGGCGATCCGTGTAGTGGTACGCCGCGATCTGAATAAAAACAACGTGGCGGTGATTTCCGGCGGCGGCTCCGGCCATGAACCGGCGCACGTCGGCTTTATTGGTAAAGGCATGCTGACCGCCGCGGTCTGCGGCGATCTGTTCGCCTCGCCGAGCGTCGATGCGGTACTCACCGCGATTCAGGCGGTGACCGGCGAGGCGGGCTGTCTGCTGATCGTTAAAAACTACACCGGCGATCGGCTTAACTTCGGCCTCGCGGCGGAGAAAGCGCGCCGTCTTGGCTATAACGTAGAGATGCTGATCGTCGGCGACGATATTTCGCTGCCGGATAACAAACAGCCGCGCGGTATCGCCGGGACTATTCTTGTGCATAAGGTGGCGGGTTATTTCGCCGAGCGCGGCTTCAACCTCGCCACCGTCCTGCGTGAAGCGCAATACGCCGCCAACCATACCGCCAGCATCGGGGTGGCGCTGGCCAGCTGTCACCTGCCGCAGGAAGCGGAAAGCGCGCCGCGCCATCAGCCCGGCCACGCCGAGCTGGGGATGGGCATCCACGGCGAACCGGGAGCCTCGACGATCGCGACCCATAACAGCGCGGAAATCATGCAGATTATGGTAGAGAAGCTGACCGCCGCCCTACCTGAAACCGGCCGCCTGGCGGTGATGCTCAATAATCTCGGCGGCGTGTCGGTGGCCGAGATGGCGATTCTGACCCGCGAGCTGGCCAACACCCCACTCCATGCGCGCGTTGACTGGTTGATTGGCCCGGCTTCGCTGGTAACGGCGCTGGATATGAAAGGCTTCTCGCTGACCACTATCGTGCTGGAAGAGAGCATTGAAAAGGCGCTGCTGTCGGATGTCGAAACCGCCAGTTGGCAGAAGCCGGTGCAGCCGCGGGCTGTTAATATCATGCCGTCCGCGCTCGCCAGCGCACGCGTCGCCTTTACGCCATCGGCCAACCCGCAGGTGGGCGATTACGTGGCGCAGGTGACCAGCACCCTCTCCGGCCTCGAAACCCATCTCAACGCGCTTGACGCCAAAGTGGGCGACGGCGATACCGGCTCCACTTTCGCCGCTGGCGCGCGTGAGATTGCCGCTCTATTGCAACGCCAGCAACTGCCGCTCAATGATTTACCCACGCTGTTCGCGCTAATTGGCGAACGCCTGACGGTGGTGATGGGCGGCTCCAGCGGCGTATTGATGTCGATTTTCTTCACCGCCGCCGGGCAGAAGCTGGAGCAAGGCGCCAGCATGGCGGAAGCGCTGAACGCCGGTCTGGGGCAGATGAAATTTTACGGCGGCGCCGATGAGGGCGACCGGACGATGATTGACGCTCTACAGCCGGCGCTGGCGGCGCTGCTGGCCGAACCGGATAATCTGCAGGCCGCTTTCGCCGCGGCGCAGGCCGGCGCGGATCGCACCTGCCAGTCGAGCAAAGCCGGCGCCGGACGCGCCTCCTATCTCAATAGCGAGAGCCTGCTCGGCAATATGGACCCCGGCGCCCACGCGGTGGCGATGGTGTTTAAGGCGCTGGCGGAACGCTAAGCCTCACCCGGTGGCGCTGCGCTTACCGGGGCGACATAACACCATTGAAAGGTAGCCCGGAGAAGGCGCAACGCGCCGCCATCCGGGTTTACCACACTGCCGATTATTTGCTATGCCAGTACGCCTGCGAACGCACCAGTTGCTGATCGATACTCGGCTCCTCAAAGCGCGCCAGCAGCGATTTCACCACGCCGCCTTCTCCGGTCAGCCAGATAAAATAATCTTCTGACGGCACCTTGACCTGAGCCAGCCGCTCGGCGACGAACGCCGGGTTGTGGCCTACCACCCATTCGATATTAAAGCCGTCGAGATCCGCCAGATAATCTTTATACGAAGCATCCGCGACGGTGACGATGGCCGTCACCTGCGGCGTCACCGGCAGCTGACGTAATCCCAGCAGGCGACGGCGCAGCGCCGGCATGCCCGACTCGTCACAGACATAAAGCTGCCAGGCGTAATCTTCCGGCACCACCAGCGAGCCGCGCGGCCCGCCGATCACCAGCTTATCGCCGATGTTGGCTTCCAGCGCCCAGCGGCTGGCAATACCGCCATCGTGGATATAAAAATCGTAAGCCAGCTCGTGGCGTTCGGCATCGTACAGCGGCGTGTAGTCGCGGGTCGCCGGGCGCACGCCCTCGCCCCAGTTAATGCCTTCGTCGGTCACTTCCGGCGGCGTAAATACGCTGCCCGCCTGCGGGAAAAACAGTTTGGTGTGGTCGTCAAAACCTTGTGAAACAAAGCCATCCAGCGCCTCGCCCCCCAGCACGATCCGCTGGAACGCCTGGCCGATACGCTCAACGCGCAGCACGGTTAATTCGCGAAAACGTAGTTCGTTACGCACGCGCTGTGGGTAGCGTGAGGTGTTTTTTGTCATTTTTTCGCCTTCGTGAAGATAATACGATATATCTAAATTTATTTTTAAATGATAATGATTGCTAATCAAAAAGATTGCAAGCACTTTTTTGATATAGTCAGCTTGAGATTAAACAGCTATCAGCAATCCATAAAAACCATTAATAATCATTAAATTAAACAAAAATTATTTTATAGACTTGCAAGTCGATAAACTTTAGATATAAATTAGATATATCTAAATAACATCAGGAGACGATGATGCAAAACCATCATGAAGGTTGCTGTAAACATACAGAGCACCAACACGAAGGCTGCTGCAAGGGTGAAGGACATCACCACGAAAGCCGCCACAGTGAGCACCATGCAGGCTGCTGCAAAAGTGAAGAGCATCGCCACGCAGGCTGTCACCAGGAACATCACCACGAACAGGGTGCGGACGCCGCCACGGTCGCGGCGGAGGTGGTGGTCGTCGCCAGTGCATCTCCGTCACTAACAACGAAGTCGCTGCCGACGAACAGAAAAAATTGCGCGAACAGGGCTTAAGGCCTGGAGATCCTGATTGGGAAAAGTGGGGGATCTGTGATTATATCACCAAACCACGTGTACAAGCTGCTATCACAGGCAAAACGCCGAATGAACAACCGATTAAGGTCAATTATAGGTTTACAGACGAGTTCCCAATGTCTGACGGTTTTGAGGAAAATGCCGAGTTTTTCACTCTGACCTACGAAGCTGAGAAGTCGGTTAGCCACAACTTGGCCTTTGTTCGCATTGCGCCGTTGCTATGGCTACGCGCGGGTGCGCGCGGCGAACGTATTGAAAAAATACCTACTAAAGGATGGGAAGTGACCGATGCGTACGGTCTACTGCTAGGGAAGGTGCGAATAAGCAGGTCATTTCTTCCCAAGCTGACTCGCTGATTAAAATTTCGCGGATCTGGGCCGATTTTTTTCCCGCAAACACATCGAATCAGCCTATTTAGGCTATTTTTTCCACCATTTCTGGCGTTATTTCCGGTTTTTACTGAGATCTCTCCCACTGACGTATCATTTGGTCCACCCGAAACAGGTTGGCCAGGGTGAATAACATCGCCAGTTGGTTATCGTTTTTCAGCAGCCCCTTGTATCTGGCTTTCACGAAGCCGAACTGCCGCTTGATGATGCGAAACGGGTGCTCCACCCTGGCACGGATGCTGGCTTTCATGTATTCGATGTTGATGGCCGTTTTGTTCTTGCGCGGATGCTGCTTCAAGGTTTTTACCTTGCCGGGACGCTCGGCGATCAGCCAGTCCACATCCACCTCGGCCAGCTCCTCGCGCTGTGGCGCTCCTTGGTAGCCGGCATCGGCTGAGACAAATTGCTCCTCTCCATGAAGCAGATTACCCAGCTGATTGAGGTCATGCTCGTTGGCCGCGGTGGTGACTAGGCTGTGGGTCAGGCCACTCTTGGCATCGACACCAATGTGGGCCTTCATGCCAAAGTGCCACTGATTGCCTTTCTTGGTCTGATGCATCTCCGGATCGCGTTGCTGCTCTTTGTTCTTGGTAGAGCTGGGTGCCTCAATGATGGTGGCATCCACCAAAGTGCCTTGGGTCATCATGACGCCTGCTTCGGCCAGCCAGCGATTGATGGTCTTGAACAATTGACGGGCCAGTTGATGCTGCTCGAGCAGGTGGCGGAAATTCATGATGGTGGTGCGATCCGGCAGGGCGCTATCCAGGGATAATCGGGCAAACAGGCGCATGGAGGCGATTTCGTACAGGGCATCTTCCATGGCACCGTCGCTCAGGTTGTACCAATGCTGCATGCAGTGAATACGCAGCATGGTCTCCAGCGGATAGGGCCGTCGGCCATTGCCCGCCTTGGGATAAAACGGCTCGATGACAGCGGTCATATTCTGCCATGGCAGAATCTGCTCCATGCGGGAGAGGAAAATCTCTTTTCGGGTCTGACGGCGCTTAGTGCTGAATTCACTATCGGCGAAGGTGAGTTGATGGCTCATGATGTCCCTCTGGGATGCGCTCCGGATGAATATGATGATCTCATATCAGGAACTTGTTCGCACCTTCCCTAGCTGAGCGCATTTTGCAACGCGGACTGAGTGGTCAAGGTTGACCTTGTCGAATTCAGCCTTCAGTTGCTCATCTGGCTTAGCTTCGTTAACAGTTACCAGAATCCGACTAGCATACTCGCTACCCTTGGCTTGATTGCCTACCATCTTACCCAGTACACGGCCAGCTTTTGATTTCGCTTCAGTCAAACGTTCCTCGCCATTTTCGAGGTAGTCTTTACATGCGATAACAGCAGCAATCTCGGAAGCATGAACTTTCATCACGTCATTCAGTTCGTCACGAGATGGAGAGCTTTCCGCTGATATTGCGAAACTTGATGCATTAATTGCAAATAAACAAACAACCGCATTTAATATTATTTTTCTCATCACAGGTTTCCTTTTTATTGGTTACGAGGCAATGCTGCTTCAGACAGCTGGTAATTCAATATTGATAAGTAGGCCAGAGGTATAGTTGCTGCCGGGATTAACCATTCATACCTGAGCGAAAAGTATGACCACGAAAGTAAAACAACACCAGAGATAGCTGAAAATGCGAACAACGGCCCAATATTCATAAAAGTACTTTTACAAATGACTGGTATACTTTTCAGCAGAGAACCTTTACACCGCGTAACTGTTGGTATGAATAAAACGAGCATTGGCGTAGCGATAAATACGCTCAAAGTGGCAAGGGCGTACATATTGAAATACACTATTAGGTTGGAGTAAGCCAGACTAATGCTTGTTAATGTTGGTTGTTTATATTCAACATGGTTGGTTTCACCCGCAACCGCTGAAGCAATCATAAATTTGACTAACCACAATATTACGATCATTAGTACGGTCAGGAATAATGCATAAACTAACACAACGATAAAGTTGCGTAGTTCTTCCCAGATATTCAATCTTAGCTCTGAGCTTTGATATCGGCATAAGATAGCCGTAAGGTAGAGGGTGAGTACAACTGGCTGTAAGATAAAAAATGCAAGCCCCTCCATTGTCACATTTTTCATGATGAGTGTCAGGAGTCCACCACCAGCAATTATCGGCAAGAATATTGCCAAAATACCATGAAGAGATGCCATTGTTTTCATGGAGGACAACATTATTTGTTTGGTATCTTCGAAAGATAATTTATTGATGAGAAATGCTGACATTGTGTTTCCTCTTCATGTAGTTGGCTCAATTGTCGCATGTTGAAAAATTTGAATAGCATTTAACATCGACAAACTGACGGCTTTTTCTCTATCTCATTTTTTCTGTTCAGTTACGGGTGACGAAATTAACTCGACCAGCTCTTCCTTTCCCCACTATTCATGGGCATCAACGGAGAAAAGTTTTATGGATTCTGCGGTTCCTTCAAAGGCGTTGTCATAGCAACCCAGAATATTGATGTCGTAACCGGGCCCAGCTTCTCGGGTTAAAAGATGCTCCTTTGCGCTCCCTGGCAGTATTGCTATCAAGCGTCCTCCCGGTTTCAGGAATCTCATCGCATGTTGAAAATGTGCAATCCAGCGTGAGTCACTAAATGGAGGATTCATCAGAATTCTTTCAAACAAGCCGGTATTTTCAGGCTTGACCAATAGAAAATCATTAAGGGTGACGTTCCAGCGCAGGCCAGTAATTGCAACAGCTGCGGGGTGTATATCAAAACCAGTAACATCCACCCCCTCTGGTAACCCTTTCAGTAGCGCACCAAGACCGATATTCGGTTCCAGCAAACGCATACCTGAAGCCACCATACATTCATCAATTGCTCGTTTCTGGAGTTCTCCGACCGTTGCATAGAACTGGTGCGTATAGCGGTCAGGTATAGAACCATGTAATGCCAGAAGTTTGAATGCTTCAACGGGGCTAAAGTCAAAGTCATATACTTCTCTATATCTTCTGACAGCACCCAATGACTCCCATATGTTCACCAGTTCTTTTTTCTCACTAACAGACTGGTTGTCCCGCAGGATAAAAGTGTGCGGCCCCGGTGACAGGTGTTTGCCCGCGTTCAAATGGTCAGTGGCATATGATATTAAGGAGTTAACAGCAGAGAATGATATCAACTGCGACCGATATTCATTGGTTTTTACAGTTCTTGCGGAGTTATGGCCGGTGGTGTATCGGCGATCGAGAGGAATGCAGCCTGGCATTAAATGGGATAGTACCAGATTGAGATTGTCACAAGTTTCCTCCTCAATCAGGATATGCACATTGCCGTTAATAAACCCCTTCACTTTAAGACTATCGTTATCAATACTTACCCATTCGCCAGGGTTACTCATCATGTACTCTTTGACCGCAGCCGAATTCACATCCTCAGCACCGCTTCGTCCATACATCAGTCCAATAACCTTACGAAGGTCATTAAAATAGTTGAGATAGTCATAGGATCTGCGGTTATCTCTACTTGGTAAGCAGCTGGCTATGATGAGTTTGTTGCTGAAGCCCTGGGCACGGTTAGTCTTATGCAGAGCGGAGAGCTTTTCAAACACACCATGAACCATCTGGGCGAAGTAGTCTTTTTTCTCTTCATTCAATGCGAATGCGGTAGAAAAGATACTTTCTTCGTTGAAGGGTACAGGCTTAAGCTTCTCAAAATTTGATTCTGATGATTTTCGCCATGCCCTCAATCCTTCGTTCCAGTCATCGTATCTTTCGGTGGGCATAAATGGTTTTACGCCGGTCAGATCGAGCAGCTTTTGCCAGTACTTTTCATCGAGAGCACAGCGGGCCCGTTCTATACAGAACAAATTTTCTACAGCCAGCGTATATTTGATGGAATTGTCACAAGAATCACAGAACATGCGCCATGCTTCATCATGCCGGTTCCGCATCACTGCATCATACATGGCCTGCATGTGCTTCAGTGTTGTGTTGTATTCCACCAGCAGATCGCGCATGGCATTTAGTTTTTGAAAGCCGTCATGTTCAATGAGGCCACTTTGACTGTCTACGGGATTAGCATAAAGGCTGAGGACGTCTGATTCATTTTCATCGTTATTCGCTAATACAGCTGTCGGTAGGTTCATCAGATTTCTCCAAATAGAGAAATTATGAGACAGGTATGGCAGGTGACGAAGCAAATCGACGAACTACATAAGCCGGGATATTTGGGGATACCGTGAAGTACATAGCACGGCGGAAGTCCAAAAAAAGAGACCCCAGTAAGGGGTCTTAAATGAGGTATATATAACTATCAGATCACAGAGCCCGAAGCAGACTACTCAACGTCCTGAATTTCAGGAAGCTTCAACCCTTTCGGATAGAAGATTGTATGAACAGTCAGGTCAGCCAGGAACGTAGATTTGATAATTAATTTTATTATAGGGTTAATACTATCCCAAGAATCGGGCGAATTCCAGATAGTGGCATCACAGCTTTCAGGATACTGGTTAACTCCAGGAGCATGGCCAGCCGTGCAGCGCATTGGGTCGGTTGATTCATGCTCGCATTTAGGGCAAATATAGCGCCGCAGCTGGTGTTCACCTAGGTCTTGGTCAAAATCGTGAGGAGTTTCCCAGCAATGAACATCTTCAAGCTCAGGTAGCCTGGACGGAGTGTAAAAAGCCCACGGCACTTCCGTACCTCGCAGTACCTCAAGTGCGTGTATCACCCGCTCAGGCTCGATTTTAAGCACGTCACTGTATGCTTCTATTCGATCACGTAACAGGCTGGCCATTACAGAGATTGTATGGATATCGATACCGGCTGCTTGAGCGTCCCTTTCCAGCTGCTCAATAACGACATCAATACTTGCTGGTGGTGCAGACATAAATAACTGCGTTGCGGCTTCTTGTCGTGACATATACGAAGGTTCCTTCGGTTACCGGTGACAGTAACCGATATTTTCCCCTCGCTACAGCTGGTCACGAATTTTTTCAGCTTGTACATCGGATACCAGAACACAATCACCTGTTGCAGAATTACAAACGTAATATTTTCCGTCCTGATGCTGACCTGCTCCCCGTTGATTAGTACACCCCGATGTTAGTAATGTCTTCATAAGCCACATGAGGACATCCCCATGAAGAAGCGTTTTTCCGACGAACAGATCATCAGTATTCTCCGCGAAGCCGAAGCTGGGGTACCCGCCCGTGAACTCTGCCGCAAGCATGCCATTTCCGATGCCACGTTTTACACCTGGCGTAAGAAGTATGGCGGTATGGAGGTGCCTGAAGTTAAGCGCCTGAAGTCGCTTGAGGAAGAGAACGCCAGACTCAAGAAGCTGCTTGCCGAAGCCATGCTGGATAAAGAGGCGCTTCAGGTGGCTCTTGGGCGAAAGTACTGACGACAGACCAGAAGCGGGAAGCCGTGATGTTGATGTGTGATGCGACCGGTCTGTCGAAACGTCGTGCCTGCAGGCTTACAGGTTTATCCCTGTCGACCTGCCGCTATGAGGCTCACCGTCCGGCTGCTGATGCGCATTTATCAGGGCGCATCACTGGGCTGGCACTGGAGCGCAGGCGTTTTGGCTACCGTCGTATTTGGCAGTTGCTGCGCCGTGAAGGGCTTCATGTTAATCATAAGCGTGTGTACCGGCTTTATCACCTCAGTGGCCTGGGCGTAAAACGCAGAAGACGTCGTAAAGGGCTGGCAACAGAACGTCTGCCGCTGCTCCGTCCGGCGGCGCCCAATCTGACCTGGTCGATGGATTTCGTCATGGACGCACTTTCCACCGGTCGCAGGATCAAGTGTCTTACCTGCGTCGATGATTTCACAAAGGAATGCCTGACGGTCACTGTTGCCTTTGGGATTTCAGGCGTTCAGGTCACGCGTATTCTGGACAGCATTGCACTGTTTCGAGGCTATCCGGCGACGATAAGAACTGACCAGGGGCCGGAGTTCACTTGCCGTGCACTGGATCAATGGGCCTTTGAGCATGGTGTTGAGTTGCGCTTAATCCAGCCGGGCAAGCCAACGCAGAACGGATTTATTGAGAGCTTTAACGGACGATTTCGCGATGAATGTTTGAATGAGCACTGGTTCAGCGATATCGTTCATGCCAGGAAAATTATTAATGACTGGCGGCAGGATTATAACGAATGCCGCCCGCACTCCACGCTGAATTATCAGACACCGTCTGAATTTGCAGCGGGCTGGAGAAAGGGGCATTCTGAGAATGAAGATTCCGACGTTACTAACTGAGTGTTGTATCTAATCGTGGGGGCAGGTCAATGCTGCTGTAATTTCAGTTTTGTACCCGTAAGTGACACTGTAACGCCACTTGCTTCAAACTGCCCTTTGTTGGTGATGAAAAAGTTGTTTTTTGCGAGGGTTCCGGCTTTCAAATCAACGCCTCTGATCACTTCACCCAGGTCCCATTCGTTCATTACTGAGCGTTGTTTATGGATCAAGGAGCCAAGACAGACAAACACCACGACACTGATTGCAGCAAGACCCATAAGGTTTTTAAACGAATGGTGGGCTTTCAGGTCAAGCGTCTTCGCTTCTACCAGCTGCTCGGACGTTAACTGGACAGCTCGATTGTTACGCGAAGGACGTTTACGTTGGTTAGCAGTCATGGTTCACCTCTGTTTGAAGGAGAGATAATTTTAAACCTGCCAGTATATAAGCGATCTGAATTGGGTGAAGCGAATCATCAATGCTCATGGCCAGTCTACCCTTCTGATTGGTATCTACGGCTTTGCTGCCTCGGTACTGGTATCCATATCTCTTCCTGGCAAGTTCCAGGCCAGCCAGCATGTACTGGACTTGCTGTAACGATAATGAATCAATTTGCAGAGACTTGAGCCTGTTTTTTTGCTGGCACAGACCAAATAACTCCCTCGACTCGAAATCGTCGGGGTAAGAGTGTAGTAACCCATCAACTGAGCAGGCATTCAACTTATCGAATTCACGTTCAATACCCTCGACCGAGAAATGTCGGTCTCGAACGGACTCGACTCTACATTTGCTGAGCTGGCCATCTGGTGTGGCTACAAATATAGTTGCGCCTTCGGTCAGGTCTCCAGTCCAGTTTGTATGATTAGTCATATACGCTCCGTAATGGGCCTACTAAACAATATTATCACGGCTGAATATTTGACGAAGCAGTGCGCGATACGCGCCATGATAATGTTAAATTAGTCGTTTATTTGATAGCACCATTTTTCTCTGAATACTGTTCAAACCAGAAAACAATGGGTTTCTCTACAATGCTTATCTGGCCGAATCTTTCTGCCGTTCTGAAATTCATACTACTCTTCCGTGCCCTTTCAACCTGTAAACTTATTTGTTTGCGGAACATTTCCAGTGAATATGTTGTTTTGAGCAGATTGCAGGGCGCACAGGCTGGGAAAAGATTTTCTAAGCAGTTGGCACTTTCATTAAACACTTCACCGGTAGCCTTAAGCTTAAATTTCCCTCTGGCCGCAGCTTGCATATCCTGGACGGATTTCCTTAGCACAGGTTCTACGTGATCAGCGTGCCAACCTTTTTCTTTCAGTACCTCGCCACAATATGCACATCGACCACCAAATTTAGCCCTCAGTACTATTCTTTGTTTTTTTGACAGAGACATAATAAATTCCTTGTGGAACTAAGAGAATCGGCCATCGTCTATTGATTCAGCGATGTTGACTGCCAGGGCGTTATCGTCCAAGCCTGACAACGTTTCATAGCGAAAGACAGGAATGTGAGTTCTTTTAAAAAGGGCAATAATGAACTCTCCTTCAGGCTGAGCGCTGATAGCATCTTCATTGATCATTGCTAGCACTAGTTCCCCGGTATGCGCATCGGAGAGAACAAAATCGAACACGAATTCATCTGCGTACTGTTGCGCCTGAAGTACGTCAACCGGGGCAACCGGTTCATCTTCGAGCTCCAGCTCTACTAAGTCCCGGGCAAGCACCTGGGGTGCGATAATGTACTGACCATTGAACACCGCACTCAAGCGCACATAAAGATCCATCAGGACTTTTGGCAATATCGAATTTTTTTTGATGAAGTACTCGCTCAACCCATCAAGTGCGGCGTTCTCGTCGGCATCGGCATTAATATCTGCCTGCTGATCATGCTCGTCCAAAGGTTGCTGAGTTTGTTGTTGTTCTCGTTTTGTTCGACTCGCGTAGATAAGTATGAAAGCTGCAAAGCACACAAATGTCAGAAATATTGCGAGAGCGATTATATATTTTAGAGTCATGGGTTCATTCCTATAGTCTGGAGATACTCAGGCTCCTTGAACTTCATATTTTCGGGTATATGCCGCATCACCTTTTTGATGTATGGTTGTTCAATTCTCTTAAGCGTATCTAATTGAGATTGATAATCCTTAGTTCTCAAATCATGCTCAGCACCCAGTTGTCCTAATAACGTCTGAAGTTTCTTTAAGGCTTTGCTGCACTGCACTTCGGCATTATCCAGCTTTTCAATATTTAACCAGGAGAGAATATCGATAACAGGATTTATAGTCAGATCGACAAACAGATCAAGCGTGTCATCTGGTAAATTTGAATCAATAGGTGATTGCCGGGCAGGCATTTCATCTGCTAATCGCTTAAGCGCACCCATAGCTCTCTTTAACGAACTACTCGCAGAGGATGTGTCTATTGCTGAAAGTATGGATATTGCTTTACTGGTAGTAACCATATCCAGAAATTCAGTTGTGGAAGCACTATTACATTCATCCTTTGCTGTTTTTAATAGTTCACGGGCATTTTCTGCAAGTTTGAGTCGTCTGCCTGACTCGTTATATTTTATCTGAGCTTCTTTCCAGCAGTTGACTAGATGCTGATAAATCTCACAATCTGGTGATTTCGAAATTTCTTCCAACGAGGACATAACTACGTATTGAAGAAAGATGCTCCTGCATTTTGGCAGCAGCAGGTTAAGATGCAATTCACATTCGTTCAGCTTTTTTCGCGCCGGTGTCTCTCTGAAGAGACCAATAAATAGCGCCCACAATGAAAACTGACGATCTCTTGTCTCTTTAACCAACTCTTTAACTGCCAGGACTCGGGCAATGTTAGCATTTTCAACCTGGCGTGATAACTCTTGGAGTTCTGTAGCTGTAATCATCTCTCAGCCCTTTAATGGAAGGTTTTTTCTGGTTGTTTGGCTTCTGCCGCGACACCTTGTTGTTCGTCTGACGGCGTTGTGATGAGTCCTGGGCTTTCACCCCCGAGGGCTTTTATCATTGTGTCCAGAACCTCCATAACAACAGAGGTAAACAAAACGAAATCGGCATCAAATCTTTGGGCGTGATCTTCTGGCGAAATGTCATCGTTCTGTTCAATAAGTTCTTCCGTAAAGGTCAGTCGTGAAAAGATGAAATTGTCATTCAGGATGAAAAACATCTGGTTCATCCAGCCCAGTGCAACCTTTGTCACAAGCTTTCCGGCCTCGATGTGATGAGCGATCTCATCACATATCAAATCCTGGCGTTTTGTTGTAACGACCCCCCCGTTTTCGAGCACATCTTTGAGCGTGGCTTCGTCGCATAAAGCTAGGCCAGGCGGCAGACTTCCTGTTTTGACCCACTCTGTTAACGTCAGTTCTACCGGCGTTTCCAGCGTGAATGGGATAATTGGAAGTGAGCCAATAGTTTTACGTAGCAAAGCTGTTACATCATCTGCTTTTTTATGGCTGGTGGTCTCAACAAGCAGTAGACGTGATTTAGTATCCACCCAAATGTTTGTAGTGCTGTATTTGCTGAAAGCCTTTGGTATGAGCTCAGCGAGCACGGCATCGTTGACGGCCTGGATCTCCATTTTCTTTAGCCTGCGGTTTTGCTCTTTCTCCAGTTTCTGAACCCGGGTTCGCACAATTTCTTTGATGGTCGCGGGAGGAAGTATTTTCGATTCGTGCTTAACAGTCAGAAGAATGAGATTATTCGACTCATGCTTTAACAGCTCGACATCTTCACCCAATGGCGGGATCCATCCTGACCGTGCCATATCATTAGGCCCGCAGGGAGTGTATTTCAACTCACTTAACTGTTCATCCAGCTTGTCTAATTCCAGAGCTTTTTGGATGCGGTAGACTACAAGGCTTTTGGGTTTAAATTGGCTCATCGTGGCCCTCAGCTGTTGCTTGATTAATTTTAATAAGGTCAGAGACACGCTCGCGGATCACGACACACTCCCAGTAAGTTAGAGGCTTAGAGCTCAGCACTTGTTTAAACTGCGCCACGGCAATATCAGGTGCTGTCCGATATTGTTCGGCGATATCCTGACAAAATTTCTCAGTCTCTGGGTTATGCAGCTTTTCAGAACAATGGAAGCGTTTCATGCCGCAGCTCCCTTTTTCGAGTTATCCGCTAATTTGACCGCGAAGATTTCTGAAGCTTTTTTCCCATCCCCGCTGCCTTTAAATATGCTTCTCCGGGCAGTCACACCATGAATAGCGAAGGCTTGATAAAGCTCACGAATATCAGGCGCATCGTGGCATGATGCGATGACATGAACCCCGCGTTCAGGCAGCAACTGGAGCAGTTTGGTAAGCTCAATCTGCATAGCGGGTGTAAAACCGCTGGCATGGTAAGCCGTGAATCTGCCGGGATTAACATATGGTGGGTCGCAATACACCACATCACCCGGGCGGGCCATTGATAGCGTGGTCTGGAAGCTGGCGCAAAGTAAAGTTGCTGAGGACATTTTCTCAGCCATTGCGTATAACTCTGTCTCTGGGAGATAGGGGTTGGCGTAATAACCCCAGGGGACGTTAAAGATGCCTTTCCGGTTGTATCGGCATAGTCCGCGATGGCCAAACCTATTCAGATAGATAAACAGAGCAGCTTGAGTGTCACTTGCACTATCATGATTATTGAACTGGCTTCGCAGCTCATAATAGGCGTCCTCAGAACGCCCGAGACAGTAAAGGCGTTTAAGCTCAGAAAGTACCTTTTCAGGCGACTTAAAAATACTCTGGTATGTATCGATCAGGTCGCTATTAATATCGGCCAAAATGTATTCTGGGTAATTCGTATTCATCATTACAGCGCCTGAACCGCCAAAGGGCTCAATAAGCCGACCACCTTTCGGTAGTACATGCTTAAGACTTGCCATAATGTTGTGTTTGGCTCCTACCCACTTCAGAACGCTTTTCATTTCATTCTGGCTCCAGAATATTAGGACGCAGTGATCGCGACCAATGGGAGCGAGATGGCATATAGCCATCCCGTCAGGAAGCTTGTTTTAACGTTATCACGCCCATGAAATTGGCTATTTCGAAAAGGCCGACAAAACGAGAGCGTTTTGTCAGACACGGACAGGCATGATGATGTCGTAATTGTTTTTGTTTACTGAAATCAATATGCCGGTCGTTGTATCACGCAAAGCAATCTGTGCGGCTTCTCCTTCTTCCGAACACGCCCCCAGGCTTGCCAGTGATTCCAGGAGGTAATCGGCATTCATACCGATATCAACAATTGTTTCGGGCTCGCCTGCCTCTTTCGCAATGTCCATCACCTCTTTGCAACTGATTGCATTTGAGCCGGGCGACTTAAGCTGTAGGGCGTTGTCTTTGAATGACATCACACAAACACTGGTGTTGTTTGGCGAGCCCTCTTTAAGCAATGGGGTTGCGCGTTTTAGTGCGGTGGTGAGTTCAGAAGGATCAACCTTAAACAGTTCAGTATTTTTGGCTACCGTGCTGGCCACGCGCTTCCAGTCCGGGTAACGGCCATCGACAAGATTTGAAATGACTGTATGGCTTCCGAGCGTAAATGTCAGGTTACGGTTGCTGTAGTCAATTTTGAATTGACCCTGGCTACCGCTCAGGATTTTATGGAGCACGGGGAAAACCCCGTTGGGTAAAATCACACCTGCATTCGTGTTACTGATAGAGGTAGGAGCTGTCGGAGATTGAATCTCATCGCCCACGTCATCGCTGAAGTCGATATCATGAGAACTGACGGCCATACGATGTCCATCAGTGGCTACAGCAATAAATTGGCCATTATCGATACCGAGGTAGACCCCATTCATATAAAAGCGGACATCGTTCTGAGCCGCAGCGTGGCTGACACGCTTGATAATCTGACTCAGCATCTGCGTTGGAAAGTAAACGCTGTAATTATGTTCCAGCGTCTCAGCCTGAATTTCGGGTATATGGTCTAAGCAAACCGGGATGTTATAGGAGTTTTTGTCGGTGCGAATGACAAGATGGTTTTTTGCCGCATGGAAGCGGACGTTAATTTCATCTTCGCCGCGCATGTTGCGGATTAAAGAAAAGAGTTGTGTTGCAGGTACTGATACGTCCATATCACCATTGCCCCCCGATACCGTCCCTTTACTGGTAATTTGGGCAGAGTTTAAGTCAATGCCAAGGGCAGAAAGACAATCCCCACGTAACCGCAGCGTGATCATCTCCAGTACTTTCATTGCAGGAGACCGGCGAATAACCATACACGGCATTTCGATAATTTTGAGAAGTGCTTCAGCAGAAATATCAAACCCTGGAAGCTCTTTAAATGATAAGCGTCTTGCCTTTGGTTGAACTGCGTCTATTGTAGATGCGTCTGTCATTTTACTGTCTCCCATAATTATCCGTGTTAAATTAATCGTACCCCCGGTCAATCAAGTGACGAATAGCAAATTATGAAAAAATGAAGTTTATTTGTGGTGACGGCGATAACCTAATTCAAACGCGAACTGCCATTGGTATTCATTTAAAGCACATCCAAGAGATGTGATGGCCTCAACAATTTCCTTTATAATGAGGTTGCCTGAATTCAATCTGTACTCGTAGTACCAACCTATATCAAATGCGATAAGCTGGAGGCGGAAAAGATGGATCTGAGGAACGTAACCAGTAACGCCGCTAAGCGCTTTTATATAAATGAGTTCCCCTTCCATTTCTGATAGAAAAACCATGTCAAGAATATTGGACGCGAAATTCGTCATGGTGAACATAAATTGAGCCTCTTTATTGAGCCTCGCGTAACACATCGGATGCCTTAAAGTAGCCGAGTCGGTGCATCATTTTATTGATCTGACCTACTTTGCCATCAGACCCTTCATACTTACTCAACCGGTGAAGTAAGATACGCATGGACATCAACACACTGTCTGATGCGTTATCACCACGGGTAAGTAGTTTATCAGTACTATCTGAGTATGACCCCGTAAGTGCCGCGCTCACCAAATCACCGGCAATAGCATCCGGGTGGCACAATGCCATCAAACCGATAATCAATGCCTGCCGATTAAGTTCCGTTTCTGTCAGGCCTGTTTTTGAAGTGAGTTCTGCTAGTAAATTATCAGTGCTCATTATCATGCTCCTTTTGCTTATGTTCTCCCGGTTGAATGGCGGAAGAGTCTTTACTACTGCGTGAAAATACATCCGCGACCAGAAATTTAGCTTTCTCTGAAGGACTCATAAATTTCCAGAGTTCATCAGGATATTCATCGTCATGCTTTTCAGATTTTTTCAATCGGGAGATTCCTTTTAATTTTGCAGCCATGCGGCTCCGTCCATACGGACGGATTGGCATTGTAAAATTTTGCTGCGAACTATCAATCAGACCAGTAAAGTGACGACCCATATAAATACCTCTAAGTGCAGTAGTTATTTTTTCCCGATTCAAAGCTCCGCCTTTAACGTCATACTACGGGATAGCATTACTGCAACGAAATATTCAGGGATTGTTTACGGCGTTTTGAAGGTGTTATCCATTACCGTTTTACTTCTCGCTACCCAGTCGTTTGCATCACTGCAATTGATGTTTGACGCTACGACCTGACGGGCGGATGTATAGATTGGACTTGCATAACCACCATTCCCGGCAACTACCAGACGGATACTGTTGAGATATGCGTAAACAGGATCCTGTAGGATTGTAGAATCGATGGATGCCTGCTGTTTACAGCTATCGCTACGCATCTTTACTACATCAGTTGCGACCATGACGCATTCAGGACATTCATTTTTAAGCTGAATGAACTGAGTTGGTGTCTGCCCCGCTGCCGGACTTCCATCTGCTCTAAGAGGAATATTGGCTTCAGCAATATTGATGCAGAAAGTCGATCCCGCAATTAGCGCCAGCAATAATTTCGTTTTCATATAACCTCGCCTTATTTAATTCAGATTTATCGAACTGAGCTTACTGCTTTAAGTGGTGAGTAAGAAAAAAAAAGGGTGACAAAACGGGGGGTGTTTTTTAACCTTAATCATATCCCATATGATTAGGTTGATTATGAACAATGCCAATATGCAGGGAGATGGTACTGAACATCGCCTGGAGCGCTTTTCCCGTATTCAGAAGGATGCGTTGGTACTTCTTCTTTTGTGCAAAGAAAAAGGCACTGCGATAGTGCCATTCACCAGGTTGCTGGGGTTTATTAACTCTGTTCCAGACAGCCAGGATGTAGCTGAGCCCAACCTACGTAAGTCACTCAAAACATTGCAGCAAAATGGCTATGTATGGAAGTACCGGAACAAAAACGATCTTACAGTTTCATTTGAGTTAACTTCATCAGGAGAACTCCAGGCAACTTCATTTCGGGTGCGAAGATTAGAGGCATGGGGCCAGGCAGACGAGTAAAACTCGTCTGCTGGTGGTTACACAGAAAGATACTTTTTACTGATAGTTAAAGCGCTGCGTCGTTTTAATGCAAATGGACGATTATCAGAAAGTCTGGAAGCATTACCGGCGCGAATGAATATGCGTTTCATCCTGCGGTCAAAATGTTCTTCTGACCAGCCGAAGGGATACGTACCCTTAATACCATCTATTGGCCCGGCAAGAATGCGAGCGGTTTCGCTACGAAGAGTACTTCCCCTTAAACCAAATGAGCTAAGTTTATTTCTTATCAGACTTACAGAAAATTTCCTGGGTTTTAAAACACCCTTAATACAGTACAGATGTTTACTCATAGCATTACCCTTTTATTATGGGAACGATTAGCTGCGCTGCATAAAGTCGATGGATTGGCGTTTGTTTTCTTCGATTATCTTCATTGCCTCTTCAAGCCATCCAGCATCTTCACCCCGGCTGGTTAGCTCTTTGTGCTTTAGTTTGAGTGCAAATACTGCGTCATCAGCACCGGCAGTAAACAATTCTTGTCTGACTTGTTGTGTGCTGGTTGTACCATTTATAACACCAACCATATAATTCACGATATCAATAACTTGGGGGAGTAAATCTGGATCCTCATGATTAATCTCCTCGATACTGACAAACGGCAGTAACCGGTCAATCAGCATATGGGCTAGGTTGGTGATATTCAGCAGGAATAGGTTATCGTTCTCGGTGTCGCTTTTGCTTTTTACTTCTGATGCGGTAAACGACTGAACCCGGCGATTGTATTCGCACTGCCACTCCTTACAGGCACTGATCATCCAGTTCTGTATCTCTTCATCAGAAGCGTTGGATGATGGAATGTCCATCGCAGCAGGGAGAACTTGATCCCACGGGTAAACATGAGAATCAATCATCACGCCTTCCGCGTTACGCATTAACTCAGATAAAGCCACTATGATGCGGCGCATCAGATGGTTTTCAGTGAGGAGAGTAAACTCTTGTTTCGATGCACCAACGAGCTCGACGTTGAGTCCTGTCAGCGAGTCGTTAGTGTTTGGCATAGTAACAGGCCTCCTGCCCTAAAAGATGATTATGAACCAGTCCGTGGTCGCAGGGTTTAGTAGTGCCAGTCAGCGTATCCGATTTTACGCTTTCGTCTTGATCACCAGTGTTCACTGAGGGTAGTAAAGTTTTGACGACGTTTTTCATAAAGACCTTATACTGTCATGACAGTCGTATGTAATTTTAGATAAGTTCTATAAGACATCTCAAAAAATAATGGTAATCCGCGAGCAGATTACCATTCAGGCATTCATCAATCATAATATGCTACGGTTATTATTTTATAATACCGCACTGCTTTGCTATCTCGATAACATCGCCATTTTTTATGATGATACCCAGAGTTTGCGCATCCTCAATGTGTCTAGTGGCGCATCCACCGACAGCTTTAACCTGCTCGATGAGACGGTCTGAGGCAGCAGCAGTATACGCCAGTGTACTGTCTGGAGTGTTGAGACTGAACAGATAAAAGCCTGAGACAATTCCCAAAATTACCAGTAGTCCACTTCTGAGTATCGCCGAAAAAAGGGCCGCAACGCAAATTGCACCACCGGCATAAATAGCAGCCTGGCCATATGACATAGACCCATTTTCCAGTATCGTCTGGAGTGCGTTATTGAATTCATTCACGGCAATAATTCCCCATTAGTTATGATACAAATTAAAACAGATATGCTGCTAATCATTAAAAGGCTATCTCAGTTCCATAAGCACCAGTGCTTCCTGGAACTTCATCCTGATTTCCCAAATAATAATTTTCCATTGTTGGGGGCGAGTTGCGTGGTGTTGCTGGCCTCGCGTTCGTGTTTTGTGGCCTGCGGCTATAACTGGTATTCTGCCGGTGATCCTGCCCACGGTTCTGCTGGAGGTGACGACTCACCAGTTTATTACCGCCTACATTGACTTTGCGAAGAACATGCCCCTTCACGGGGTTGACAAGTACGTCCATAAAGAAGCGTTCTTTACCATCCTCCTTGATTAGGCGGGTACGCAATTGGGCCTCCAGGTACACTCCTGTCCCGACATGAAGATGATTGCGGGCCACATCAGCAAATTGACCAAGCAAAATGATCTGATAGTGTTCTTCCGTAATTTTCTCCAGACCAGATTTATCCTCCATTGAGGACTCAGATGTTGTTACATAAATCTTTGCGTAGATGCCGTGGGTAGGGTGTTGTCGGATTTCAGGCTCACGGCCTACAGTACCTTCGATAATTACTTTGCTATAGCCACGATTAGTCATACACCCTCCCCAGCTCTGTATCGGATGACATTATTATCAGCCTGTCCGGTCTGGTGACGAATGGTAATTCGTTAAATAATTGCACTGCACATCCATAAAAATAGTCAGGATATTAAGTTTGTGGTGAGAAGGACGGCACATCAGACAAAAAAAATCCCGGCCAGGCCGGGAAAGGTGATCTTTATGCCAGCGTACTCGCCAGCGTTCTCTTTGTTATGTCCCCATACTAAACATGTATGGCCCAGAGTGAAACAATTTTTGAAACCTGCAATGAAAATACATTGTGTTTCCATTTTGTTTACCTGAAAAGAGACGAAATGTATTATTGCTTGAGATGCCTTTTTGCCATACGTTTTAGGGTTTGGAGTATTGTTTGGTAAGCAGCGAGTTCATTTTTGTACTCAGCAATCTCCGTCTCATTCTTAACATAGTCGTTTTCAAGCTTAGCTATAGTATCAGTGTATTCTTGCATACTCTGTTCAACTTTTTTTGTTGCTGTACGAAACGCAGCGCTTTTAGTCGTTCTGATACCAACGGGGAATGTTTTCCCGATTTCCACGTCATGTTTATAGAAACTGCTGATGCTTGTATTCCAGACGCTTGGCTTTTTGTCGCTAGGCCGAATTTTGATAAATGTGATTCCAGGGATTTTATCCACAAGAAAAACAGTTTTTTCACTGCCTTCTGCCGCATTCTTTTTCATTCGAATTGTTTTTACGCCAACTTCTATTAATTCGACGCTGGTTTTTATTTTCGACGGGTTGTCTACGTCCATATCAATAAATACCCGCCAGCATGACTGGCCCTCTTTTATCGATGAAGGACACGCTTGTGGAAAATGGTCTTTGTACATGGTAAACCCCAACAACCTGAAATATGTAGGATAAAGATTAAGGGCATTTATGCTGCTTACGAAATTCGGGGCGACTCACTAATCACAGGGTGCGCTGGATTGACTCTGCGGCCTGTTGCCTTAGTGCGTTGCTGATACCAATTGCTTCAGCGAGATAAGCAAGATTATCCACCAGCACACATCGTGTCCCGGAACTGAGATCTCCAGTTACTCCCCAGCGGAGCATTTCACCAGGAGCCGGTTCATAATTATCCAGTTCACACTCAGGAAGGTCTACTGGCTCTCCCAGATAATCAATTAAGACCGGCCTGATATCGCTATATTCGGCATCAATACCAAGTGGCAGATCTTTCCTGACATATTGCCTCAGAACAAATAAATCCCTTTCGCTACATTGAGGGAAAATTCCAACCGGCAAGTTTGTGATAAGAATAGCTGCACCTTTTGAATCGCCAATTTCCTGAACGAGTTTTGCGGCGCACCAGACCGCCCCCTTCAGGAACTCCAGATTTTCATGCGATTGCTGTAATGACATATGACCTCTTTCTTATTGTCTGGCCCGCTTAAATCCATCGTTGCCATATGATTTAAAATACTCAGTAAACCCCTTATCGCTTTCACGAGTGTCGGCTGCGGCTTTTGAATTTGCCTCTTGCATGTCTCTTTCGCCTTTTTCCTGGCTGAGTTTCATGAAAGTCTTAATGTTATCGTCATTAGGGTCAGCCAGTACTTTCTGATAAGCCTTCTGGTAGCGCTCATCCAGGCTTAACCCTATTCCGAGACTCTGGCATCCGCTAATGCCGGTTATGAAAGCAATGATCAGAAACTTTCGTAGGTACGCACATTTCATCATTACTCCTACCGGGATGACCCGAGCATTTTGTTCCAGGCCGTAATCAGTGACTGAATCCCAGAAGTGGGCACAGGAGCAACCCATTTACAGCAGCTGAACCACAGGCGGTTAAACCGGTGAGGCATTTTCGTGATGTAGTTTTCCTTATACTCAAAGTTGTATTTATCACCAACGATGCGCGGAACTTCTTTGCAGAACGGACAGCGTTGAGCACCCGCGCTCATTTCAGGAACGATGATGAACTCGGTTTCCCCCAGCGTATCTGGATCCCACGGTTCGCGTTCACGCCAGCATGTGCCTTCTGGGAGCACGATATTCTCGTCGCATACGATGTATTCAAAGGTGGGAAATAACAGTTGATGAACACCGTGTTTACGCCAGCGCACTAACGCCAGAAACTCAATATGTTCTGAGCTATCGGCTTCCCGGGGAACAATAAAACGGTATACACCTGCTTTAGTCGGTAACCCTTCGCCCCGGATGCCAACTGGAGTCCAGCTTGGTTCTGTTGAGATACGGCGTAGTGCAGTCATAGTTACTCCCATTAAATTTTCTTCGTTCAATTTCCAGAATGAATCGATCTTTAAATCACTCTAACGGTAACTATTCCGATTACGAAATTCCGTTACCTTTAGGAATGATCGTGTTAACAGCCAGCATTGCATTTTTGAAGAAGTGTGCATTGCTACTTCTTAACTTAACAGAAGCATTAGAACTGACCGGGCTCAATGCCAGTAATGCGGTGCTGCGTCCCAGCCAGCGATAATATGAGAATAAACCCCACGAATTCAGGAATTCTCGTTTCATAATTGACATCAATTCAGATCTATCAGTCTGGTTAACTTTTGGGAACGTAATGAAAACTGCGCTATCCGGGTTCCGGGACAACCAACTGAAAACCTCTTCATTGGTGTAATAATACTTACCTTGCGTAAACACTCGCCCATTAAATCCTAATCGCACGACTGAGGACGGTATAATGTTATGGCAATAATCGAGCATGGGATATCCCATTTTCATCTGAGCGATATCAATGCGATTATCGCTCGGAATGCTTGCAGGTGCATTTGCATTTTTGAAACCGCGAGTACTGATCGAGTAATGACCGTCATCTGCATTCTGATAAACCCAGAATGGCTTGCAATACTCTTCTGAGTCTATAGCGGCTGTAAGATACGCTTCATCATAACTTTCAAATAACTTTTTTACTTTAGTCTGGTGGTCTGCAATATTTCTGGATTGAAGGTCTGGCCTGATTTTTAAAGGAATAGAATACACCGGTTCAAATGCCTTGACCGTATGGCCAGAACTCGTATGGTTTAGCAAATACCCAACCCACTCACGTTGAATTCCTTTTCCTATATACTCGCCGCTGTTCGCCCCTGCGTTGGTATCAAAACGCACGATAGATGTTCCACGCGCAGAAAGCATATTTTCAAATTCAGCACGGATAATGTTGGTATTTTTGCTAGTTAACGAATTCTGGAGATCATGCATATGTAGCCACCATTCATGTTTCAGCTTCGACTCTCACTATAATCACATGTTGAAATTTATTGTTACAGTGAGAATGAGGACGTTTTGCACCCAAAAATAAATAGCTTTTTCAACCGCAATTTGTGGGCATAAATGGTTTTTCTTAGCGTAAAAAAATAGCCGACTATGTCGGCTATTGTGACGATTCAACAGCTGGTGGTCAGAAAATGCACATCGAGGCGTATGCCGTCTTCTGGGAAACTTCAGTAGGGTTACGACCAATGAAAATACTACGGTTATTTTCTTTCTCGCTACGCATGAAGCGGTAGAGGTGGATGGCTACTCCATGAGCTTTCTGCACATCACGTCGGTGCAGCACAAGGTGCATTCTTTTTGGTGGTATGTGTGGGAAACGTTTCGCCAGAATTTGTCCAAGCACGTTAAGTGATTCACTGTTCTCGCGTAGCTGGTAAAGGTCTTCCACGATGAAAAAGATGTTATTCCCCCTGTCGAGTTCGTCAGGTACGGGGCACACTTTTAATCGGCACTCGATGACTTCACAACTCCAGTCACGATGAGGCAGAGACATGATGATGTTTTCTTTCTGCAAGACATTCGACATAAATCCCACCTCACGGTAAAAGCTGTATCAGTTTAACTCCCAAAACCCTTCGGCTGTGGGTTCTGCATTACGCACCGGCTCTCAGATTCCTTAAGGCTTTGATCCAGTATTATTCTTGAGAAATTTGAGTTCAGAACTACCCGGCTTCCCTTTTTGGGCCGTCTTGATAAATTCCCGCTCTTTGAAATACCACCGTTCAACAATTTGTGAAGATAGCGTATTGGATTCCAAGGCATAAGCCTGCAACTCCCTCCATGCAGCTATGTTATGCGGTTTGTATTTTGCCAGCTTAATATCCAGTTCTTCTTGCCAAGATCTGGCGCGTTTTGTAAAAACCTTTCGACCCAGCATTGGGAAAACCAAGAGCCCTGCTATATTGCCGACGAACTGTACAGACCAGTCAGAGGTTATGTAAAACCATATCCCGGCATTAACCGAAACCAGAACCAATAACCATGTTCCATACGCTCGCTGAAATGGAGGGAAGCAGTTATCTCGCCACATTCGAATACTTTTTCCAATGCTGTTCAGCAGGTTTTCGTTTGTTTTCATCAGTTATCTCTGTTCCTCTTCAGCATAGGCCGTTTGTATCAATTCAAACCTGTTCACCCTGACTACTTGAAGAACTATCTGATCGGTAATGCACCTAACCGGCGTAGTGCATCAGTAACCTCGTCTATGCCGAATAAAGACATTGGCGGGACTTTATCTCCAGAGATTGAGCAGGCTGTACACAATGCATTGTATGAGCTTACTCGTTCACGATGTAGAGACTGAAGGCTTACGATCAACAGATCTCGCTCTGGGCCCGTGGTAGCTCCTATAAGGTCAAATAAACTTTGTTTAACCACTTACGTAATCCTCCGTCAAAATCAGTCAAGAGTGCGCTCATTCTCCTCAGTTTCATTTTTTAATGAACGGAAAAGGTCGACAAATCAGGCGGTATTAAAGACACCATCGTCTTTTAGTCCCATCCGTGTGTATACATCATTAATATGCTTGTGAATATATTGAAGATCACTTGCCTGCTCATGCTGTCTGATACGGTCTTCATGGCGAGAATTGGATAACCGAATGCAACGTTCCCGTTGTTCAACAATGTACTCAGTACACTGGGTATGTTCAAACATGACCTCTCCCCATTGCCTGGCAGCGCGGAGATACAACCCTCTTTCTTCCAGGTCCCGGGCAAGTATCACCGATTTGGTCGCTGGTATCTGGTACATTTCTTCAGCGAGCAGGAACGCTGCTGCACATTTTCTTTGTCCCATATCTACCTCTACCCTTTGTATAGAGTCGACATCTGGGCAGAAGTGAATGAGATTAACTCTTCAACCTGCCATTCGCTGATACTCTCCTGGTGGATAACCGAGTCCAGAAGTGAGCAGAAGACCCGACCTTCACAGAAGGCATCGAATAAGGTTTGCCAGGCACCGGCGAATCGCCCGGCCAGTTTACTTCGCTGACGTTTACTGCGGCAGCGATGCAATTCTTGCTGAAACAAGGATTCGTTTTCCGCACTGCTTTTTTCATGCAGAGCATCCCATAACTGGTTGAACCGTGTTTCAGTACAATTTCTGGCCGTTACCATCGTCATAATATTTCCTTCAGAGGCGGTTAAGCCTGTATCAATGTTGCTATTTGATATCTATTTTCCACGTAATATTCAGGTGACGAAATCTCAGCTATAAATCGCTGATGGCTAATTAGTCTGACCCGCATTTCTCCCGGTTGTACGCCCCACCAGGTAGCACCCATTCTTTTGACATGTTAATGACGGGCAATGTATAGACCGGATTTACCGCTTGCAGCAGCGCTTCCTCATCCGTGATATTAATAGGAGAAATATTCTGGCTTAGATCCAGAACATTTATTCGTTTACGACTGATAGTGACCCCAAAGCGGTTTTCATAGTTGGCCATTGCGTGAATACGCTCGGGGAAATAATGTTTGATGGTTGCCCATATGCGAGCACTGTTGTATATACACGTTAAGCATGAACTGCGACCCCATCCAAGACGATACGGTACTGGGGCTGTAACACGATGTTTTGCTAAAATCTCCCAGACTTGTTCTTCAGACCATTCAAGTACTGGCCTCCAGGCATCAACTTGTCTTTTTTTGCAACTGCTGGTATGTGGCTCCAGTTGTAAGTAATTGAATCTATTAGAGCTTTCCGCTCTCCTTTCCCCCGTAATAAAAAGCACCTTTTTTCCGTCAAAGCGTCTCTGATTTGTGAGTGCTCGCCGACCAACATCAATTTTTAGTGCTGATGAGCACCAACGTGTTTTAAGGCTTGGTGATTGCTGAGGGAACCGAAGTCGCGTGGCGGGAGTGCTTCGCTGGATATCACGTTCCGCGATTATTAATCCATCTGGGGTTTCGATACATTGCGGGCGACTGTAGCCATTCTCTTTCAGCATCTCACCTTCCATTCCTCCCTGAAGCCAGGAGAACATCAACGGTATCTGAAATGTTGAAGCTATTTTGCGGTTGTAGTCGGCCATAAATGGCCAGTCCATTAAAGTACTTCCCTCGCGGCCATCAACATCGTGATGCCAGAGTTCCACCCTGGACAGATCGACCCCGATGTCAATTAAGTGGAGAAGGCAGGCTATGGAGTCTTTTCCGCCGCTAAGGCAAATGATTATCACGTCATAGCAAGATATGTCGATATCTGGAGCGTTCCTGTACGTTTGTCCTGATAGTGGCGTGGTGATGCCTGCTATGCTACTCAGTGCAGGAATAATAAAGTTATCGTCGATTAAATCACTCACTTGCCGCGCTCCTGCTCTGAAGTGAATTTGTCAGAATCGCAGCAAGTCTAGTCTCGCCTAATGATGAGGCCAGATCTGATAGCGCTAGTTTACCTGCTGCTTCCATACCAAGTGCCTTTACTCGACTGGTATCAAGAACTGCAATTCTTTGGCCTGTTGCCTTACAGACAAGCGCATATCGACATACGCTTAATGTGCGATGGATGATGAATGAGAACATTTGATTGTCGATTTGTGCGCTGAATTTGCAGATCACATTTACTTTATGCGTCAACCCATTCTGGATTATGATTGTTGCAACATCGTCTTTAGGCATATCTACCTCCGGCTTTTTACTAAGCCTAATACGACGCTAACAGCTGACGAAATTTGCTTACAGATATAACTTTCACTGCAAATATCGTGTTATGAGTGACTGATTACTGCTTTGGAGACAGAATGGATTTTTCTAAAACTACTGTAGTGAAACCCGGTTTAATTGGTGATAACAACGCGTATTGGGCGATGCACTTTTGCTCAATTATTGAAACCCTTTATGATAATAACCGGATGAAGGTACGTTTTAATTCCCCTCTCATGGGGAAACATACACCAACAATGAGAAACCTAGTTTCATTAGCTGGTGAAGGATATTTTTCTTTAATTAAAGATCAGTTCAGAAACTTCGGTCTACAAAATTTGCTCTGCCACTATCTGATGAGTTATGAAGGTAGAGAAGTCTTAAATACTATACTTATTAATTTGTCTGATTATCGCAATGTCGATATCCTCGCTAATATGAGCCAGTTTGGTGTATTCATTAGCTGCCGTGACTTTAGAAGTGGCACTAATTTTGCGGTAGAGCATAATCCTTATCTACTTGGCCATGAGAATGTCTTTTATAATTCAGTTTATAATAGCTTAAAGTTTGCAGATCTATGCATTCTTTTCCGTATGAGAACGAATCCTAACCAAGAATCAGCTACTTTGTTTGGCATTCTTGGAGAGGTCGAAGGAAACAATGGTCAGGACTTGAAGAGACCGGCCTTCTGGGGAAGGAAAGGTTTGTATTTGTCTTTTGGTATTGGAGTCAATCCTAAACCCAAGGGGGAAAAACGTTCTAATCAATTTCAGCTTAATGACTGTACTTGCCAGTGGGTAAACGCTGCTGATGGTTATAAATTTGTCGCTATTTTTGAGTCAGAACACCATCTTGTTACAGATTATCTCGATGCAATAGGTACTATTGAACACCTTAATAAATTTGGCCCCAACCATCCTTTTCTAACACATTATCCAGCTCGGCACATTCTAAACATTGTGAGAGATGGCTGGGATAAATCAGTTGATATATTGATTACTGAACTGCGACGTTATCTTGCGCCTAACGAATTAGCTTCGCTAGGAACAAATCCAGTAATACCCTTTATACCCTCATTCAAACATTAAAATAAATGGGGCTACGGCCCCATTTTTTACTCACGATATAAGATGTAATAACATTTTCTGACCTGCATACTGTTGTTCAGGTAACCACAAAGTGCTTCACGACCATCCTGACTACGACCTATCCATAGGCCAGCCAAGCGTTTATCTGGTTGCTCAGACAGTATGAAAATTTTGCTGTTAATAAGACCAATGAATGGGCGTTCTACTCCCTGGGGGACTACAAAATTCCCCAGCGGTTTGTAACTTTCCAGGTTCAATACGATCGCAGCTGTCTGGTCACTGGAATTGTCAGCATCGTCCTGTTGCTCGCTGGCAGCAGGTTGTTGGTAGTTTTGAGAAGGCTGCTGAGCATAGAAATCGTTCGGATCGATCGATTCTGCGCTGGTTATGAAGGGCAATAGTGCTAAAAGGCCAAAAACAGCTTTTTTCATATGTCCACCATAGGGTTATGCGTTTAAATATGATTAGGCTATCAGTACCAATGCTGTCAGGCTAAAAACAATGGGGACAAATTGAGGGCTTTTATGTTGTGTTTATTGCTATTTTTGTCCTGCAATAGCATCTATTTCACACAATACACAGTGACATTTAGCTGGTGGCTCAAGTCGTTCGAATTGCGTCAGATTATGCAGACGTAATCGAGGTATACGTCTGACAGCATGATGGCCACACGAAAGTTCAAGAAACCAGATTCGTCCGTTACGGCTCCCGTCCTGAACCTTTACGTTTACAACTTCTCTCCATATGCGAATCATGGCTAACCTTCTGCCGGGCTCGGTGGTTCATCGTTGTCCTGGGTAATTTTAACGTAATCACCCTGATTGATAACGATTACTTCATTAAGATGAGGGCTGTAACGTACCCTCTCTACTTCGTCGAGATAGTCCACATGTCTACGCGCCTTGTTATTCGAGAAGCCGAGCGCTTTCCCTATTGCGTGAACTGATGGCCCACGGCCACCATTTCTGTTCATGTATTTTTTGACATACGTGATGATTGCTTTCCTGTCACTGGTCATGTCCGGGAGTTCGGCAATGTCATCATGACCTTGTCCTTTCGCTACGCGCAGCGTCATAGACTTTCTTTCACCATCGATAATGATTCGTCCCTGGTCATGCAACTGCCGGATACGCCGGGAAACGAGCCCTTTTGAATACCCCAGAGAAGAACAGATCTGCTCGTAAGACGGTGCTGCACCCTGCTCTTTGATTTCTGTCACAATGAAATCAAAGAGCCTGTCCAGGTGGGCATTTGCTTTTGGGGCGTTCTGTGCTTTTCCAGAAACACTACCGGCGTTGTCTTCAGTCATATCCCTTCCGTCCAGTTGGTGGTTGTTAATTAATGCGGGCTATCGACGTTCTTCGTCGAACTGAGACTAAAAGGCACGACGTCCGCTTTTACATCAGTTAAGGAGTGATTACCGCAGAGTTGCCCTTTAACTTTAGTCAGGCCCACCAGCGCATCCTCAAGCAGTTCTGATTCCTGAGATGTCACATTACTACCCAGTTCCATACCGATTTTTTCGCCCGCGTCCTTGAGGATACTGATAGCACGATCGATAGATTCACTGTACATAATCGCCACCTTGTTCGTTTTGTTAACATAGCCAATTAGTGCGTGTTCAGCTATAGCTGAGTTGTTTTATCACCTGTTTATGCGGCCCTTTTTCTTGCCAGGCAGCGAGCTAAAACCCGTTCCCTGGCTTCATGCTGCTCATCGATACAAAGCTGAATTCCCAACCCCAGGATGTAACGCTCCTGAAGTTCTGCCGGATGGAGGAAATTGAGCGCGGTGAAACCAGCTGGCACGGAACCATATTTGGCCAGGCTGTCTTCGTAACGTCGCTGGGCTATTTCACAAATTAAGTTATATTGAGCAATAGCTGCCTCACGTCCAACTTGATTGAATATTTCAACCGCCAGGACTTCCGAACATGTCTGCATTTTTGTGACCTGCCCCCACGATTAGATACAACACTCAGTTAGTAACGTCGGAATCTTCATTCTCAGAATGCCCCTTTCTCCAGCCCGCTGCAAATTCAGACGGTGTCTGATAATTCAGCGTGGAGTGCGGGCGGCATTCGTTATAATCCTGCCGCCAGTCATTAATAATTTTCCTGGCATGAACGATATCGCTGAACCAGTGCTCATTCAAACATTCATCGCGAAATCGTCCGTTAAAGCTCTCAATAAATCCGTTCTGCGTTGGCTTGCCCGGCTGGATTAAGCGCAACTCAACACCATGCTCAAAGGCCCATTGATCCAGTGCACGGCAAGTGAACTCCGGCCCCTGGTCAGTTCTTATCGTCGCCGGATAGCCTCGAAACAGTGCAATGCTGTCCAGAATACGCGTGACCTGAACGCCTGAAATCCCAAAGGCAACAGTGACCGTCAGGCATTCCTTTGTGAAATCATCGACGCAGGTAAGACACTTGATCCTGCGACCGGTGGAAAGTGCGTCCATGACGAAATCCATCGACCAGGTCAGATTGGGCGCCGCCGGACGGAGCAGCGGCAGACGTTCTGTTGCCAGCCCTTTACGACGTCTTCTGCGTTTTACGCCCAGGCCACTGAGGTGATAAAGCCGGTACACACGCTTATGATTAACATGAAGCCCTTCACGGCGCAGCAACTGCCAAATACGACGGTAGCCAAAACGCCTGCGCTCCAGTGCCAGCCCAGTGATGCGCCCTGATAAATGCGCATCAGCAGCCGGACGGTGAGCCTCATAGCGGCAGGTCGACAGGGATAAACCTGTAAGCCTGCAGGCACGACGTTTCGACAGACCGGTCGCATCACACATCAACATCACGGCTTCCCGCTTCTGGTCTGTCGTCAGTACTTTCGCCCAAGAGCCACCTGAAGCGCCTCTTTATCCAGCATGGCTTCGGCAAGCAGCTTCTTGAGTCTGGCGTTCTCTTCCTCAAGCGACTTCAGGCGCTTAACTTCAGGCACCTCCATACCGCCATACTTCTTACGCCAGGTGTAAAACGTGGCATCGGAAATGGCATGCTTGCGGCAGAGTTCACGGGCGGGTACCCCAGCTTCGGCTTCGCGGAGAATACTGATGATCTGTTCGTCGGAAAAACGCTTCTTCATGGGGATGTCCTCATGTGGCTTATGAAGACATTACTAACATCGGGGTGTACTAATCAACGGGGAGCAGGTCATTTGCATCCGTTTTGTTTACCTGACATCAGTATCACCCCGATGTGCTGGCTAACGAAATTTACGGATAGATGAATGTAATGAGGGGAATAGAACGTAATGGAATGTTTATACTGAACCCAAATTATGGGGAGCTTGATAATCAAATGTGGAAGTCTGTTGAGAAGCAGACTTCCAGACTTGGTATTAACTGGTTTTCTGACTATTAAGCCAGCTGATTAGCTCATCTTGCGTGTCAAAAGACGCGACAAAGGTCTGCTCCTGATCAGGACGTTGTGCATCCCTTATCGCTCTGAATGGAGCTTCACCGCTATAGTAGAATATTGGCTCCGCACGGCGTTTGACCCATGCTGATTGCTCGCGCTCTGCGAGCTCGCAGGCTTCTTCGTAATTGTCCGCTACTCCCAGCACTGTCGAACGATCCCAAGCTCCTCCATTCAGGCATCGAACAGTGATTTTCCCGTCCGGGCAAGTAATGCCATATGGATGATCCCACCAGGCATCAAGCTGAGACTTTGAGCGCTTTTCATTAGGTGTATCGTCGAAGTTTTTAGGTAATACCGGATTAAGGGGTATGCAGTTTGGCACTTGGATTCTCCCTGTAGCCTGAATCTACAAATAGGCAGTAAGCAATGTTCGTCAGGTTAACATGTACCTCCTGTTAGGTAATTAAGTACTTCGTTCCATTTTCGATATTCGCGTTATCTGACTCATTTTCTCCGACTTCAGGAGATCTCCATGCTGCTACGTAAGCCATGTGAATCAGGCTTGTTTTTCGCCCCGCTTTGACCCCATTTCCATGATGTTCTCAAACCTCGCGCTGTTACAGTAGGACAACTGCTACTGACGAGGTGAATATGACCAGATACCTTGGATACTGCGCCCTTGCGCTCCTTACCGTCCTGCCGACCGCTTCGGTATATTCTGCTGTACAGAATGATACAATGGGCCTATACGCTCCCGATCCCAGCTACACACCTGACATCCAAAATTCAGCACCTGTAACGCCTTCTCCGGGGGATGACAGTCTGTACAGTGATGACGTACCCGATTCATCTACCGCTCCAGAAAGCACCATTACCCCCCTGAATAGCTTTGATGTTATGTCTTTTTCTATAGGGCCGGTAAGCCTGCGGATGACAGCTTCTGAAGCGATCACTGCTATCACTGACAAACTTGGCCAGTCTGCTGGTGAAGAAATTCAAAAGCGCTACAGTAACAACTCATTGAATAGTATTTTCTGGGGAGATGCTCACCAGGAGACGGTGGTCTATTTTATCCCCGATACGGCAGTTGACCCCATTGAGCCGGTGGCTTACAAAATCCGCTTTTCATTCAGCAACCCTGATCTCTTACTGAAGTCGGCGATCGAGAAATATGGAGAGCCTTCAGTCTCTGATGCCCAGAGAGGTCGTTATATCTGGTGCAAGGCACTGGCGGAGAAAACGAATAAGTGTGATGACAGTAAATCTGAGCTTACGCTGACAACGCGAGAAGTTGAAGACACTGGCATCCTGACTCTCAGCGACCCAACGGTCTCATTTGATGCCTCGCGGACTGCAACGGCCACCCCGGATAAAGACCAGGCTGCGACTGAAGATAACCAGGGGCCATTGCCACAGCTCTGAAGTCGTCCGTCGCTGTCCAGCATCCTTTTGCAGGATTACTAAACCGACTGAATTCGTCAGCCGGTTTTTTTATCTGAATTTTACATTAGCGTCTGAAAGTACGCTTTCCAAACGGGCTTATCTCTTTGACGTGAAAACCCGCATTAGTCAGCATCCTGGCCATGACAACTGATGCAGGAAGACAGGATGCCTCCACTTTATGGCCGGGAGTAGCATCCAGAATACTTTGCAACATGGAGCGCCCAAATCCTTTTTGTCTTTGACTCCTGGTAACACCAAACATCCTGATTTCCAGATGTGAAGCAAGTCCATTTGCACCATTTTTGCCCGTCAGTAGGGCAAAACCTATCGCTGCGCCATTATGTTGAGCATCAAAGACAAACAAGAAATCGGCGCAATTCTCTCCCCGTTCCCGCCTGGCAATGGCTTCTGAGATCTGACTTTCGAACTGAGACAGTCCGTCATCATCATCAAAGTTAAAATACCCATCCCGCATACCGTCGCGAATCACCGCTATGATAAAGGGAACATCCTGTTTGGTTCCAAAGCGCATTTCAGGGGCAGATAACACCGTCATCAGTTTGTCTCTCGTAACCGTTATTATTCCATCAATTTGATTACATGGAGGTAAAGAGGTCAATAGAAATGAACGGGGTATTTCGCTGATGACCATTTGATCGGTGTTAGTGGTTTCAGTAGCAGAGCCAGGAGGTATATAAGGCCAGCAAAAATGCCAGCCTTTTTCATTTAAACCGGTTTTCTTATGATTCTCTTGATCGGCATTCCTGCCTTATCAAAATATCGGGTTGGCCATATTTCTTGAGGTTCTTCACCAATTGCATTAGCGATGATGATCTCGCCTCTAGGCCAGTCACGTGTCAGTGCATTTGCCAGAGTGCTGCTTGAAAGACCGTTAGCCCTACTCAGTGAGGCAAGTGACAAACCTTTCTTATGTAGCGCAGCTATGATGTCTGCCTTATGCCAGTCCTGTTTTTCCATCTCCATTTCCTTTGGTGGTGAATCGGAACATGGTTTGCAGTACCAGCTAATGACGACTGGCGAGCCGTAAGGCTCCCACGCCCCGACCCACCATTGACAAAAAACAGGCGAGCGAGTGCGAACCGTTCAAGTACATGAACGGCGTGTCATTAGTCGGGGCTGCAAATCCCCACTCTTACGATTTAGTAAGGGCTACAACAGTTTACAGCATTTAAAGGGTGTATCAGAAGTGTTAATGCCGTAAGTTTGCGAGTCGGTTTGAAATTCAGATAATAACTATGCTTAATGGCCTGTTCAGGAAAGCACTTCGATGCTGTTCATATAGCCAAAGCCGAATATCCGCTTTCTGCCGATCCCGAAAGCGTATGCCTGTTCAAGTGCGCCGACATCTTCAATCACGCATTCAGCATCGTACTGGCTCATCGGTACAATGATCTTGTGGGATGTACGGCCAACGCTCCCGGGCTTAATAATATGGAACTTGGTGCTTCGAACGATACGTAACCGTCCACAGATCACTCCGGCCCGTTCCAGGTGATAGTGGATATAATCCGGGAGTTCATGGGCAGGTGGACAAATCTCTCTTTTCCGGCCTCCAGCTTCCTCGCGTCGAATAGTGGCCAGCGAGCCGCAGATTCGAATTTTCTGGCCAGACACAAACATGATTTCCTTCATGACTTCGCCAGGGAGCCCGAGTGCAACAGCCGTTCTCAGAACAACCTGGGTGTCGGAGGCACTTTGTTTGCGAGAGTAGAAGGTGTATGGGAGTCGCGACCCAGAACGTTCCTGGACTACCTTATCCAGTTGCTGGTGGATCCCATACACGTCACCTGGGGCGATTCTGAACCTGAGCGCACATTCAAAGTATTTCACGCCACATTCCTTGCTGAACATAATGAATTTTCAATATTAGTTTCAGGGTATGGCATGGACGGCGAGTGACGAAATTATGAGGGGGGAATACGGCCAGTCCTTTGGCCGGTGTGGTCAGAGAATCATTTCGATACTTTCGCCGTGGAATATACCGATCACATCTGTCTTGAGGCGGTTACTCCTCGGCTTTACTTCATTGGCCACGAACTCTGGCAATGGCCGAATTTTCACGTGCTCATCCTGAATGATAATGAACGGCATAGATGAAGCGGCAGAAAGACGCAGTATCTGGTCGGGGTGTTCAGGATCAGCCATCGCGATGTTTGCAGCTGGATGCACTTTAACCGGACGGCGTAAGCGAAGCTTTTCTTCCGGTACACGCGCAATAGCCTTAATCAACGAGTTGAGTCTGACTGATTTATCTTCATCTTCCTCGATGTCCTTGCCCATCTTCTGGAGCAACTCGATTTTGTTAACCCTGCTAAAAAGCGTCTTTTGCCTCCAGCCGAAACTGACCAGATTGACGTTAGCATTATCAAACATACGCAGCTGCCGATAGAGATGCAGGGTCATGACACCAGGGCAGGCGCTATGCAGCGCGTTGAAGCGCATGTATTCCGGTCGGCGATCACCACCGTAGTTTTCGATGATGTGGCGTTGAATGCTCTCTTTATGCTGGTTGATGGATGTCACCAAACGGGTAACCAGCTGAGAGAATTCCGCATCTGTATTGTCGTACCATAATACGCCGGTAGTGCGCCGAGCGGACTTCTGCGAATAGCCATCCCTGATATGCAGGTCAGCGTATGCCGCGCAGGCAGCATGGACAGCATCGTGTCCCTGTTTCAGCTCAGGCATGATGTGTTCGATGGCCATATCTTCTTCGCCATCAGCAACGGCTGGCAGGACGCAGACACTCGCCTTGAGCGGAAGCCGGGAACCCAGCACTCCACGAAGTTGTGTGATCTCGCTCTCCAGCGTCTGGAAAGTTGTTGAGATATTCATTTCTATCCCCGAAAAAGGGCTCTAAACTCCCTCCGCTGCACGGAGGACTGTATGTACATACATACTCATAACAAGCGAAACCGAGTATATCAAGTTCGTTTTGTTTACAGACGAATTTTATCGATGACGAATGAAGTTTTCACTGCTGATTAGCCAATCCTGACGCGAGGGATTTCATTAATGTTAGTGAGATAGGATGGTGACAATAACTCCCGCCGCATCGTCCAGTCTTTGTCGATGCCCTGGCCCGCAAACCATAATTTCCCCCGACCTGACCGGTTAATTCTATCCATCACGCCCATCAACGCTTCACCATTGGCAAAGAGTCGGTTCTCACCAAACAAATCGAGCTGGCTGGTGGCGCTATCATAAAAGTCAGATAGCATCACTCCGGCTTTATGGTATCGGTATCCCTCCTGCCAGATATGCCGGAGCCCTGCGACCGCAGCCGCAATGATTTCCCGGGTATCGGCGGTGGGGTTTTCCAGCTTGACTGTCTGCTGGCCACTGTAAGGGGCCGTTTTCGAATAGTAACTTGTGCCAATAAAAACCGTTATGCAGCGACAGTATTGCTTCTCTTCGCGCAGCTTCTCGCCTGCACGTTCGGCATACTCACACACCGCCTGGTGCATTGCTTCGTAGTGCTCTATTTTCTGGCCGAATGAACGCGAGCTGATGATCTGCTGCTTAACCTTCCTCACCTCTTCCAGGGCTATGCAGGACTCGCCATTCAATTCGCGCTGCGTTCGCTCCAGTACGACTCCAAATGTGTTACGGATAAGCGATGTTGGCGCATTGGCCAGATCGAGAGCAGTCCTGATGCCCATGCTGTTCAGTCTGGTGGCATATCTCCGGCCCACCCCCCAGACATCGCTTACGTCAATATATGGCAATAATTTACGTTGTCTTTCTGGACTGCTGAGATCAACCACTCCGCCTGTTTTAGTCCATGTTTTTGCAGCTTTATTTGCTAGTTTTGCCAAAGTTTTAGTTGTCGATATGCCCACCCCCACGGGTATATGGGTGCTCTTTAATACGGTTTTCTTTATTTCTCTTCCATAGTCATCAAAATTATAATTTTTCTGCATTCCTTCAAACGAAAGGAAAACTTCATCAATACTGTAGACCTCAGTATTACTGGAGAATTTAAATAATGTCTCACACACCCTACGGGAGATCTCCGCGTACAAGGCATAGTTAGAACTGAAAACATGTACACCGTTAGCTTCAAAGAATGCTTTCTTCTGGAAGTACACGTCACCATTCTGGATACCTAATTTTTTAGCTTCCGCTGAACGTGCCACGACCATGCCATCATTGTTCGAAAGGCATACAATTGGCTTGTTCACCAGATCGGGCCGAAAGACTCTCTCGCAGGAGGCGTAAAATGAGTTGCAATCCACCAGGCAGAACATCACAAGGCCTTGTACACGATGAAGGTCACCACGCCAAAAATGGCCAGTTCTTCGCCTTCTTTCAGATAGATCGGTGACATCCGGCTATTCATTGGCAGTAGCGCGGGAGCCGGGCTTAGCTGCAACCGCTTAATGGTGAAATCACCATCAACGGTCGCAATCACAATATCCCCCTCTTTCGCCTCAAGTGAGCTATCCACGATGACCAGATCGCCTTCGTGAATACGTGCCTCTACCATCGATGAACCTGTTACTCGTAAGAAGTAGGTTGCAGATGGATGTTTGATGAGGTGAGTATTTAGATCAATAAATTCATCAACATAATCGGAAGCGACTGAAGGGAAACCTGCGCTGACAGGCTCAACGAACAACGGGAATTGGCCTGGTGATTGTTGTGTCACTGGGATAAGTTTCATAATGCTCTGCTCTTCGTGGTGCTGTATATCCATACAGTATTATAGACAGGAGCCAGGAATTTTCGCACCTCCTTTTCCGAAAGTTATTTTCCGCTATCACTCTTCAGGTTTTTCTTATCACTTGTCCAGAAGTGGGTAACTGCACATAACAAATTGCAACCATATGATTCCTCAGTTCATTTTCAGAATTTACTCGTGCTTACTTCGTATACAATTCGGAATTTATCCGTACATTTTATAAGGAGTAATAACGATGAAGCAGTTTACAAATGAAGCAACTCAACAAATGCTGGCCGACTTTGACAAATCCCCTTTCTCTGACGCTGATCTGGCCGCAATGGATGTGGATGCTCGACAAATTATTGAGCAGAACGCTGAAAGGGATCGCCAACACCCGGTAACAGCAATCTGGCGTGTTGCGGTCGAGGGAAGCCTGACTGCGCGAGGTGGTGTCGTAACCGCTGTTGATAGCGCCAGGGTTATGGATCTAGGCAACGGTCAAATGGTCAAAATCGCAGTGGAGGGTGATGCAGTCACTTATACCGATGGTTCATCTGCACGGATTGTTTCAAGCGCTGGCCAGAAAGCTACACACTTCGAGAAAGGGCTCGCGCTGGTGGGCAGCGTACTGGATAACGGGGATGAAATTGTCTCGACCCCGCAGGACAGATTAGTGCTGTTATCGCGCAAAGGTATGGCTGAAGCCCCCGACTTTCTGGCAATACCCGGAGGCGTGACTCATGGGGTATCGAACTAACAATTATGGCCGGGGCCAGGCGCTCCACGGAGATAAAACCACCACAGGCGCGACCGTCCTTACTTGGGGTCAGTTTGGATATCGAAAATTATTGTACTATAAGGGCTTCCCCGGCATGTCAACGCCGGTGTTTACGGTTTCTGTCTGCACTATAGTAAAAAAATAAAGGGGAGAGACTGCGGTACTATAAACGGTCATGATGAATCGTCATCGATTCGGACCCTGATGAAAGACGCTCGTGAGGCTCTAGTTCGTTAGTCGGGTACACTTGCCCTGTACAATAAGCAGATATACCTCACGGGGTCTAACCCTTTATCATCAACGAGTTGCAGAACAGATGGTCATACAGCTTTGTACTTTAGCTGGCTGAGTACAACCTGAAATCATCACCGTAATGCAATGATGCCCAGCACAGTCTTGCATTTTTGGCAGCGATGGCAACAACAGCGCGCCAGTATCCTCTGCGTTCGACCAGTGAGCAGACCCAACGACTGAATAAATCAGTCCTTTTCTCCGCCCCGATCAGTACCGAGCGGGCACCCTGAACCAGAAGTGTTCTCAGATACGAATCGCCAGCTTTCGTTATCCTGCCAAGCTTCGACTTTCCGCCGCTGCTGTACTGCGATGGTGTCAGTCCCAGCCAGGCTGCCAGCTGGCGCCCATTCTTAAAATCATGTGCATTACCGATACTGGCGACCAGCGCACAGGCCGTTGTGGGGCCAACGCCCTTCAATTCCATCAGCCGCTGACTGCGATGATCTGTTTTGGCCATGCGGGACAAAATTCGGTCATATTCAGCGATGTTATCTTCAATGCGAGCAACGTGCTCCAGCAAATCATCAACACATTGCTGAACCTGAAGTGGTAAAGAATTCTTCTGCTCAAAAACTATGTGGCGCAGGGCATCTGTACTTTGTGGGGCGATAACGCCGAATTCAGATATCAACCCCCGGAGACGATTATATGTTGCTGTTTTCTCTTCGATAAAACCCTGTCGGGTACGATGCAGACACTGCATTGCCTGCTGGCTCTCATCCTTAACCGGCACAAACCGCATATGTGGGCGACGAACCGCCTCGCAGATAGCCTGAGCATCAGCTGCATCATTTTTCCCTGATTTACCAGCCATGCGGTAAGGCGATACAAATTTAGCGGCCATCAGACGCGGCTCATGACCATACTGCCGAAACAGTCTTGCCCAGTAATGAGCCCCGGAGCACGCCTCCATCCCGATAACACAGGGCGGCAAACCAGCAATCAGCCCGGGAAGAGCTGCGCGGGTTACTCTGGATTTAACCAGAACGGTTTTGCCATTCTGGTCAACGCAATGAACAGCGAACACATTTTTAGCAAGATCGATACCGACAGTAGTAATGGTCATAACGAATCCCTCCGGGGTTGTGTTTACCCCATGATTGCACAAGAGTTAATCAGGCGCATAATCAGGGGAAGTCCCTTCCATTCGTTAAGGCTATTTTTTGACCTTTCGACTTTAGCGGGTCTCAACCGACGAAACTTACCGGAAGCCGGTATCCGGTTGCTTTTCCAGATATAATCGCCTGTCAGATTGATATGCTCCCAGCCTAGCGGGGACAAATGCGACAGCAATTGATCGTTGATCTTCACCCCTTTACGCTTCAGGGCATCGACCGCTCTTTCCATATAGACGGTATTCCACAGCGAGATAGCTGCCGTCAGCAGCGTCAGTCCACTGGCGCGATAGCTCTGATTTTCCGGTTTACGATCCCTGATTTCACCCAGACGGTGCAGGAATACCGCGCGCGCCAGCGCGTTACGGGCTTCTCCTTTATTCAGTCCCGCCTGGACCCGCCGACGAAGTGCCGGATCGCGGAACCAGTCGATCATAAACAGCGTTCGTTCAATACGGCCAATTTCTCTCAGTGCTTTGGCAAGTCCATTTTGCTTTGAGTAGCTGGCAAGCTTTTTCAGCATCAGGGATGCCGTCACTGTTCCCTGCTTTATCGAGGTTGCCAGACGCAACACTTCACGCCAGTGAATTTCGATCTCTTTCAGGTTCAGGCTGGTCGTTGATATCAGTGACTGAAGCGCCGGGTACTGGTCTGCTTTCCCTTTGATAAACAGCTTCTTGTCATGGAGATCCCTGATTCGCGGACAGAACGCAAATCCCAGCAGATGCATCAGGGCAAAGACATGATCGGTGAAACCCGCGGTATCGGTGTAATGCTCCCTGATTTTCAGGTCACTTTCGTGGTACAGCAAGCCATCGAGAACATGGGTTGAATCCCTGACCCGACTTATTATGCAGGTGTAAAACGGGCTGTATTGATCCGAAATATGGGTATAAAACTGTCGTCCGGGCTCCTGCCCATATTTCGGGTTAACCTGTCCTGCGTAGCGGCCAGTGCTGCCTGTTCTGAAATTCTGTCCATCTGATGATGATGTTGTCCCGTCTCCCCAGAATGCCGCCAGCGGCCTTTTCCCCTGCGCGTTTACCAGTTCTGCAAGGGCGGCTGAATAGGTTTCGTCGCGGATGTACCATGCCTGAATATCTTCAAGTGATGATTTGGTACTCCCGGGGCAGGCTTCTGCCATTTTTGTCAGGCCAAGATTGATGCCATCCGCAAGAATGGTGGTGAGAAGCAGGCGGGTATCGGGACGGGTAATGTCATTTTTTATATGCGAAAAATGTCGGGTAAACGTCGTCCAGCCGTTTACCTCATCGAGAATTTCCGTGATTTTAGGGCGCGGTAGCATGCTGTAAACCAGCTCTGCCAGCGGTGAAACCTGCGCCGGTACGCAGTTATCCAGCGGAGAGACTTTTACGCCCCTGTCGGAAATTTCCACATCGGGCAGTTCACCAAGGGCTGCCATGGCATTGACCTCTTCAAGTCTGGACTGAAGCAGGGTCATACGGCTGGTAATGTACTCATGGTAATCAGCAGATACGGGCAGTGGCAGCGCCGGAGTGAGTTTGTCAAAGTCCTTTTCGGGAATGAGGTAATCATCAAAATTTTTGTAGCGCCGTGAGCCTTTAACCCAGATGTCCCCGGAGCGCAACGCTCCCTTAAGCTCGCTGAGCGCACAAAATTCATAATACTGCCGATCAATACCCGCAGGTGTAATCACCACCCTGTGCCAGCTTTCAGGGACAAACTCAAGCGGCGCAGTCGCCGGAACTTTACGTGAGTGCTTCAGGTACATATCCTTGATCACAACCAGCGCATCAGCCAGAGGTTGCGCTGCCGGGGTTGCGACTAACTGTAAAGTGGATAACATGCGTGGGGCATATTTCCGTAATATGCTGTATTTCTCGGTAATAATATGCAGCGGGTCAAAATTATTTTTTCTGGCGAGATGGCGTGTTTCCTCCAGACTGGCGACAAATTCAGGCCATGGGAGTATATTTTCTATTGCGAGCCATGGATCGTCACCGGAATCGCGGGCATCAGACAGCGCCTGACCGACATCGATGTACTGCCTCAGTTTTGACTGGATCAGCTTTCCGGTCTGCTGAAGGCGCTCTGCCTGTGTTCTTTTGGCTTTGCTGAAAAGGCTGTTCAGCATTCGCTCATGCAACTCAATCACTTCGTCTGTCAGTGTGGCTCTGGCTTCTTCCAGCACGCACACCAGGATCGCATGACGCCGGGTTGCTGAAAATCGGGTCAAATCACGGCTACTCATCTTCCGGCCTTCCCGCGCCAGTTTCAGCAACCGGTTCTGGTGAATGGTACGATCTATACCTTCCGGTAATGCCAGCGATTCAACGCTGCTGAGCCGATCAAGATGTTGCAGCACGTTCTTACCATTGATTTTACCCGGCGGTTGCAGAAGCCATGTCAGCCTGGAAGACTGATTATCCGATGACTCAAGTAAACGATCCAGGGCATCCCTGTGAGCCGGAGTTAACGGGGCATTCAGAGTCTGAAATACGATTTTATCGGCACTGTTGCAAAGTTAGCGATGAGGCAGCCTTTTGTCTTATTCAAAGGCCTTACATTTCAAAAACTCTGCTTACCAGGCGCAATTCGCCCAGGGGATCACCATAATAAAATGCTGAGGCCTGGCCTTTGCGTAGTGCACGCATCACCTCAATACCTTTGATGGTGGCGTAAGCCGTCTTCATGGATTTAAATCCCAGCGTGGCGTCGATTATCCGTTTCAGTTTGCCATGATCGCATTCAATCACGTTGTTCCGGTACTTAATCTGTCGGTGTTCAACGTCAGACGGGCACCGGCCTTCGCGTTTGAGCAGAGCAAGCGCGCGACCATAGGCGGGCGCTTTATCCGTGTTGATGAATCGCGGGATCTGCCACTTCTTCACGTTGTTGAGGATTTTACCCAGAAACCGGTATGCAGCTTTGCTGTTACGACGGGAGGAGAGATAAAAATCGACAGTGCGGCCCCGGCTGTCGACGGCCCGGTACAGATACGCCCAGCGGCCATTGACCTTCACGTAGGTTTCATCCATGTGCCACGGGCAAAGATCGGAAGGGTTACGCCAGTACCAGCGCAGCCGTTTTTCCATTTCAGGCGCATAACGCTGAACCCAGCGGTAAATCGTGGAGTGATCGACATTCACTCCGCGTTCAGCCAGCATCTCCTGCAGCTCACGGTAACTGATGCCGTATTTGCAGTACCAGCGTACGGCCCACAGAATGATGTCACGCTGAAAATGCCGGCCTTTGAATGGGTTCATGTGCAGCTCCATCAGCAAAAGGGGATGATAAGTTTATCACCACCGACTATTTGCAACAGTGCCGAATTAAGGAAGGGTATCTTGCTGATATTCTTTTGATTGAAGGAAATCCCTTATCAGATATTCGTGTGTTGCAGGATCCAGACAAGATCGCACTGGTTATGAAGGATGGTGTTATCTATAAAAACAACATTGCTGCAATTTCTGATAGTAAAAAATACCAGCCCAGGTTAAGTCGTAAGAGAATTGAAAAAGAACTGCACCACTGATGATTGTAGGGCTATGAGCAAAAAGACTCATGGCCCTGTGTACTATAATGCCTAGACACTAAGCGAAAAGTATTCAACGCCAGATTGAGCAATCATTTCGTTCTGCTTCGAAGTCCCTCCTGTCCCCCTTCCCACAGTGTCTTCATCAAAAAAATGATAACCCAGGCTCCCTGGAGACTAAAACAATGTAGTGCTTACAACGTCCGTTGATGGCACAAAGCAGACGTTAAAGCCTACAGCATCGGGAAACTTCCGGATGCCGCGTCAGCGGCATGGAGGCGCCAGATGAGATTACATGAGTCTGTGGAGTCAAATGGCGCCGAAAGCCCGGCGTAGCCGGTTACCGGGCTATAAATTCTGCCATCCGACCCCCTGCCCTGATTAGCCTTAACCCGCTAACAGCAATGAAGAGTCAAAGTAATCCCTTTTTAACCCCGGTGAGCGGGCTTTACGGCGTTTACGACGTAAAGGGCGTGATTTCCGGGGCCTTGGCGGCGGCAGCTTGCTGCTGACGCTTAGGGGGATGTTCATAAAAAATTTCAGCGACACCAGGGAACTTAACACGGTAGCTGCAAAGCCATACCCGCTCAAAACACCTCAGACGCCTCTGTACGCGGTCGGAGTGGCGTTAGCCGCAGTCGGGGCGTATCTCCGCGTTAGCGGGCCGCAGGGCCGCTTACGAGCGTGTACCAGACAACTGACCGCAGCTCCACCCACAGCGATGAAGAAGAGTAATTTCGCGTTCACGCTCGTTCAGCTTTTCCAGCAGGGCACGGTTCAGCGCCTCCTGTTCGGCAAGGAGACGTTTCAGTTCATCGATATCGTCAGGAAGTAAGCTGTTCATACCGGGTATATTACCAGGCTCATTCAGCGTCGACCAGGATAAAGAGGCCTACAACATAGTCAGTGACGTAAGCAGTCTTTTAGGCTGCCGCCAGTCGATACCTTCAAGGAGCATCGCCAGCTGTGCCGGTGTGAGGAACACTTTGCCATCCCGGGCTGACGGCCAGGCGAAGCGGCCGCGCTCCAGCCGTTTGGTCAGCAGACACAGTCCATCGCCGGTAGACCAGAGGAGCTTTACCTGACTGCCATTACGCCCACGGAAGATAAAAACGTGACCTGACATCGGATCGTCTTTCAGCGTCGTCTGCACCTTTGCCGCCAGGCCGTTGAAGCCGTTTCTCATATCGGTGATGCCAGCGACCAGCCAGATCTTTGTCCCTGATGGTAATGGGATCAACGTTTGAGCTCCCGTATCAGCAGGTTCAGGATATTTTCGCTGATGGCACCATTCAGACGGAGTGATCCGTGCCGGAACGTCACTTCACAGCTGATATTGAGTGATTCAGGTGCCGCAGCAGCTACAGGTTGTGACCGGGGGGAGGTTGCAGGAACAACATCTTCGGCATCAAGTGTTATCGGGAGCAGCTCAGGCACGTTGTTTTCTGTTGTTGAAGGAGGACGTAGTTTTCCTTCGCGCCAGTACTGGCGCCACTTGAACAGCAAATTATCGTTGATCCCATGCTCACGAGCGAGTTGCGCTACGGAGATCTCTGGTCGATGCGAGAGTTCAACCATTTTGATTTTGAACTCAACGGGATAATTAGGGCTTTTTTTACGCACTACGGTTAATGATTTCATGGATAGCGTCCACCATATTTGGTGTCCACTATCCTCTCAGGAATATCAGGATCTGCCAGACGGTGCTGAGACGACGCTTACGGGAGGAATAAGCGCGCTGATTTTTTTGCGGCGCAGTTCATCGTGACAGAGCCGGGTATCGTAAGCCCCGTCTGCCGCGGCTGCCCTGATTTTTCTGTGAGTCTGCCGGATAAGGCCCGGGAAGGCTTCTGAGTCCGTGACGTTATTCAGCGACAGGTCTGCACAGACAACTTCATGTGTGTTGCTGTCAACAGCAAGATGCAACTTTCGCCAGATACGACGGCGCTCTTTGCCGTGCTTTCTGACTTTCCATTCGCCTTCACCAAAGACCTTCAGCCCGGTGGAATCAATCACCAGGTGTGCGATTTCACCCCGGGTGGACGTTTTGAAACTGACATTAACCGACTTTGCCCGCTTACTGACACTGGTGTAATCCGGGCAGCGCAACGGAAGATTCATCAGTGTAAAAATGGAATCAATAAAACCCTGTGCAGCCCGCAGGGTCAACCTGAACACGCGTTTAATGACCAGAACGGTGGTGATGGCGAGATCAGAATAGCGCTGAGGTCTTCCCCGTGATGAAGGCGTTGCCGACTCATACCAGGCCTGAATAGCTTCATCATCCAGCCAGAAAGTTATGGAGCCACGGTTGATGAGGGCTTTATTGTAGGTGGGCCAGTTGGTGATTCTGAACTTTTGCTTTGCCACGGAATGGTCTGTGTTGTCGGGAGGATGCGTGATCTGATCCTTCAACTCAGCAAAAGTTCGATTTATTCAACAAAGCCTATGCAGACCGTAACCGTGCAGTGGCTAATCAGCGAATGACCGGGAGTAATGCGCGGTGGAAATGGACAACAGATTACAACCGTCGCTCGATAGCGGAAACGGCGCTGTACCGGGTAAAACAGCTGTTCGGGGGTTCACTGACGCTGCGTGACTACGATGGTCAGGTTGCGGAGGCTATGGCCCTGGTACGAGCGCTGAACAAAATGACGAAAGCAGGTATGCCTGAAAGCGTGCGTATTGCCTGAAAACACAACCCGCTACGGGGGAGACTTACCCGAAATCTGATTTATTCAACAAAGCCTATTAAAATTAGACATGCTTATGGCTCACATTTCCAGATAGTATTTTGCACCCCACTACCTTTCGGTAAGTTCGGGTTCATATTAGCGCTATGGAGATAAACTGCTTTCGATTTGCCATATTGCTGGCACGCCTTAACAGCAGTGTTATGCAAACTATCCAGCCCGTACCAAGCATCGGACTGAATACTGACCTTTTCACCATCATTATACTGGACTGCTGCGCACCCCGACAGAGCACCTATAATCACAACACCTATAAACAGTCGAATCCTTTTCATTGCGTTCCCCTACGATTACTGAGGCGGATTATAGGGTATGCAGCAAAACCTTTCGAGTGGAATATGAGAGCCAAAACAGCCCAAGAACAAACAGTCATTGGGTTGAGGGATCTACCGCGCACCCTTCGAATCTCATCTGAGTATCAGCGCCACAACAATGACGACTAATAGCACCAGATCTAGCAGCAGCCCCGCCAGTCGCCAGGCAACAAGTAACGCGATAGTGAACAACACCCAGAAACACAGCCTGCGCAGCATGATTATTTACCGTTGGTGCCGAGCACCCGGCTCAGGTTTTTCAACAGGACAGTCGAGGCCGTTTCCAGCATGTCATCACCCGCATCGGTATTGGCGATCACCAGCGTCTTAGTGCAAGGAACCTTCACCTTCGAATCGCTCAGCCAACCGGATTCGGTCACCGCCTTTTTCAGTTCGTACACAGGTTTCCCGTTAGGCAACTTATGGTAATGGTGCCAACTTACTGATTTAGTGTATGATGGTGGTTTTGAGGTGCTCCCGTGGCTTCAATTCCCATCAGTTGCCCCACTTGTTCAGCTACCGAAGGCGCCGTGCGTAACGGTAAAAGTACTGCCGGACATCAGCGCTATCTCTGCTCTCACTGCCGTAAAACATGGCAGCTACAGTTCACTTACACCGCCTCTCAGCCCGGTACACACCAGAAAATTATTGATATGGCCATGAATGGCGTCGGATGTCGCGCCAGTGCACGCATTATGGGCGTTGGCCTCAACACGGTTTTACGACACTTAAAAAACTCAGGCCGCAGTCGGTAAACTCACGCATACAACCGGGCAGTGACGTCATTGTTTGCGCGGAAATGGACGAACAGTGGGGTTACGTCGGCGCTAAATCACGCCAGCGCTGGTTGTTTTACGCGTATGACAGGATACGGAGGACGGTTGTGGCGCACGTCTTCGGTGAACGCACTCTGGCCACACTGGAGTGCTGTCGGCCTTTGAGGTCGTGGTATGGATGACGGATGGCTGGCTGCTTTATGAATCACGCCTGAAGGGAGAACTGCACGTTATCAGCAAGCGATATACGCAGCGCATTGAGCGGCATAACCTGAATCTGAGACAACATCTGGCAAGGCTGGGACGGAAGTCACTGTCGTTCTCAAAATCGGTGGAGCTGCATGACAAAGTCATCGGGCATTATCTGAACATAAAACACTATCAGTAAGTTGGAGTCATTACCCATTTTCTTGTCTCATGACTTTACAGACATTGGGCATCTCCTCTGAAGTTATATGCGGACATACAATCTCTGCCTTGGGGTGGAAAGCAAACACATCCAACAATATTATGCAATAAATAAATTGTAATTATGTTCTTCGCCAACGCAAGAACACACCATCACTTTAATATTTTTAATATAAAAAACAATCATATACATTGAAATGCAGCAAATAAACACCCAAAAACGCAATAATAATGCTTCAAAAAAAAAGATCACCGCAATTATTTTAAAACCTAATCTCTTACCCTTTCCGGGTGAATTATCCCCCACAGACGATTTCCTCCCGGAAGGAGAACAATATGCAACAAGAAGCTTTAGGTATGGTCGAGACTAAAGGTCTGACTGCAGCAATAGAAGCTGCTGATGCGATGGTCAAATCAGCCAATGTCGTGCTCATTGGTTACGAAAAAATTGGTTCTGGTCTGGTAACAGTACTCGTACGCGGAGATGTGGGTGCAGTCAAAGCAGCCACAGATGCGGGTTGTGCCTCTGCTCGTCAGATCGGCGATGTCATCGCTACCCATGTCATTCCACGTCCGCATTCTGATGTTGAAAAACTTCTGCCAGCAGGCCTTAAACCATCTGAAGGAGTTAAATAATGAGTACCGATAACCTCGTAGAAAATATTATTGCCGAGGTGCTCGGAAAAGTTGGGGATTTGAAAACCCCGTCCGCCGCATCCCAGCCGGTGATATCTCAGCAGGAGCCCGCTATCCCAAGAAAACTTTGCGGTTTAACCGAGTTCGTCGGGACGGCAATGGGCGACAGTATCGGCCTTGTAATTGCCAACGTTGACAGCGCCTTGCTGGATGCCATGCATCTGGAGAAGAAATACCGCTCAATAGGCATCCTTGGTGCACGTACTGGTGCGGGCCCGCAGATCATGGCGGCTGATGAAGCTGTCAAAGCCACAAATACTGAAGTCGTTGCAATTGAGCTGGCCCGTGACACTAAAGGCGGCGCGGGACACGGTTCACTAGTGCTGTTCGGTGGTCAAGACGTTTCCGATGTGAAACGGGCTGTGGAAGTGGCGCTTGGCGAACTTGAGCGTACTTTCGGTGATATTTACGCCAACGCAGCAGGTCATGTGGAACTCCAGTACACCGCACGCGCCAGCTACGCTCTGGAAAAAGCATTTGGCGCCCCCCTTGGACGCGCCTGTGGCGTGATTGTTGGTGCCCCAGCAGCGATTGGTGTGCTGATGGCAGACACGGCGATCAAATCTGCCAATGTGGATGTGGTGGCTTACAACTCCCCGGCAAAAGGCACCAGCTTTACTAACGAAGTTATTCTGATTGTTTCCGGTGACTCCGGTGCTGTGCGCCAGGCGGTGAGTTCTGCACGTGATGTAGGTCTGACTCTGCTGGAAACGATGGGTGGCAAAGCGCCTTCAGCCACAACCCCTTATATCTGATTTTCATGTAGTGGAGAAAAAGAAATGAGCCAATTATCACAGGCTTTTGGTGAACCAACTGACCGAATTCGTGCCTTACGGGAACAAATCCTTGATACGACCCCCTGCATTGAGACAGATCGTGCCCGCCTGATCACCGAGTCCTACAAGGAAACGGAATCCCTGCCCATGATCATCCGTCGCGCCAAAGCGCTTGAAAAGATCCTTGCGGAATTGCCAGTCACCATCCGGGCAGGTGAACTAATCGTTGGTAGTCTGACGGTCACTCCTCATTCCACACAAATTTACCCGGAGTACTCAAATAGCTGGCTTCAGGATGAATTCGATCGTTTGAATCTGCGTAAAGGCGACCGTTTTACCATAACCGATGAAGCGAAACAGCAACTGGATAGCCTATTTGGCTACTGGCGGGGAAAAACGACGAATGAACTGGCTACATCCTATATGTTGCCTGAAACGCTTGATTGTATGGCAGAAAATGTCTTCACGGTCGGCAACTATTACTTTAATGGCGTCGGTCATATAGCAGTGGACTACTCGCGTGTTCTCGCTCGTGGATACAAAGGCATCATTCAGGATGTTGTTGCAGCAATGGCCAGTGCTGATAAAAAAGATCCAGCTTTTCTGAAAAAAGAATCGTTCTACAAGGCGGTCATTATTTCCTGTAAAGCAGCAATCAATTTTGCACATCGTTACGCGGTCAAAGCCCGTATTCTCGCGGAACAGGCCTCACCAGTCCGTAAAAAAGAGCTGCTGAAGATTGCTGAAATCTGTGAAAAAGTACCTGAAAATGGTGCAAGTAATTTCTATGAAGCCTGCCAGTCATTCTGGTTTGCCCATGCCATTATTCAACTTGAATCCAACGGGCATTCTATCTCCCCAGCGCGTTTCGATCAGTACATGTACCCTTACCTGGAAAAAGACAGTTCCCTGAGCGAGGAACAGGCGCAGGAACTGCTGGACTGTCTGTGGCTCAAGTTCAACGACGTTAACAAGGTTCGTGATGAAGGCTCGACCAAAGGTTTTGGTGGCTATCCGATGTTCCAGAACCTGATCGTTGGCGGTCAAACCAGCGGTGGACAGGACGCCACAAACAGACTGTCCTTTATGGCCATGACGGCTACCGCCCATGTCCGTCTGCATGAGCCTTCACTGTCAGTACGTGTCTGGTCAAAATCTCCGGACGATTTGTTACTGAAGGCCTGTGAAGTCAGTCGTCTTGGTATGGGGATCCCGGCTTATTACAACGATGAAGTTGTTATCCCTGCATTGATTAACCGTGGCCTGACCCTGGAAGATGCGCGGGAATACGGCATCATCGGTTGCGTCGAACCTCAACGTCCGGGAAAAACAGAAGGCTGGCACGACGCTGCGTTTTATAACATGAGTAAGGTACTGGAAATCACTCTGAACAACGGGCGCTGCGGGGATAAACAACTCGGCCCCAAAACTGGTGAGCTGGAGTCGTTCCAGAGTATTGAAGACATCATTGAAGCTTATCGTAAACAGAACGAATATTTTGTCTATCATCTCGCAATGGCCGATAACAGTGTTGACCTCGCTCATATGGAACGGGCCCCCCTGCCATTCCTGTCCTGTATGGTGGATGACTGTATCAGTCGAGGTAAAAGTGTTCAGGAAGGCGGCGCCCATTATAACTTCACGGGTCCGCAAGGTGTCGGCGTTGCCAATGTGGGCGACTCGCTGATGGCTATCAAACGTCTGGTATTTGAAGAAGGCAAGTTATCACTGGGTCATCTGAAAGAAGCACTAGATGCCAATTTCGGTGTCTCTGGCGGGATAGAGAAACCTGATACTACAGCAACTGAAAGCGCGCCGAAACAGGACGCAACCTATGAACTGGTCCTTGAGGCCGTGAAGAAAGTGCTGGGGGAAAACGGCGCACTTGCACTCACCTCACTTAATAACAACCCGCCAGAGCCTGTCAAAGGGGCTGATGCCGGGCTGACAGCAGTGCGTCAGTTACTCATTAATGGCGCCCCCAAATTCGGTAATGACATTGACGAAGTGGATATGCTGGCCCGTACTGGTGCTGAAATTTACTGTCACGAGGTAGAAAAATATACCAACCCTCGAGGCGGTTTATTCCAGGCTGGCTTATATCCGGTATCCGCTAATGTGGCTCTCGGCGAGAGCGTCGGGGCAACTCCAGATGGACGTCTGGCCGGCCAGCCGCTTCCTGATGGAGTATCGCCTAGCAGAGGCATGGATACAAAAGGTCCAACCGCTGCCGCCAACTCAGTAGCCAAGCTGGATCACTTCCTGGCCTCTAATGGCACACTGTTTAATCAGAAATTCCATCCGGCAGCTCTGAAAGGCGATGAGGGATTACACCATCTGGCAGCCCTACTGCGTGGTTATTTCGATCAGAAAGGCATGCATGTTCAGTTCAATGTGGTCGACCGTAATACACTGCTGGCAGCACAAAAAGAACCAGAAAAATATCGTGATCTGGTTGTGCGTGTGGCGGGTTACAGTGCGCAATTTGTCTCACTGGATAAAAGCGTACAGGACGATATTATCCTGCGAACCGAACATGTCTTTTAATTGACAGCTGGCCGGATTTTTCAACACAAGGATGTTATCTGATGATGATTATTTTCCTTGTTTTTCCAGACAAGGAAAATACATCCAGCTAATAACATGCTGAACATCTGCATGAAGAAAAGAAATAAAGGCATTGACATGACGGAAATTGATTACGCGCAGACTGGCACCGTATTTAATATACAAAAATTCTCCTTACATGATGGTCCGGGCATACGCACAATTGTATTCCTGAAAGGCTGTTATCTGGCATGTAAATGGTGCAGTAATCCGGAATCACAGCACACTGAACCGGAAATATTTTACTACGAACGCAATTGTATCCATTGCGGACGCTGCGTATCCGCCTGCCCCGTTGGGGCTATAGATGCCTCACGTCCAGGGCTTATTGACCGGAATACCTGTATTCATTGTGGAGCTTGCGCTGAGGTCTGCCCGGCTGGCGCGATGGTCCAGTCAGGTAAGAAAATGTCGGTGGTGGAGGTTATAGACGAACTGCGTAAAGATGAGACGCATTACCGCCGCTCAGGTGGAGGTATTACATTGTCCGGTGGCGAGGCACTGGCTCAGCCAGCATTTGCGGCAGCATTGCTGGCTGCCTGCAAAGCCAGAGGATGGCATACAGCAATGGAAACCACCGGAATAGCCTCCCGGGCTGTGCTGGAAAAGGTCATTCCGTTACTTGATCTCGTATTGCTCGACATCAAAACCTTTTATAGTGAACGACATAAGGAATTTACGGGGCATCCAAATGAAACGGTTTTACGTAATGCACTGATAATTTCAAAACTGGCAAAGAATGTCGCCGTTCGGATCCCGGTAATTCCTGGATTTAATGATGATGAACAAAGTATTGAGGCTATTGCCAGATTTGTTACGCACATGAAAAATGTGTCGCGATTACATTTATTACCCTATCACAACTATGGTCAGAATAAATATAACCTGCTCGGCAGAACGTACGACATGATTGAAATAAAACCACCGGAAGAAAGTCGTATGCATAAATATAAAGACATTGTGACATCCCTTGGAATCGACTGCGTCATCGGCGGGTAACCGGTAGTTTTTTAAACTTTTGCAGGAAACGATTATGAACACAACCTTACCGACATTAAAGCAGGAGTGCCTTGCCGAATTTCTGGGCACCGGACTCTTTCTGTTTCTTGGTATCAGTTGCCTCGCAGCGATGAAACTGGCTGGCGCCAGTTTCGGTTTGTGGGAGATCTGTATTGTCTGGGGACTGAGTGTCGCACTCGGCGTTTACCTCACTGCGGGAATATCCGGAGGGCATCTTAATCCGGCAGTCACTATCGCATTGTGGCTTTTCGGCAATTTCAGTGCCCATAAGGTCTTACCTTACATCCTGTGTCAGATGATGGGCGCTTTTGGCGGAGCCATGGTGGTCTACCTGCTTTACCATAATCTGTTTATTGATTATGAACTGGCACACCATATTCAACGCGGCAGCATGGACAGCCTTGCACAGGCGGGTATTTTCACGACGTTTCCCCATCCGGAAATTAATCTGCTTCAGGCTTTTGCCAGTGAAACCATCGGAACGCTGACGCTGATGTGCCTGATCATGGCGCTGACCGACGACGGCAACGGTGTTCCTCGCGGTCCGCTGGCACCGCTACTGATTGGGATTTCCGTGGCCCTGATTGGGGTTGCCATCGGTGCACTGACGGGTTTTGCGCTGAATCCGGCAAGGGATTTAGGTCCCCGTCTGTTCAGCTATCTGGCTGGCTGGAGTAGTAATGCTTTAACAGGCGGACGTGCATTCCCCTACTTCATTATACCTCTCGTCGCACCGATCTTCGGAGCCTGCCTTGGCGCTGCGCTGTATCGCGGTCTGACCAGGTTGCCACTTCTGCCAGGCAAAGGGGGCCAGGGAAAAAGCCTTTCTCTGCCGGAATAATTATCTCCAGTCCCGGCAGGGACTGGAGCTGAAGATGAACTTTACACAAGAAACTCAGGAGTAAAAGAGAAATGAACAATGCGCTTGGAATGATCGAAACCTATGGACTGATTGGTGCCATCGTAGGTGCAGATGCCATGGTCAAATCGGCAAACGTCCAGTTGGTGGGTTACGAAAAAATTGGTTCCGGCCTGGTTACCGTCATGGTACGAGGTGATGTCGGTGCGGTAAAAGCTTCGGTGGAAGCGGGCTCCGCAGCTGCAGCCGGTGTGGGCCAGGTGAAATCAACTCACGTCATCCCACGTCCTCATAATGAGGTAGAAACGCTGTTGCCTGTTTATCAGGCCGTAACGGCAGAGTGAAAAATTAACAAGGAAAAGGGGGAGCTTGTGCAACATTCTCTTGGCCTTATCGAAGTCTCGGGTATGTCTCTGGCGATAACTGTTGCTGATGTGATGGTGAAAACCGCCCAGATCAGATTGATCGGCGTGGAAAGAACCATCGGGTCTGGCTGGATGCTGGTGAAAATTGCAGGCGATGTTGCTGCAGTGCGTACGGCTCTATCGGCCGGAGAAGAAACAGCCAGAGCACATCAGGGATTTGTTGCCTGCACCACAATTGCCCGGCCAGCGAAAGAAATCAGTGTACTGGCTTCAACAACTAAACCGCCCCGAGATGAGCTTGTTCAGAAGACAACCGCTCTCCCGGCCATTACCCTCACGGCATCCGCCGCCCATACCACAACCGGACCTGAATCCGTTCAGGAGGATCCGGACGCAGAAAAGGCAGTGCCCCCGGTCAAGCAGGCTGCCGAGGGCAGCACCGACAATATCATTCAGGTCGATGCTATCAATGAACCTGTGGAAATGGCCGGGGAAATCAGTAAACCGAACGCTTCAGCAAAGTCTCCTCCTGATGAATATGGTGAAAAACAATCTGTGGAGACGGTCAAAGCATTTCCGGCCACGGGAGATATCGCTACTGACCACGATATTCCGACAGCGTCAGCGGGAACCGTTGCCGTTGTGCAGCATGTCAAACCCGGAATATCTCTGCATCAGTTTCATACTCAGGTGAAACCTGATGATGAAACTGCAGATGCGGGTAGCCAACAGACAAGAGAGAGAAAACAGGCTGTCGCCATAACAGCAGAATTACTGGTGACATGCAAAATCTGTGGAGATCCTTCATGTCCGCGGCATAAAGGCCAGCCACGCAGTAGATGTATTCACAATCAGAAATCGATATTGAGGTAAATCAATGGATCACGATCTGATCACAAAACTGACCGGTCAGGTAATTGCGCAGATGCGGCAACGAACGATTCCGCTGGGTATATCAAACCGGCATGTTCATTTGTCGGCAAAAGATTACCAGAGTCTGTTTCCTGGACAGACTCTAAAAATTAAAAAGCCCCTTGGTCAGCCCGGGCAATTTGCGGCAGAGCAGACCGTTTCCTTAATCGGTCCACGAGGTCAGTTGAAAAACGTACGTATACTGGGGCCGTTGCGGGGACAAACACAGGTGGAAATCTCGTACACCGATGCCAGACAAATTGGCCTGACGGCGCCACTCCGCCTGTCAGGTGATCTGACAGGAAGTGCCTCTGTCACGCTGAAAAGCGAGATCGGAGAAATTAATCTCACCGAGGGAGTCATCATCGCTCGCAGACATATTCATATGTCGCCATTGGACGCTGCGATATTTGGCGTAACACAAGGAGAAACCGTGAAAGTCGGGATTGAAGGCACCGATCGAAAACTGATTTTTGATGATGTCTGTATCCGGGTCGCTGAGGATATGCGTCTTGAAATGCATATTGATACTGATGAAGCGAATGCTGCCGGTATTGATGGAGGCCAGGCAGTGGCAAGACTTCTCCTGACAAAACGCTAATGCAGGTGTGCCTATGCTGGACATGATCGTCTCAAGGGTCATTACACTTTTACAGGAAAGAGAAAGCCGGAGTTTACGGGTGACCCAGGCCGAGCTAGCGGCAGGCTTATCAAAAACGGTTTATTTGCATAATGCACAACTGATATTGCCCTTACCAGATCTGGCTTTTATTCAGAGTCTGGTTGCCTATGATCACCACCACCCGGCAGTGGCAACTGTCCTGGAAGCATGGGCATATGGCGTACGGTTACACCTTCAGATCCACCAGCAATTACTGACCGCACTGCCACTGCGAGAGTTACGCCGCCTTCCGGTCACACTCACTGACCATCTGAGTACACCGGTGCAACTGGCAACTGCAGCTGGCCTCAGCTATGCCAGCGTTATTCACTGGCGCGATTGCTGGGTTTTACTGGAAAAGCAGACGCTGATTACCGCCCTCGCTCGGGAAGTAATGGAAAGACAGAACATCAAACTAATATGGCAGGAGTAACGCAATGCAACTGGCGAAAGTCGTAGGGTCAGTGGTGTCGACGCAAAAATCTGCATCCCTGACAGGTAAAAAATTGATGGTCGTTACTTTAGTTAATCTGGACGGCTCCACACCGCATTTCCAGGAAAACACCCAGGAGGTTGCTGTGGATTCTATGGGAGCAGGCGAAGGAGAGCTGGTTCTGGTCAGCCGTGGCTCTTCAGCCAGAAAGATCTTTCCGGAACCAAATCAGGCCATTGATCTGGCCATCGTCGGCATCGTCGATACCATCGATCGGTTTTAGCCTCGGTCGGCTGTTACAGGAGAAACAGAGCTATGCCAGAACAGGATATAGCATCCCTTATCAGAGAGCATCGCATATTGCTGGAGGAGGCCGTCGGCGAAGTTATCCGCCAGTACCCTCAGTCACTTTCGCCATCGGAAAACTTCAGTAAGCACATTTTCAGTTCAGAGCAGTTGAAAAACATTATCGATACTGTTCTGGCGGAGGCGTGGCAGCAAAGCGCCATGGTAGTTATCACCTTGTGTGACGAAAAAGGCGAATGTGTTCTGACTTACCGCATGCCGGGTGCATCGGCAGAAGATATTGCTGTCGCCGAGCTTGCGGCCGAAGCCGCGGTACGTTTCGCTAAAGATAATAAACAGATCATTGACCCCACACCACATAACGTCATTGGCGGGATTGATACCTCCCGCGGAGGTTGTGTCGTGAATTGTGCGGGAAAAGTGATCGGTGGGGTCGGAATTAGCGGCGCATCCGCTGAAAAAAATCATCTTATTGCATTACGGGCTGTCGACAGCCTTAAATCAGGGAGTCAAAAATGAATACCACTGAACTGGAGAATATGATCCGCACTATTCTTGCTGATAATCTGACAGGGATCGCTACTGCCCCTGGAAATATTCAGCACACTATCTTCGCTCGTGTGGAAGATGCTATCACTGCCAGCTACGATGCCTATAAAAAATACTTGGCAGAACCTCTGGCACTTCGAACCAGGATTATTACTGCCCTGAAGGAAGAGCTGGCACCCTGGATCAAAGAGATGTCCGAACGCGCCGCAGAAGAAACCGGCATGGGTAATGCACTCGACAAAATCAGTAAAAATACTGCGGCACTGAATAATACTCCAGGGATTGAGGATTTGACCACAAGCGCCCTGACTGGCGATGGTGGCATGGTTTTGTTCGAACTTTCCCCCTTTGGAGTCATTGGCGCTATCGCCCCCAGCACCAATCCGACCGAAACTATCATTAACAACACCATCAGTATGCTGGCCGCTGGTAATGCTGTCTACTTCAGCCCCCATCCTGGCGCAAAGAAGGTATCTTTGTGGCTTATTGAAAAAATCGAAGACATCATTTATCGGGTAAGCGGGATCCGGAATCTGGTTACCACCGTCGCAGAGCCCACCTTTGACGCCACTCGCGAAATGATGTCAGATCCGCGCATTGCTCTGCTTGTGGTTACAGGCGGCCCGGCAATTGTCAATATGGCCATGAAAACCGGTAAAAAAGTTATCGGTGCCGGCCCAGGTAACCCCCCTGTACTGGTGGATGAAACTGCCTGTCCGGTCAAAGCTGCCAAAGATATCGTTGATGGTGCCTCTTTCGATCATAACGTCCTTTGCATCGCCGAAAAATGCGTCATCGTGGTCGATAGCATCGCCGATCGCCTCGTAGAAAATATGCAGAAAAACGATGCCTTTCTGGTAAAAACACCCGGTGATATTGCCAGACTGCGCCAGGTCGTTATCAATGACAAAGGAGAAGCAAACAAGAAACTGGTAGGCAAAAGCCCGGCAGTGATCCTGCAGGCTGCTGATCTGAACACATCAACGGCACCGCGACTGATTATTGTGGAAGTGGAGCAGGACGATCCGCTGGTGATGGTCGAACAATTGATGCCGGTTCTGCCTGTTGTGCGGGTCAGGGATTTTGAGACAGGGCTGGCACTGGCGCTGAAAGTGGAAAACGATCAGCACCATACAGCCATAATGCATTCGCAGAATGTTTCCCGTCTGAACCTGGCCGCGAAGACCATGCAAACTTCAATATTTGTGAAAAATGGCCCTTCTTATGCTGGGCTGGGCATTGAGGCTGAGGGTTTTACCACCTTTACTATTGCAACTCCCACTGGCGAGGGGACAACATCTGCACGGAGCTTCGCCCGTAAACGCCGTTGTGTACTGACTAATGGATTTTCCATCCGCTAAGTGGAGGATGTGAAGATGTCCCTGTTCACGGTAAAAACGCGGGTGTATAGCGGAGCCGACAGTTTATCCTGGCTCAGAACGCTTCACGGTAAAAAGATCTGGATCGTCTGCGATGGTTTTCTGGCTGGTAGCCCCAATCTGAAAATGGTCACCGACAATATCCATGAGGACAACACTGTCGCTCTGTTTAGCGATATCATCCCCGATCCGCCTATCGCTACAGTGGTAGCAGGTATCGAGGCGATGAGCGCAATAAAGCCGGAGGTAGTGATCGGTTTCGGCGGTGGGTCGGCACTGGATTCAGCGAAGGCAATGATATTCTTTGGTCGCAGGCTTGGCATAAAGATTGAGAACTTCGTTGCAATCCCCACTACCAGTGGTACGGGCTCTGAAGTCACCAGCGCCAGCGTTATCAGCGATCCGGCCAGCAGGATAAAGTATCCGTTGTTTGATGACAGTCTTTATCCTGATATAGCGCTTCTTGAACCGCGGCTGGTGTTGAGCGTACCACCGGCAGTAACAGCCAATACCGGACTTGACGTACTGACGCATGCACTTGAGGCATATGTGGCCAAAGGCGCTACGGACTTTACTGATGCACTGGCGGAAAAAGCAGCACAACTGGTCATCGGTTGCCTGCCCGTCGTATATCGGGACGGTAATGAACTGGAGGCCCGTACCCGGATGCATAACGCTTCCACACTAGCCGGTATCGCCTTCAGCCAGGCAGGACTGGGAATGAACCATGCCATCGCCCATCAACTGGGTGGTCAACTGCATATTCCCCATGGGCTTGCCAACGCCCTGTTGCTGCGTCATGTGATCCAGTTCAACAGTCGTGATTTCGCCGTTCGTGCAAAATATGCACGGTTAAGTAAACTGTGTGGACTGGCAAACTTCCAGTCGGCGGATGAATATTGTGTTACGAGTCTAATCACCCATCTGCACAATCTCATGAAGCAGGTTAATGTCGTGGACAACCTTAGCGCATTAAATATCGCTCGCGAACAGGTAATGACTGCTGAAAATGCCATGATTACAGCCGCTTTACAAGATGCCTGTCTATCCACCAATCCGGTAACCGTATCGGGTACGGATATACGTGCTATTCTTAGAGCGATAATATAGAGTCAGGATCAAAAAATTCAAGCCGGAAAAACTTTAAGTTACGTGATTTTTCCGGCTTTTTTTTTAAATTTTCAATCCGCCGAACATGTTATATAAATCATATCCGTTTCTTAGATACTGGATAGTCATTACAGAATCATCCCTTTCAATCAATCCAACCAAATAATAGCCATTCAATTAAAATGACTCAGATCAAGAAATCAATATTTTAAAGCTCCAACAGTAAAATGTGATGTGGCACCATTTACAATGGTTTTAAAAAAGAGTATATCATATAGCATAGTCACGAATGTAATGGATTTATCTTTGTGAACGTCCAAGAATAACTAACTAATCACAACTTTTATTACCAGGTAAAAATGAGAAACGCCCACGATATACTTGACAATATTGTATACGATTTTGCCAATGCCACTGGTCTGGGTTCTGTTGCTGTAGATCTGAATGGCAAAGAGATATCCCCATGGTATAATTTTACTTCTTTCTGCCAGCAAGTCAGAAAAATCGCAGCTTACCATCCCTATTGCCAGCAATGTGATCGTTGCGGTGGTTTTGAAAGTACGAAAGCACAGCATATTCAATGTTATCGCTGTCATGCTGGACTTGTAGACTTCTCCATTCCAATATTCATTAACGGTAATCTGACAGGGTTTGTTTCTTGCGGGCAAGCCCGTGTCACAGAAAAGCTACCATTACCCAAGATAGTGGAGAACGATAAAAACTTATCAAAAGAATCAAAGCTTATCGAATTGTATCATGAGGTACCTGAACTGAGCCTGATGAAAGTTAAATCTGCTGCCCACCTTTTGCACATTATTATAGAGAACTACATCAGTAATGAATATAATTTACGCGTAGTAAGGAATGTCAGTCCTGTTCAAAATCAGAAACTGAAAACATCGAGTCGACATCAGGCAACAATGGGAATGATACTCAATCACATAAACCAGAATTTTTCAGACAATATCAGCCTTGAGCAAATGGCCAGCAAAGCCAACCTGAGCATGTTTTACTTTTCCAGAACGTTTAAGGAGTTGACAGGCACAGGCTTCGCAACTTACTTAATAAATAAAAGAATGACGGAAGCTCATTGTCTCCTTGAACAAACAAACTGGAACATAGAAAAAATAGCTCGAAGTGTCGGTTATAATGATGTTCATTACTTCTCCCGCCTGTTTAAGAAAACGTTCAACAAGTCACCGTCAGAGTTCCGCAATTGAGCCTATACTCTAAATAATTCGAGTTGCAGGAAGGCGGCAAGCTTGTGAGTCCCCAGGAGCATAGATAACTATGTGACTGGGGTGAGCAAGCGCAGCCAACGCACATGCAACTTGAAGTATGACGAGTATAAATAGCTTATGTGGATACTTCCCCGATGCAAGCACGGGCAGATCTTTTTCTGACAAAGTAGCCACACATATATATCCGGCTTCGTGAGCCTGATGAACATCCGTACTCTCTCTGGCCTCACATTAGCGCCATGGATTGCTACAGCCCGGCTATAGACTGGCCCCCTGAATCTCCAGACAGTTGGTATCACTTAAGTTAGTGATAGTCTTAATACTAGTTTTTAGACTAGTCGTTGGAGTCCGAATGATTGATATTTTAGGTCCAGAGAAGCGCAGACGGCGAAGTGTTCAGGAAAAAATCGCCCTTGTTCAGCAGAGTTTTGAGCCCGGAATGACCGTGTCGCTGGTCGCCCGTCAGCATGGCGTTGCTGCCAGTCAGCTGTTCCTGTGGCGTAAGCAGTATCAGGAAGGCAGCCTTACAGCCGTTGCCGCAGGAGAACAGGTTGTGCCCGCGTCGGAGCTGGCATCTGCGATGAAGCAAATTAAAGAGCTGCAGCGCCTGTTGGGCAAGAAAACCATGGAAAACGAGCTGCTAAAAGAAGCCGTTGAATATGGCCGACAAAAAAAGTGGATAGCGCACGTGCCCTTGTTGCCGGAGGATGGCGAATAAGCCTTGTCAGTCGTTGCCTCCGGGTCTCACGTGCGCAACTGCATGCCATGGCCCGTCGGTCGAAGGACTGGCAGGATCGTCGGTGCAAGCGCAAGCCTGATGATACTGACGCGCTGGCCCGTATCCATACCGTTATCGGCGATCTGCCCACCTATGGTTATCGTCGGGTATGGGCACTGCTGCGCAGACAATCAGAAACTGACGACATGGCGGTGATCAATGCCAAACGCGTATACCGCATCATGCGTCAGAATGCGCTGCTGCTTGAGCGTAAACCGGAAATACCGCCATCGAAGCGGGCGCATACAGGGAAAGTGGCCGTTGGAGAAAGTAACCAGCGGTGGTGCTCTGACGGCTTCGAGTTCAGCTGTGATAACGGTGAAAAACTGCGGGTCACGTTCGCTCTGGACTGTTGCGATCGCGAGGCACTTTACTGGGCGGCCAGTAACGGTGGATATGACAGTGAAACCGTGCAGGACGTCATGCTGGGTGCCGTGGAGCGTCGCTTCGGTAACAGCCTGCCGACATCCCCAGTTGAGTGGCTGACAGACAACGGTTCAGCCTACCGTTCTTATCAGACGCGTCAGTTCGCCAGAATGGTAGGACTGGAGCCTAAACATACGGCGGTACGTAGCCCGGAAAGCAACGGGATGGCAGAGAGCTTCGTGAAAACGATGAAGCGCGATTACATCAGCATCATGCCGAAACCCGACGGGTTAACAGCGGTAAAGAACCTTGCGGAGGCCTTCGAACATTACAACGAATGGCATCCGCATAGTGCACTGGGGTATCGTTCGCCACGGGAATATCTGCGGCGGCGAACCAGTAATGGGTTAAGTGATAAAAAGTGTATGGAAATATAGGGGCCAATCCAGCTACAGCCCGGCTATTTAACCATACGCGGCGTAGTTTTCATCAAAGACGCGCTGGATTTCCTGTTTCAGATGGACGTCGTGTTTATCCTTGTTGCCGAGCCGTCCAGGGCAACGACGGCGTTGCTGATGCCAGTAATACGTCGACGGGGCAATATCCAGTTCATGACATGACATACTGGCCCGACCTCGTGTTCGCTACTGAGTTTTTCCAAATGCCGTCGCGCCTGCTCCACTGTGTGGTGGGCACTTCGTTGTGGACGATATCCAAATGAGCTGGGATGAAAAAGCTGTTCCGGCCTCGCTTCCACTATCAACTTGACAGTCATTTGCGCCACCCGGTCACCTACGGTAGGGCCTGAACTCACCGCCTCCTTTGGGGATAAATACCTGGCGAACCGGCGATGGCATATAACTCCCCGAACTCATCCGGTTCCATAACTTATACAAGCCGTTCCCCGAAGGCGGTGATGCTTTCCTTGTCCGGTACCGAGCAGGGTCAGCGTCAGAGCAAACGACTCGGACGTCGCCTCGCGGCCGGAGAGTTTCCAGAAAAGAAGCCCCTCCACCGGGAGCTGAATGGTAATTCGGTAAGGATGAAAGATGTCTAAAAAAATTATGTCAGGTCAATACTGGAAAAAAAACCGCATTTGCGCGCATTTTTTCCTCAATACTGATAATTTCACCCTGACAGGGGCTTTGTTGAATAAATAAGATTTCGTGCGAACGACCCTGTAGCTGGCTGGATTTTCAGGCAATACGCACGCTTTCTGGCATCCCAGCCTTTGTCATCCTGTTCAACGCACGCACCATGGCCATAGCTTCCGCCACCTGACCATCGTAGTCACGCAGCGTCAGTGAATCTCCCAACAACTGCTTCATTCTGTACATTGCCGTTTCCGCTATCGAGCGACGGTTATATTCCGTTGTCCATTTCCACCGTGCATTGCTTCCGCTCAGCCGCTGATTAGCAACGGCACGGTTACGGTCTGCATATTCACCGGGCCAGTAACCTGCACCTTTTCGGGGAGGGATAAGCGCGCTGATTTTCTTACGCCGCAGTTCATCGTGACAGAGCCGGGTGTCGTAAGCCCCGTCTGCCGCGGCTGCCCTGATTTTTCTGTGAGTCTGCCGGATAAGGCCCGGGAAGGCTTCTGAGTCCGTGACGTTATTCAGCGACAGGTCTGCACAGACAACTTCATGTGTGTTGCTGTCAACAGCAAGATGCAACTTTCGCCAGATACGACGGCGCTCTTTGCCGTGCTTTCTGACTTTCCATTCGCCTTCACCAAAGACCTTCAGCCCGGTGGAATCAATCACCAGGTGTGCGATTTCACCCCGGGTGGACGTTTTGAAACTGACATTAACCGACTTTGCCCGCTTACTGACACTGGTGTAATCCGGGCAGCGCAACGGAACGTTCATCAGGGCAAAAATGGAATCAATAAAACCCTGCGCAGCCCGCAGGGTCAGCCGGAATACGCGTTTAATCACCAGAACGGTGGTGATGGCGAGAGCAGAATAGCGCTGGGGCCGCCGACTCATACCAGGCCTGAATCGCCTCATCATCCAGCCAGAAAGTGAGGGAGCCACGGTTGATGAGAGCTTTGTTGTAGGTGGACCAGTTGGTGATTCTGAACTTTTGCTTTGCCACGGAATGGTCTGTGTTGTCGGGAGGATGCGTGATCTGATCCTTCAACTCAGCAAAAGTTCGATTTATTCAACAAAGCCCTTCGCAGGGCGTTAAACAATGAAGAAAGCACGCCGTCAGGCGTGCTTTGATGAGGGATAAAGAGGTAAGACATGGCGGGGATATATCCCATAAGCGCTAACTTAAGGGTTGAACCATCTGAAGAATGCGACGCCTCGGTGCCTCGTTAAGACGATGCCTCGCGTTCTTCAATTGCGTTTTGTAGGCTGTCAGGGATACTGTCCCACGAATGGCCACCTGTAAGCTCCAGATGACCATTTTTGTTATTCTCCACAACGAGTTAGTTCTTCTTTTCGGATCCGGCACTTCTGGGGGGGAAATCCAGCGATGGCTGGATTATGTCGTCAATTAAAAATGCGGCGAGTAGATTAGCAAATATCCACGCTTTCGCGAGTTCAGGTTCCTTTGCACGCAAAGCATCCAGGTGCAGCAAACTTTTGAGCCGCTTAAAAGCCAGTTCAATTTGCCATCGCAGACGGTAACAATCAGCCACTTGCTCTGCTGAATATTCATCTTCCGGTAATGATGTTAGCAATAGCACATGGCCCGCTGCTTCCAGCGTTTCCGCCTGAACTACTCGTCCTTTTCGACGATTCTCGCTGAGCAGTCGGGTTTTACTGATTAATGCTTTTTCGGGAGGAAGTGATACGGCAATGAGACGTGCCGGAAAGGGAGCTCCGGCTTTTTTATTACCTGAATTGCCTATCATTACAGTGGTTTCACCGTTCTTACCGCAATCCAGCCCGCGCAGAAAACCCATCATGTCAAAGCGCATTCCTTCTGCAGTTAACCAGCGCAATCCTCGCCAGTGAACCCGGACGATATAATCAGCTTCTCCAAAAGCAAGTGAGCGGATACATTCGGGACGCGAACCGAATCCCCGGTCAGCAATGCGTATCTCGTCTGCCGTTTGCGCAAATCGGTCCAGCCGTTCAGCGTCTCTGCTGTCGGTTAGCTCAAAATCAGTGAACTGACAGGTATGAGGATCATATCCCATATGTAGTCGCCATTCAGCGCTGCCGCCCCCGGGCGCACTGATTGCTGTTCCATCGACAAGACGCAATCTCTTTCCGCTTGTACAACCCGTAACTGCGGCGCGTACAGCAAGTGTTTGTGCGGCAAGTATGCCAAACCAGTCGGCGGCATTCCGCAGCCGCTTCAGGAGAGCCACGTCAGATAATGTTGCAACGTCATGGAGCTGAGCCCATGCAGTGACTTCACGTAATGACATCCCCCCGGGGCCGTAAGCCAGCCCCAGACGTAGCAGAGTTGCAGCATCACGAATTTCGCGGCGGCGGGTTAGAGCCCCGGCATTACGTGCCGAAGTATCCAGTTCTTCGGGCTTACCAATATGGGCCAGAATTGCTGACCAGTTATCGTGAGAGTAATTCATCGGCACGTTAAATCATATCAGGCGTAATACCACAACCCTTAAGTTAGCGCTTATGGGATATATCCCCTTCCCGTCTTCCGTCAGTGCGCCGGTTTAGCCGCGCTATTATTATCCCGGGTAAAGTATTGCAGGATAGCGGCGATTAACGCGGCCACTGAACCTACGCCAAAGCCGATTAAATAGCCCTGCGCGCTGTTCCAGCCGCCAAAGTTGTCGATCAGCCAGCCGGCCAGAGGCGACGCCGGCAGCGTACCGAGGAAGGTCAGCATCAGCAGCAGTCCCATCGCCGAACCTGACGCTTTCGGCGCATGATGGGGTCAGTTTGGATATCGAAAATTATTGTACTATAAGGGCTTCCCCGGCATGTCAACGCCGGTGTTTACGGTTTCTGTCTGCACTATAGTAAAAAAATAAAGGGGAGAGACTGCGGTACTATAAACGGTCATGATGAATCGTCATCGATTCGGACCCTGATGAAAGACGCTCGTGAGGCTCTAGTTCGTTAGTCGGGTACACTTGCCCTGTACAATAAGCAGATATACCTCACGGGGTCTAACCCTTTATCATCAACGAGTTGCAGAACAGATGGTCATACAGCTTTGTACTTTAGCTGGCTGAGTACAACCTGAAATCATCACCGTAATGCAATGATGCCCAGCACAGTCTTGCATTTTTGGCAGCGATGGCAACAACAGCGCGCCAGTATCCTCTGCGTTCGACCAGTGAGCAGACCCAACGACTGAATAAATCAGTCCTTTTCTCCGCCCCGATCAGTACCGAGCGGGCACCCTGAACCAGAAGTGTTCTCAGATACGAATCGCCAGCTTTCGTTATCCTGCCAAGCTTCGACTTTCCGCCGCTGCTGTACTGCGATGGTGTCAGTCCCAGCCAGGCTGCCAGCTGGCGCCCATTCTTAAAATCATGTGCATTACCGATACTGGCGACCAGCGCACAGGCCGTTGTGGGGCCAACGCCCTTCAATTCCATCAGCCGCTGACTGCGATGATCTGTTTTGGCCATGCGGGACAAAATTCGGTCATATTCAGCGATGTTATCTTCAATGCGAGCAACGTGCTCCAGCAAATCATCAACACATTGCTGAACCTGAAGTGGTAAAGAATTCTTCTGCTCAAAAACTATGTGGCGCAGGGCATCTGTACTTTGTGGGGCGATAACGCCGAATTCAGATATCAACCCCCGGAGACGATTATATGTTGCTGTTTTCTCTTCGATAAAACCCTGTCGGGTACGATGCAGACACTGCATTGCCTGCTGGCTCTCATCCTTAACCGGCACAAACCGCATATGTGGGCGACGAACCGCCTCGCAGATAGCCTGAGCATCAGCTGCATCATTTTTCCCTGATTTACCAGCCATGCGGTAAGGCGATACAAATTTAGCGGCCATCAGACGCGGCTCATGACCATACTGCCGAAACAGTCTTGCCCAGTAATGAGCCCCGGAGCACGCCTCCATCCCGATAACACAGGGCGGCAAACCAGCAATCAGCCCGGGAAGAGCTGCGCGGGTTACTCTGGATTTAACCAGAACGGTTTTGCCATTCTGGTCAACGCAATGAACAGCGAACACATTTTTAGCAAGATCGATACCGACAGTAGTAATGGTCATAACGAATCCCTCCGGGGTTGTGTTTACCCCATGATTGCACAAGAGTTAATCAGGCGCATAATCAGGGGAAGTCCCTTCCATTCGTTAAGGTTGTTTTTTGACCTTTCTACTTTAGCTGGCCTCAGCCGACGAAACTTACCGGAAGCGGGTATCCGGTTGCTTTTCCAGATATAATCTCCTGTCAGATTGATGTGCTCCCAGCCTAAGGGCGACAAATGCGACAGCAGTTGCTCGTTGATCTTCACCCCTTTACGCTTCAGCGCATCGACCGCTCTTTCCATATAGACGGTATTCCACAGGGATATGGCAGCTGTCAGGAGCGTCAGTCCACTGGCGCGATAGCTCTGATTTTCCGGTTTTCGGTCCCTGATTTCACCCAGCCGGTGCAGGAATACCGCACGCGCCAGCGCGTTACGGGCTTCTCCTTTATTCAGTCCCGCCTGTACACGCCGACGCAGTGCCGGATCGCGGAACCAGTCGAGCATAAACAGAGTTCGTTCAATACGGCCAATTTCTCTCAATGCTTTGGCAAGTCCGTTTTGCTTGGGGTAGCTGGCAAGCTTTTTCAGCATCAGGGATGCCGTCACGGTTCCCTGCTTTATCGAGGTTGCCAGACGCAGCACTTCACGCCAGTGAATTTCGATCTCTTTCAGATTCAGGCTGGTCGTTGATATCAGTGACTGAAGCGCCGGGTATTGGTCTGCTTTCCCTTTGATAAACAGTTTCTTGTCGTGGAGATCCCTGATTCGTGGACAGAACGCAAATCCCAGCAGATGTATCAGGGCAAAGACATGATCGGTGAAACCCGCAGTATCGGTGTAATGCTCCCTGATTTCCAGGTCGCTTTCGTGGTACAGCAAGCCATCGAGAACATGGGTTGAATCCCTGACCCGGCTGATTATGCAGGTGTAAAACGGGCTGTATTGATCCGATATATGGGTATAAAACTGACGTCCAGGCTCCTGCCCATATTTCGGGTTAACCTGCCCTGCGTAGCGGCCTGAGCTGCCTGTTCTGAAATTTTGTCCGTCTGATGATGACGTTGTCCCGTCTCCCCAGAATGCCGCCAGAGACCTTTTTCCCTGCGCATTTACCAGCTCTGCAAGAGCGGCTGAATAAGTTTCATCACGGATGTACCATGCCTGAATATCTTCGAGTGATGATTTGGTGCTCCCGGGGCAGGCTTCTGCCATTTTGGTCAGGCCAAGGTTGATGCCATCCGCAAGAATGGTGGTGAGGAGCAGTCGGGTATCGGGACGGGTAATGTCATTTTTTATATGCGAAAAATGTCGGGTAAATGTCGTCCAGCTGTTTACCTCATCGAGAATTTCCGTGATTTTAGGTCGCGGTAGCATGCTGTAAACCAGCTCTGCCAGCGGTGAAACCTGCGCCGGAACGCAGTTATCCAGCGGAGAGACTTTTACGCCCTTGTCAGATATTTCCACATCAGGCAGTTCACCAAGGGCAGCCATGGCATTGACCTCTTCAAGTCTGGACTGAAGCAGGGTCATACGGCTGGTAATGTACTCATGATAATCAGCAGATACGGGCAGTGGCAGGGCCGGCGTGAGTTTGTCAAAGTCCTTTTCGGGGATGAGGTAATCATCAAAATTTTTGTAGCGGCGCGAGCCTTTAACCCAGATATCCCCGGAGCGCAACGCCCCCTTAAGCTCGCTGAGCGCACAAAATTCATAGTACTGCCGGTCAATACCCGCAGGTGTAATCACCACCTTGCGCCAGCTTTCAGGGACAAACTCAAGCGGCGCTGCCGCCGGAACTTTACGTAACTGCTTCCGGTACATCTCCTTGATCACAACCAGTGCATCAGCCAGAGGTTGCGCGGCCGGGGTTGCGACTAACTGTAAAGCGGACAACATGCGCGGGGCATATTTCCGTAATGTGCTGTATTTCTCGGTAATAATATGCAGCGGGTCAAAATTATTTTTTCTGGCGAGATGGCGTGTTTCCTCCAGACTGGCGACAAATTCATGCCATGGGAGTATGTTTTCTATTGCGAGCCATGGATCTCCACCGGAATCACGGGCATCAGACAGCGCCTGACCGACATCGATATACTGCCTCAGTTTTGACTGGATCAGCTTTCCGGTCTGCTGAAGGCGCTCAGCCTGTGTTCTTTTGGCTTTGCTGAAAAGGCTGTTCAGCATTCGCTCATGCAGCTCAATTACTTCGTCTGTCAGTGTGGCTCTGGCTTCTTCCAGCACGCACACCAGGATCGCATGACGCCGGGCTGCTGAAAATCGGGTCAAATCCCGGCTACTCATCTTTCGGCCTTCCCGCGCAAGTTTCAGCAACCTGTTCTGGTGAATGGTACGATCTATACCTTCAGGTAATGCCAGCGATTCAATGCTACTGAGCCGATCAAGATGTTGCAGCACGTTCTTACCATTGATTTTACCCGGCGGTTGCAGAAGCCATGTCAGCCTGGAAGGCTGATTATCTGATGACTCCAGTAAACGATCCAGGGCATCCCTGTGGGCCGGAGTTAACGGGGCATTCAGGGTCTGAAATACGATTTTATCGCCGCCAGCCATGGCCTCCGCACAGGTACGCTCCACGACGTCAATCGCGGGGATGATCACGTTGTTCTGCCGGAGCCAGACCAGTAACTCTTCGGCCAGGAGAATACCTTTATCGGTGCGCGTCGCCATCGAAAGCAGGTGTGTAATACAGTCCTGCTGTATTTTGCCGGTGAACGCCTTTACGCCAAGATAGCGGTACAGTTCGGTTAAATGCTCACGCCGGGTCGTATCCCTGCCGGAAAGGTAAGCGGGCCAGAGATCCCCGGTAAGCTTTAGCCTGCTGGCGATATGCTTCAGCAGCGCATCAGAGGGTGGGATTTTTTTATCCGGGGCAAAGCCGACATTTTTCAGATAGCAAAGAAGGACGGCAAAACCAAAGCGGCTGGCGGGTTTACGGTGAGCACTGATAAGCGCCAGATCATGCTCACTGAAATAGGCCATTCGGGTCAGCGTTAACTCATCGTCCGGTAATGCCAGTAATGATTCTCTTTCCGACAGAGAAAGAATCTGCCTCCTTGCCATATAGTTTCCCTCATAAATTATTCGATGCGGCATTTTTAACAAAAATGGTTATCGCATTAGGGTACACCCTGACGCCATAATAAAAACGTGACGGTACACGATGAATGACATAACCTATATGCGATAGAATAAATGCAATAACCTAAAAGCGATAATGCGGTGAAAAAATGTTCATCAGAGCTTATTTGAGAGCGTCGACGGAAGATCAGTTTGCCGATCGAGCAAAAGATATGCTGGAGCAGTTCGTTCAGGAACGAGGGTATAAAATAGCCAGTTACTACCGGGAGAATATCAGCGGAACAAAACTCGACCGCCCGGAGCTGGGACGCCTGCTAATGGACAGTCACCACAATGATATTTTACTTGTCGAGCAGATAGACCGTCTGACCCGTCTGAGCAACAGCGACTGGATGACGCTGAAAAAGCAGATTGAGCAACATGAACTGCGGATCGTCAGTCTTGACGTCCCAACTTCATGGCAGGCTCTGTCAGATAAAGATCCTTCACAGGCTGACCCGATAACCCGCGCAGTTATCACGGCGATCAACAATATGTTGATCGATCTGATGGCCGCAATGTCGCATAAGGACTGGCTGAGTCGTCGCCAGCGACAGCAACAGGGAATTGAGCGTGCTCATTCCCTGGGTAAATACCGGGGCAAGCAGGCAGACAGTGAACGACACCAGAAGGTGTTGTACTACCGACAGGTTAAGAAACTCAGTATACGGGAGACAGCAGAAGCAACCGGCTACAGTTCTTCTCAGGTTTGTCGGATACAGGCGCTTAATAAAATCACCGGTACTGATTGAATCAGCTTTAAGCTGGATCAATTCCCGCCTATACAACGTACTATCAAACTTATCATCTGAAATGCTATGCTCATCGTTATGTCAAGAATGACATAACGAATCAGAGAGGAATGCATGTCATCAGTTTCAAAAAGGAATGGAAAAGGTTTTTTCTCAGGCGCGGTAATTGGGGCTTTAGGAGGGCTGATTGGGCTCGGTGGGGCTGAGTTTCGCCTTCCCGTCCTGATCGGTAGTTTCAAAATACCCACCCTGGAAGCCGTCATCTTTAACAAAGCAATGAGCCTCGCTGTTGTCGCTATCGCTCTAATTTTCCGCACAAAATCGATAGCCACCGATCAGTTGGTAGAGCATCTTGATATTGTCATGAATTTACTGGCAGGAAGTCTTATTGGGGCATGGTGGGCCGCAGGCCGCGCCATTAAGATGTCCAGAATCTGGCTGGACAGAATCATTCTGCTCCTCCTTGTTTTACTGTCGTTCGTCATGTTCTCAGAAGCATGGCTACCACTGCACAGTATTTCCGGCGGGTTATTTCAACCCGGTATTGCCACAATTATTGCAGGTGTGATTTCAGGGTTCTTTATCGGGATAGTCGCAGCATTGCTCGGTGTGGCAGGCGGTGAGCTTCTGATCCCCACAATCGTTATCCTGTTCGGGGTTGATATCAAACTGGCCGGAAGCCTGTCATTGATGATTAGCCTGCCCACAATGATTGTTGGTTTTTCCCGTTATACAAATGCAGATGCTTTCCAGATTCTGAAAAAAGAAAGGCCGCTGTTTGTATGGATGGTCATCGGATCTGTGATTGGTGCGGCAATTGGCGGACTTCTGGTCGGCCTGTTCCCGGTTAAAGTACTTATGACTTTACTTGGGGTGATCCTTCTTATCTCCGCCATCAAAACGTTCAAACACACCCGGCAAAAATAATTTCGAGAAAGGTATCAGGATGAATAAAAAAGCGCTTATATCTGATTTTATTTTGGTCAGACCCCGAATTTACATTAATGACAACATCTCGCTGGGGCCGGGTAAAATCGATCTATTGCGCGCTATAGATGGGTTTCATTCCCTGTCAGCCGCCGCAAAAGATTTGGGTATACCCTATAAAAGGGCGTGGCTCCTGATTGATACGTTAAACAAAGGGATAGGTAAGCCCGTGGTCATCACGTCAACAGGCGGCAGCAAAGGTGGAGGCTCGGTTTTGACACCACTTGGCCAGAAGTTACTTAGCTGGTACGACAAAACAGAGGCCAACCTTAACGAGCAATCACAGCAGGACTTGCAGGATCTCGAGAAAATTATCTTCGGTGAGAGTTAACCCATTCGGCTCGGTCTTTGATCGGGCCATAACCGTACAAAAAATCATCTTAACGAATGGAAGGGACTTTCCCTGATTATGCGCCTGATTAACTCTTGTGCAATCATGGGGTACACATCGTCCCGGAGTAATTCGTTATGACTATCACGACTGTCGGTATCGATCTTGCTAAAAATGTGTTTGCTGTTCACGGTGTTGATCAGAATGGCAGAACTGTTCTGGTTAAACCTAAAGTTTCGCGTGCTGCTCTTCCTGAGTCCATTGCAGGTTTGCCTCCCTGTGTTATCGGGATGGAAGCATGCTCTGGGGCTCACTACTTGGCAAGGTTATTTCGGCAGTATGGTCATGAGCCACGTCTGATGGCCGCTAAATTTGTGTCTACTTACCGCATGGCCGGCAAATCAGGGAAGAATGATGCAGCTGATGCTCAGGCTATCTGTGAAGCGGTTCGTCGCCCACATATGCGATTTGTACCCGTGAAGGACGAAAGCCAGCAGGCGATGCAATGCAATGCTTACACCGCACCCGTCAGGGTTTCATAGAAGAGAAAACAGCAACGTATAATCGTCTGCGAGGATTGATATCTGAATTCGGTGTCATCGCGCCACAAAATACTGATGCCCTGCGCCACATAGTTTCTGTGCAGAAGAGCTCTTTACCGCTTCAGGTTCAGCAATGTGTTGATGATTTGCTGGAACACATTGAAGCTAACATCACTGAATATGACCGAATTTTGTCCCGCATGGCCAAAACAGATCATCGCAGTCAGCGGCTGATGGAGCTAAAGGGCGTTGGCCCCACAACTGCCTGTGCGCTGGTCGCCAGTATCGGTAATGCACATGATTTTAAAAATGGACGTCAACTGGCCGCCTGGCTGGGACTGACGCAATCACAATACAGCAGCGGCGGAAAGCCGAAGCTCGGCAGGATCACAAAAGCCGGTTATTCGTATCTGCGAACGCTCTTGGTACAGGGGGATCTTTCAGTGCTTATTGGCGCTGAGAAAAGGAATGACTCATTCAGCCGTTGGGTTTGTATGTTGGTTGAGCGCAGAAGGTACTGGCAGGCTGTTGTGGCCAACGTCTATTGACCATTCCCTGTGTGGGAACGCTCACGGTCAGTACTATTTCCACTGAGCTTGGCGATGGGAAACACTACGCCAGTAGTCGTGACTTCGCAGCGGCAACGGGGCTGCTTCCACGTGAGTACAGCACCGGTGGTCGAACAACTCTGTTGGGGATCAGCAAACGAGGCAACAAAAAGATCCGAATATTACTGGTCCAGTGCCCCAGAGTGTTCATACAAAAAACAAAAACTAGAACACCAGAAAGGCAAACTGGGCCAGGGAATTAATGTGCAGAAAAAGCAACTTTGTTGTGACCTGCGCACTCGCAAACAAGCTGGCCAGGATAGCCTGGGTGCTTACGACGCGACAACAGACGTTCGCGTCGTAAGTCTCTAACAATAAATTTTTAAACAATCACCTATCTGGTTTGCGAATGCTGATCATTGATGATACAAACGGCCGACCGGCCTGTTGAAGAACCTGTATATCGGAATGGCTCATCTGAAGCCGTATGATTTTTCTGAGGTTCATCAGGCGCAGAACTCATCGTGGCGCGATTCTGACGCTGGATAGATTTAAGCAAGCCAATGATATCGTCGAAAATCAGTGTTGCAAAAACGGGAGTGACCATAGATTCGATATCCAAACTGCCCCCAGCACAGCATTTGTAAGCAAGAATTTGCCGATACTCATGAGTTAAGTCTTTCCGTCGTGAAGTCTAGGTTACGGAGAATTCGTCAGCGGTTGCGCGAGGTGTTGATACGTAATTGCCAAGTGCACTTTGACTACAGTGGTCGGGCTTGTTACCACGCACCTCGGCGTGAGGATTACTGAAATCAATCTCGAAGAAAATTTCTGCATCCTTTTGCGAGTTCATTCGTCTTCAAGATAGTGGCTTCATCAGGAAGCTACGCGACTCACGAAGGAGATAGAGTAATGACACACGATGAATTCGAAGCGGCGATGGTCTTTCACGGCCATAAGTGTCCAGCAATGCCTTTAGGCTACCGTGCTGCGCAAGCAGCGATGAGAGCGCTCGGTGTGGAACGGGCAGAAGACAAGGAGCTGCATGTCATAGCAGAAACAGGGAAAGGCCATGCTGCGGGATGCTTTCTGGATGGCGTAATGTCGGCTACGGGATGCACCTACGGCAAGTCGAACATCGAGAAGCGCTATTACAACAAGATGGCTTTCACTCTGATAGACGTGAAGACCGGGCGCTCAGTACGTGTACGGCTAAAGGACGAGTTTTTCGGCAACATGCTCAACTCGCCTTTTGTTGCCCAACGCAAACAAGGCATAGCGCCACAGGATATTCCCGCCGAAGTCACTGACCCCCTGGTTAACAAGGTCATATCGATGCCGGAAGAAATGTTTCTCGATATCGGGCTAAAGAAGCCGTTTGAACTTCCACGCGGTAAAAGCTGCTTTGACACGGAACTATGCGCCAAATGTGGGGAACGTGTCTTTGTCGATAAACTGATCGACACGGAAGCGGGACGGCTTTGCATTCCTTGCCAGGAAAAACTGGCTGGACATACTGTATCCTCATTTTGCTAAGGAATTGAAATGCTTGCCATCGCTGCCGTTGCAACGTTTTTTCTAACCGCTATCATGGCCATGGCCGGAGTCGGAGCCGCTTTTATTCTGGTTCCGATCTTCTTGGCACTAGGGGTCGAAATTCATGCAGCGATGGCCACCGCCTTGCTTCTGAATGCCATATCGACGAGCGTGTCGACAACGACATTCATTCGCAAGCGTTTGGTCGAATGGCGGTTGGCACTCCCCATTTTGATTGTGGCCGTGGTTTTGTCGCCAATCGGGGTTCATGTCAGCCAAAGGTTAGACCGCCATTTTCTACTGTGGCTGTTCTCCGGTTTTCTTATTTTTGCCAGCCTCATGATGTTGTTGTACGCGCCAAAATCTTCTGGAATTCAGCGTAGTGCGCGAAGCCAGATGTTGAGTAGTTTGTCCCTTGGCGGTGTTGCGGGTTTTGTCGGTGGCCTGTTAGGGGTTGGAGGTGGCAGCATCATCGTCCCGGCACTCGTGGGGGCCGGGCTGGAACCCAAACGGGCGTCAGCAACCGCTTCTTTCGTGGTCGTGTTTGCTTCTCTGACCGGTTTCTTTGCCCACGCAACGCTTTCGGGAATGGATTATTCGCTGGTCGGTGCCACCGGTATCGCATCGGCGGGAGGGGCTGCATTTGGCGCGTGGTTAATGAGCGAAAAACTCAAAGGGCAACAGCTTAAATACATCATTGGATTCGTCCTGTTAGGGACCGCCGTCAAGATCATCTGGGGGCTTTTGTAAAATAAACGGAATCAAAATCATGTAAGCACACGATGGCCATATTCATGGCAACTCAACCGGAGCGAAGCTGTATTGGCCGCTCGTTGTTACGCTCGGATTTTCTGCCGTAGAGGTCTTCGCCGATTGGCAATCCAGCTCGTTGGGTTCTGTCGCATTAGCGTAGACAAGTCAGTAATTATTGCGCTGTCTATATTTTAGGCAACCAACAGGTAAAATTGTTCCGCCGGTGATAAAGGCTCTTCAGCGGGATGCTGATATTGCCCTTTACGTATCATATGCACTAACTCAATGCCCTCCATTATCGTCTGCGCTCGCCGAAATGATTTGAACCCCAGTATCTGTCGTATTCGGCGTTTGATATTCCGATGGTCCTGCTCAATCAGGTTGTTCAGGTATTTACTCTGCCTGATGGTGATGGTTTCTTCTTCAGGTTTACTGGCGTTGAGTGTGGCCAGCGCCGCCATGTTGGCACCGCTTTTATCGATGGTTACAACCTCAGTAGATTAGTCCCTATATTTCCAGACACTTTTTATCGCTTAACCCATTACTGGTTCGCCGCCGTAGATATTCCCGTGGCTAACGATACCCCAGTGCACTATGCGGATGCCATTCGTTGTAATGTTCGAAGGCCTCTGCAAAGTTCTTTACCGCTGTTAACCCGTCCGGCTTCGGTATGATGCTGATGTAATCCCGCTTCATCGTTTTCACGAAGCTCTCTGCCATCCCGTTGCTTTCCGGGCTACGTACCGCCGTATGTTTAGGCTCCAGTCCTACCTTCCCTGTATGCGCCGGCTTCAAGGGCGGTATTGCCGGTTTACGCTCAAGCAAACAGCGCATTCTTACGCATGATTCAGTATACGCGTTTGGCATTGATCACCGCCATGTCGTCCGTTTCTGATTGTCTGCGCAGCAGTGCCCACACCCGACGATAACCATACGTAGGCAGATCGCCGATAACGGTATGGATACGATCCAGAGCTTCAATATCATCAGGCTTGCGCTTGCGTCGACGCTCCTGCCAGTTCTTCGACCGACGAGCCATAGCATGCAGTTGCGCACGTGAGACCCGTAGCCAACAGCTGACAAGGCTTATTCGCCATCCTCCGGCAGCAAGGGCACGTGCGCTATCCACTTTTTTGTCGGCCATATTCAACGGCTTCTTTCAGCAGCTCGTTTTCCATGGTTTTCTTGCCCAGCAGGCGCTGTAGCTCTTTAATTTGCTTCATCGCAGATGCCTGTTCCGACGCGGGTATAACCTGTTCACCCACAGCAACGGCGGTGAGACTACCTTCCTGGTACTGCTTACGCCACAGGAACAGCTGACTGGCAGCAACACTATGCTGACGGGCAACCAGCAACACGGTCATACCGGGTTCAAAGCTCTGCTGAACAATGGCGATTTTTTCCTGAAGGCTGCGCCGTCTGCGCTTCTCCGGACCTAAAACATCAATCATCCGGACTCCAACGACTAGTCTAAAAACTAGTATTAAGACTATCACTAATTTAAGTGATACCAACTGTCTGGAGATTCATGGAGCCAGTCTACTCAGGCTCACCGTGGTGGCGAATGGCCTTGCGAAAGAAGCGTAAGGCAGCCGCAGCGTCGCGTCTGGCGGTCAACAGGAAGTCGACGGTCTGCCCCGCGGTATCAACCTCCCGGTACAGATATTTCCACTGGCCTTTGATTTTAATGTAAGTTTCGTCCATCCGCCACCGCCGACCTACATTACGCTTATACTGGCGGAACGACGGTGCCAGGCGCATAACCCAGCGATGAAGAGTGGAATGGTCAACGATAACGACGTGCTCCGTCATCATATCTTCGAGATTGCGCAGGCTGAGGGCGTAAGTCAGATACCAGCGAACACATTGAGCAATAACATCAATGGGATAGTGCAGGCGCTTAAAAGCTTTTCGTATCAGAAGCATGGGCAGGTAACATTATAAAAAAACAGTATGTTACCCGGCGACGTCTTAATGCGTCAGAACCAGATGAGGTGCCATGTGTATGGCACCTCATCTCTTATTGATTCATCGACTCCATAACCGCCTGCCAGGTTATAAAGCCACCACTCAGATTATATGTCCGGAAGCCGTGAGCCTGCAGAATACGGGGCACTGTTGCAAAGTTAGCGATGAGGCAGCCTTTTGTCTTATTCAAAGGCCTTACATTTCAAAAACTCTGCTTACCAGGCGCATTTCGCCCAGGGGATCACCATAATAAAATGCTGAGGCCTGGCCTTTGCGTAGTGCACGCATCACCTCAATACCTTTGATGGTGGCGTAAGCCGTCTTCATGGATTTAAATCCCAGCGTGGCGCCGATTATCCGTTTCAGTTTGCCATGATCGCATTCAATCACGTTGTTCCGGTACTTAATCTGTCGGTGTTCAACGTCAGACGGGCACCGGCCTTCGCGTTTGAGCAGAGCAAGCGCGCGACCATAGGCGGGCGCTTTATCCGTGTTGATGAATCGCGGGATCTGCCACTTCTTCACGTTGTTGAGGATTTTACCCAGAAACCGGTATGCAGCTTTGCTGTTACGACGGGAGGAGAGATAAAAATCGACAGTGCGGCCCCGGCTGTCGACGGCCCGGTACAGATACGCCCAGCGGCCATTGACCTTCACGTAGGTTTCATCCATGTGCCACGGGCAAAGATCGGAAGGGTTACGCCAGTACCAGCGCAGCCGTTTTTCCATTTCAGGCGCATAACGCTGAACCCAGCGGTAAATCGTGGAGTGATCGACATTCACTCCGCGTTCAGCCAGCATCTCCTGCAGCTCACGGTAACTGATGCCGTATTTGCAGTACCAGCGTACGGCCCACAGAATGATGTCACGCTGAAAATGCCGGCCTTTGAATGGGTTCATGTGCAGCTCCATCAGCAAAAGGGGATGATAAGTTTATCACCACCGACTATTTGCAACAGTGCCTGTTGTTCTATATGCTCACGCTGAATCTGGCGATCCATAACAAGATTGATAATGTCCAGAAACAGCTACGTACTAAACTCGGTTTTCTGGAAGAGCGGCTCAGAACGTTGCTTAACGAGTACATCTATGCAAATCAACTTGGCCGGATCGTTCTGGACGGGTTACATGCAAGCGAGACCCTTTATGGCTGGATTTTGCTTGAAAAAAATGACCTGGATGCTGCCCGGTTGATTTATAAGAATGATTTAAAGCTGAATAACGAAATGAAGTTTGCCGAGCTTCATGCAGAGGTGATGAGCATCTACCAAAAGAGATACACATCTGAAACGCCTGAAGATCTTCGGAATAGAGCTTTCTCAAGGTGTGGGTTATCCGAAGACAGAGCACAATTCGCTTTTAAGCTGTGTTATTACCTTCACCAGACAGGACAGATTAGGAAGTATATCGATGAGCTGACGCTGGGTGCTGATAACAACGACACGAGTGACGCTACCGTGGATGTCCGGTCCCTCCTGGTTCCCTCTGCATCCGGGCTCGCAACTCAATGAAAGACGAAATAGCACGACAGATCGCCGGACTTATTGAGCTGAACAAATTTAATGGCTATACGCTGGTCAGCGGAGAAGACTGGCAGAAGCCTACAGTCACCGAAATCCTGCTGGTCCGGGGATTTATCCCCCTGACTGACAACCAGCTGGCTAACCGACTGGATGTGGACGAACGCACCATCCGTAAGTGGAAATCAGGAGAGACCAGTATGGTGTACACCACCTGGTGCTGCCTGTGCTGGCTGGCTGGGCTGGGGATGCCGCTCGATAACATTATCAGTGGCTGAAGATTCGCTTCCAGATGCGTCTGAAAATGAATCGTCTCTGATATCGGCAGCGGGAACGGATGATATGAGGGAGACGGTCATAGTTTTTCCAGAACAATGTCCAGCCCTGATACCCCTTGACCACTAATAGGATGAAGCAGCCGGCTTTGAAGATGCCATATGCGATGGCGGTGAGGATTAGAAATACAGTCATACGATTTTCCTTATGTAAAACTGTATTTAGAAAATCCGATGCGGCCTTTAAGGCCGGACTGTAAAAAAACCTGAAAAAAGTTTCTCTTTCCTCTTTGTTGCTATTACTGGCTTTGTCAGCCTTGAATTTTGCTTTTTATGCAATATTCCCCTAATGACAACTATCCAGAATTTTTTTGTGCTTCTGCAAAAATCCTTCTTCTCTTCTCCTGAGATCCGAAACTCATTGAGTCGGAAGACTGGGTACCTCTTCAGAACGCAGAATCACCTGAGTTACCAGAACAGCAGACGTAAAAAAGGCCGCTGAAGCGGCCTGATTAAATTATCCGGGCAATTCACTCAGCCTGGAAGTTTTTCAAGGAACTGGAGGACTGCCTTCTGGTATGCAGTCCAGTTTTTAGCGCTTTCCCACGGGGTTGAACCGTCGTTATAAAAATAAATATCGCTATCGAGTAATCCCGGAGCACCTGCAAGAAGATGATCACCGTAATCAGCGTATTCCGCGCCGTGGCCACCGGCCTGCGCCATAAATCCCAGAGGTTTATATTCACGATTAAGAAGCAGATATTTACCGGGTTCATGTTCTCGGACAGAGTACGGCAAATTGAATCGCATTAGCCATTTCATGGCATCGGTCTTACTGTTTCTGATTTTAAATCCGCGAAAATCATTTTCAAAACAATGTACTACCGTTTCAAGTCTGCTCTTTAGCGTTTGCATGTATCATCCTTTGTGCATTTGCCACGATGGGAATTAATTGCTTACAGCGCAGCTTCGAGGATACAGGATTCAGACAGTTACTTATAGCGATGCCTGAGAGAATGGCCAGTACATCTGACAACGCAGCAGGCTGAATTCCCGGATGTTGAATAATGACCCTCAATGCCACTCCCACCTTCAGCGCCTGTGGAACTGTCGTTCCACTCCTCGTCACGTCCGGTTCCGTGAGAGCGCTGGACCTGCTCCGGACTGAACTGATAGCTGAGGAGTGCCTCTGGTCTCTGACTGTTAAAATAATTGTCTCGTCAGAAAAACGCCTCAAGGGTCCGGATATTCCGGCATAACCAGCATGGGGTCATTTGCCTGTAGGGCCTGGAACTCATCAATGCAGCTGATCCTGAACACCTCCCGCGGTCTGTCGACGGTAGTCAGCTCCTTGTCGATTATTTATTCCTTTGTTTGTGACATCTACTTCTGATACCAGAGCAAAAATCTAATCCATATGTATATGAAATAATTTGTTGTTTAAAAAATGAGATTTAATATCCTTAGCCAGGACACCAGAATATACCTGGTAGAATGCACGAGCATATTGATTTTTTCGTGTATCAGTGGTTAAAACCGGACGGTATGCATATTTCAGAAACATCTAATCACCTAAATTTTTCAGTAAGTTACACATAACCCCCCCCACTATTAAGAATTACTCTCAACACTATTTGTATCGTGCAGTATCAGGAATGATCGTGGTTGCTGACACAATAACGAAAATCCTGCATTTTTGTAATCGACCTCATCTATCACTACATTATTGCAACTTATTGGACACATTTAATCATGTGCTTAACAATGTACTTGCAAGTGAGTTTTTATCTCATACAAAAAAATGATTGTTTTCAATAGTCGAAATTTCTCATCAAGGCTCTGATTTGATAAGAAATAATTAATTATCAGTGTATTATCGGGGTTAAGGTGAACTATGTTCGGATTAGATGCCTTCCATTTGGCCAGGGTACAGTTTGCATTTACTGTTTCCTTCCACATTATTTTCCCAGCAATAACCATTGGTCTGGCCAGTTTCCTGGCCGTGCTCGAAGGGTTATGGTTAAAGACACGAAATGACACTTACAAGGAGCTCTATCACTTCTGGTCAAAAATTTTTGCAGTAAACTTTGGTATGGGTGTTGTTTCCGGTCTGGTTATGGCTTATCAGTTTGGTACCAACTGGAGTGGCTTCTCACAGTTTGCAGGGAGTATCACCGGTCCATTGCTGACCTACGAAGTTCTGACTGCGTTCTTCCTTGAAGCGGGTTTCCTTGGTGTCATGCTGTTTGGCTGGAATCGTGTTGGCCCCGGTCTGCACTTCTTTGCTACCTGTATGGTGGCGCTGGGGACACTGTTTTCCACGTTCTGGATCCTGTCATCCAATAGCTGGATGCAGACTCCACAGGGTTATGCCATCGAGAATGGTGTTGTTATCCCTGTAGACTGGCTGAAAATTATCTTTAACCCTTCCTTCCCGTTCCGCCTGTTACATATGTCCACTGCGGCTTTCCTTGCAAGCGCTTTTTTTGTCGGAGCATCAGCAGCATGGCATCTGCTAAAAGGCAATGATACTCCCGCTATTCGCAAAATGTTCTCTATGGCATTGTGGATGGCATTAATCGTTTCCCCGATCCAGGCCGTTATCGGTGATGCGCATGGTCTGAATACTCTTGAGCACCAGCCGGCAAAAATCGCTGCGATTGAAGGACACTGGGAAAATAAACCTGGTGAAGCAACCCCTCTGGTTCTGTTTGGCCTGCCAGATATGAATGCAGAAGAGACGAAGTACAAAATAGAGGTCCCTTATCTTGGCAGTATTATCCTTACACACAGCCTTGATAAGCAGGTGCCTGCCCTGAAGAGTTTCCCTAAAGAAGATCGTCCTAACTCCACTATCATATTCTGGTCTTTCCGCGTAATGGCTGGCTTAGGGATGCTGATGATTCTTCTCGGGGTGGTCAGCGTATGGCTGCGCTGGCGGAAACGTCTCTATACATCTAAACCGTTCCTCTATTTTTCTCTCTTCATGGGGCCTTCGGGACTGATTGCGTTACTGGCCGGTTGGTTCACAACTGAAATAGGTCGTCAACCATGGGTCGTTTATGGCGTACAGCGAACGAAAGATGCTGTTTCTGCACATGGCGATTTACATATGTCAATCAGCTTACTGGCGTTTCTTCTTGTTTACACCTCAGTCTTTGGCGTCGGTTATATATATCTCGTACGTCTGATCAAAAAAGGGCCTGTACATGCTGAGGAGCATCAGGAGGTAACGGATGGAACACCTGCCCGTCCTCTGTCAGCGGTAAATGAGGGTTTGGCAACACGTGGGAGAGACAAATAATGGGTATTGATCTGTCAATTATCTGGTTTGTCATCATCGTCTTCGCTACGTTGATGTATATAGTGATGGATGGATTTGATCTGGGAATCGGTATTTTGTTCCCGTTTCATAAGCACGATGTCGATCGCGATACAATGATGAATACCGTTGCGCCGGTATGGGATGGCAACGAAACCTGGATGGTACTGGGGGGAGCGGCATTGTACGGCGCGTTTCCTCTGGCTTACGCTGTTATCATTGATGCTCTTAGTATTCCGCTTACCGCAATGTTACTTGGGCTTATCTTTCGTGGTGTGGCCTTCGAGTTTCGTTTTAAAGCAATCCCGGAACATCGACCTATCTGGGACAAAGCATTTATAGTCGGCTCTGTACTGGCCACTTTCAGTCAGGGTGTTGCAGTCGGAACCTTATTAAATGGATTGAGTGTGTCCGGACGTGCATTTAGCGGTTCTGCATTGGTTTGGCTCGCCCCGTTCCCTCTGTTCTGCGGATTGGGACTGGTACTGGCCTATGCCCTGCTGGGTTGCACCTGGCTGATTATGAAAACAGAAGACTCGCTTCACCGCAGGATGTCAGAGCTTGCAACTCCGTTAACCATTGGTTTACTGGCAGTTATTGCAATTATCAGTGTCTGGACCCCATTGACTCATCCTGAGATTGCCAGTCGCTGGTTCAGTATGCCAAATGTCATCTTTTTCCTGCCTGTACCATTGCTGGTCCTTGTTTGTTGCTGGGGTATCGTTCGCAGTGTTTATAGCCGTCGATCCAGCTTTGGTCCCTTTATGCTGACGTTAGGATTAATCTTCCTTGGTTTCAGTGGTCTTGGGATCAGTATCTGGCCATATATCATACCGCCTTCTGTAACCATCTGGCAGGCCGCGTCACCTCCTCAGAGTCAGGGCTTTATGCTAATAGGTGGCTTGTTGATTATCCCTGTAATCCTGATGTACACCTGCTGGAGTTACTATGTATTCCGGGGGAAGGTAAAAACTGGCGACGGTTATCACTAATGGTGAGGTCAATGGAGAAACTTAAATGAAAACCGTTGATGAAACACCTCGTCCATTCTGGAAAAAATTGATGTGGCTGGTGATTATCTGGGCTGTCAGTGTAATGGCGTTGGGGGTCGTTGCCACAATATTCAAATTGCTAATGACAGCCGCTGGGATGAAAACTCACTAACGTTTAAATCGGGTTACCTCTGGTAACCCGATTTTCTTAGTATCAAAAAGACATGTTTATGGTCAATTTCTCTGGTCAGAAGTGATTTAAATTTCTGACCATGAACTTGTACAACTTTCCTTCAGATATAATTCAGATAACGGTGTAAAAAGGAGAATGCTTACATACGAGCTTTGTAGAGCTCAATAATCTCCGAAAGGCTTGCCTGACGAGGATTGGTTAAAGAACAAGCATCATTTAGTGCATTTTGTGCCATAAATGCAAGTTTATCCTCCGTTACACCAAGATCAGCCAGGCGTTGATTCGTACCGACTTTTTGCGACAACATCTCAATTGCTTCGATAGCAGAATTAATGGCCTGCTCCTGAGTCATTGTTGAGACATCAATCCCCATTGCCCGGGCGATTTCAACAAAACGATCGGGAACCTTTTTCGCATTAAATCGGGATACTTCACCCAGCAGGATCGCATTACACAAACCGTGAGACAGATTATAAACGCCACCTAACTGGTGAGCCATTGAATGGACATAACCAAGAGACGCGTTTGAAAATGCCATTCCAGCCAGATATTCACCATATTGCATGGCATCACGTGCTTCGCGGTTTTGGCCATCATCTACAACGTCTTTAAGATTATTAACAATAATTTCAATTGCTTTGATAGCACAAGCATCAGTAACAGGCGTAGCTGCTGTTGATACATACGCTTCAATTGCATGAGTTAAGGCATCCATACCTGTAGTTGCCGTAAGGAACGCAGGCATTGCGACCATAAGTTCAGAATCGTTAACCGCAATGATAGGCGTAAAGTGCTTATCCACTACCGGGTATTTAGTTTCATCTTCCTGGTTAGTGACGATTGCAAATACGGTCATTTCCGATGCCGTACCCGCTGTCGTATTTACAGTAACTAATGGTAATTGTGGTTTTTTGGACAGATGCACACCTTTCGAGTAATCCCGAATATGCCCACCATTAGTGGCCACCAATGCAATACCTTTAGCTGTATCGTGAGAAGACCCCCCACCAAAGGAAATGACAAAATCAGCATTACTTTTTGCAAGCAAGGCTAAACCGTCATCAATATTTTTCTCTGTTGGATTAGGTTGAACACCATCAAATATTGCATAACTAATTTTATGCGCCTCAAGCTCATCTGTCAGTTTGTTAACCAGTCCCGTGTCAGCCAAAACACGGTCAGTGACGATCAGCGCTTTTTTTAACTCCCTTGAAACAAGTTCATCCCCTAAAAGACGAATAGCATTAAGTCCCATTAGGGTTACAGGCGGCATATAAAATACATTACTCATAGTTAATATCCTTTCGTCAGTTTAAATATTAGAGAGGGCATTTTAAATCTTGATAGCCTTGTTGTTTCTGTGTGTACATCATCTGCTTCATATACTATACGGCAGTATAGTAACTGGCAATACCAATACTGTTGATAAGGATTAAAAAAAGATAAACACTTGATTTTTAGTAAGCGTCGTCTGAGTACCGTCTGGTCCCGAATCCAGGATCCTGTAACTTAAGCACCCACTTATTTTGCAGGTGGACACCTCATGCGCGCTAAAGAAAGACTTCCCCGGAAACACTATTCCCCTGAATTCAAAATGGAACTGGTCAGGCTGGCTCTTGAAGAAGAAGGCAGTATTGCCGCACTGGCCCGGAAACATGACGTCAATGATAACCTGCTCTTTAAATGGATAAGGCTCTGGCAGCGTGAAGGGCGGGTCTGTCGGCCCCGAAAAAACTCATCGTCGCTTCCTGCCCTGATACCCGTGCAGCTTCAGGCGGGCTCTTCTCTCCCAACCTTCGAACTACCATCCTGCTCTCCTCCCGCTACCTGCCACATAAAATGTCGGGGAGGAGAAATAACACTGACTCATCCCTCTGCTGAACTCATGAGCACTGTCCTGCGCGAACTGATGCGGGGGCCGGTATGATAAATCTTCCCGCAGGCACAAAAATCTGGCTGGTTGCCGGTATCACCGATATGCGCAACGGCTTCAATGGCCTCGCCGCAAAGGTGCAGACCGCGCTGAAAGATGACCCGATGTCCGGCCACGTCTTCATCTTCCGGGGACGCAGCGGCAGTCAGGTAAAACTGCTCTGGTCCACCGGCGATGGTCTGTGCCTGCTGACAAAGCGACTGGAACGTGGTCGCTTCGCCTGGCCCTCAGCCCGCGATGGCAAAGTGTTCCTGACGCCGGCGCAACTGGCGATGCTGATGGAAGGTATCGACTGGCGACAGCCAAAGCGGTTACTGACATCCCTGACCATGTTGTAGCGCTCTTTATCCTGGTTGTCGCAGAATAAGCCTGGTAAAATACAGGCTTATGAACGATACCTCTTCTGACGACATCCTTCTGCTGAAACAGCGCCTGGCCGAACAGGAAGCGTTGATCCACGCCCTGCAGGAAAAGCTGAGCAACCGGGAACGCGAAATAGACCATCTGCAGGCGCAACTGGATAAGCTGCGCCGGATGAACTTCGGCAGTCGTTCCGAAAAGGTATCCCGCCGTATCGCGCAAATGGAAGCTGACCTGAACCTGCTGCAGCAGGAAAGCGATACGCTGACCGGCCGGGTGGATGACCCGGCAGTGCAGCGCCCGCTGCGTCAGACCCGCACCCGCAAACCGTTCCCTGAGTCACTCCCACGGGATGAGAAGCGGCTGCTGCCGACTGAGCCGTGTTGCCCGGAGTGCGGTGGTTCGCTGAGTTACCTGGGTGAGGATGCCGCCGAACAGCTGGAGCTGATGCGCAGCGCCTTCCGGGTTATCCGGACAGTCCGTGAAAAGCATGCCTGCCGTCGGTGCGATCGCATCGTTCAGGCCCCGGCTCCTTCGCGCCCCATCGAACGGGGGATCGCCGGACCGGGGCTGCTGGCCCGAGTGCTGACCTCAAAGTATGCAGAGCACACACCGCTGTATCGCCAGTCGGAGATCTATGCCCGCCAGGGTGTAGTGTTGAGTCGTTCTGTACTGTCGGGCTGGGTGGATGCGTGTTGTCGTCTGCTGGCACCGCTGGATGAAGCCCTTCAGCACTATGTCCTGACCGACGGCAAACTCCATGCTGACGATACGCCTGTCCCGGTGCTGTTGCCGGGCAATAAGAAGACGAAGACCGGGCGCTTATGGACGTACGTTCGAGACGACCGCAACGCCGGATCAGCGCTGGCCCCCGCAGTGTGGTTCGCTTACAGCCCGGACAGAAAAGGTATCCACCCTCAGACCCATCTTGCAGGCTTCAGTGGCGTACTGCAGGCTGATGCCTACGCCGGGTTCAACGAGCTCTACCGCGACGGCCATATAAAGGAAGCCGCGTGCTGGGCCCATGCCCGCCGAAAAATCCACGATGTTCACGTCCGTACCCCGTCAGTCCTGACGGAGGAGGCGCTGAAACGGATCGGCGAGCTGTATGCCATCGAGTCGGAGATCAGAGGTAAAAGAGCAGAGGAACGGCAGGCAGTCCGGCACCAAAAAGTGCTGCCGCTGCTGGCGTCACTGGAGGGGTGGCTGCGGGAGAAACAGAAAACCCTCTCAAGGCACTCAGAACTGGCGAAGGCGTTCGGGTATGCGCTGAACCAGTGGCCGGCGCTGATCCGCTATGCAGAAGATGGCTGGGTGGAGGTGGATAATAACATTGCCGAAAACGCCCTACGACGGGTCAGTCTGGGGAGAAAAAACTGGCTGTTCTTCGGCTCGGATCATGGTGGTGAGCGCGGTGCGTCACTGTACAGTCTTATCGGGACGTGCAAATTAAACGGCGTGGATCCGGAACGCTATCTGCATTATGTACTTGATGTCATCGCCGACTGGCCTGTGAACCGGGTGGGTGCTCTGCTCCCGTGGCGGGTTACTCTGCCTGCCTGACCAGCTTCACTTCGTCAATACGGTTCTCACTGCACGCTTACGATTTTTATCTGAAAATATTTTTTGATGTTTGATGAGGACTTGGGTTATCACTTCTGAGTAGTAACCTGTTGCGTGCGGGAAATATCTTCAGACAGGTCAGGTGACAACGCCGTACAGAATGGGCCTATACAGTGCTGTGGCCAGTCTCCAGTACCAGAACTGTCAGTTAGTACTGGTTTTCCGAACAGTGGGCGATTCTGCCCTATCGCCTGGACCGGTCTTGCGACGGTTTACAATTACAGATATCTGTAGGGTGAGGCGGCACCTGGAACACTGGTGCCGAGAATGATTACTGGATCAGAAAACTCAGGGCAGTATGTACTGCGCATGATAACGAAATTATCGCACCTGAACTGATGACAGCATTTGTCGTAGTGGTATACAAAGCAGAAATTTGTTTTGGCTGAACGACACTGGACTCCTGGGACATAGTCAGGGAATGAGTAGTATCTGTGGACTGGCTATGCCGTTCGGTTGGTGTTCATAATGACATCCAGCAGTGACCGGGTTTACCGGTCAGTTGCTATTTAAGATAGGCGCGAACCAGTTCAATCGTATCGTCAACTGATTTACTGACTTCATGGCTATAGTTGTCATTCTGGTCAAAGGTTTCTCGTATGTGACTCTCCAGAACCTCAGCCATCAATCCGTTAGATGCGCCACGAACGGCAGCAATTTGCTGGAGAATGGCGCGGCATTCAGCACCATTTTCAAGTGCTCTTTCCAGAGCATCAATCTGCCCTCTGATGCGGCGAACCCGTGTCAGTACCTTTTTTTTCTCTTCCGGAGTACTGGGCATTTCTTACCTCACTATCTTTAAGTTGATATACTGCATCGGAGTATGCATTATCCGATCAATGAATGTATACCTCCCATGTAGTATACAAACATAACAGAGCACATACCGATAAGCTTTATTTATAAAATAAAACAACTGGTTATATTATTGGCAAAATACAGGCTGAAGGGTGTGATATTAGCCCAAAAGCATGGTCAAAAAAAGCGCGTCGCAAACACTGATTTTCGATATCAAGCCACTTCCTGTTAGCGCATATTGCTTTAGCAGGCTAAATCCTCTTCCTTTTGTCCGAACATCGTCTGGTACCGTCATAGTCTGTGGGAGCTGTGTTCTGGTGTTCGGGCGTACAGACACAACCCAGCCACTATAAATGCATGATAGTGACATCAGGCCATTTATCTGCCAGGTACTCAGCAACCAGCCGTCTGTGGCAATGATGTGGTTTATGTTCGCTACACAATAAGCAAGCATCAGCAAACTGACTCTTTTCGAGCGTTTCGATATGTCTTTTTGTAATCAGATCGATGAAATCCGAAGAATATATATCCCAGTCTCCTTTCTGTAATTTGTATCGCTCAAACATTTCCCGCGTCGGGGCAAGATCTGGCATATGTGCGTAATCGATATCACACAGAGTACGGGCAAAGAACTTCAGATCGTCCTGTTTTGCAAAACCTGCCAGCTGAGAGCGATTATTGAGACGCACATCCAGAATACGTCTTGCTCCGGATTCCTTCAGACGCGTAAAAAAATCCTCCGCCGAAGATTGTGTGAAACCAATCGTAAATAGTTTCATCAGGTTCTCCTTACCACCTGCATAACAGTGATGTTTAACACTGGATAAGATTTGGTGTTTTTGCTGTGCCCTGGTACAACAGGTTTCTTATCACGTATTTTTTCAGGTAGTTACAATGACAGGTAAAATGTTCAGGGGATATACCAGTAGCGTGACAGTGTCGTCATTCACGCTATGACGACACTGTCCTTTTACCAGTTCCGTGACAACTCCCGGGCAATAAACGGTGCCGTGCGGCTTTCACAAACCTGTGATACCTGGGCGGGTGTACCTTCTGCAACCAGGTTGCCTCCCTCATGACCTGCTCCGGGACCAATGTCCATAACCCAGTCAGCCTGCACGACTGCACGCATATCGTGTTCAATCACAACTACGGTATTCCCTGTCTCAACAAGACGCTGCAACTGCACAAGCAGACGGTCGGCGTCTGACGCATGGAGTCCGGTGGTCGGTTCATCCAGAACATACAGCGTATGGCCACGTTGGCTACGTTGCAGTTCGGTTGCCAGCTTTATCCGTTGAGCTTCTCCTCCGGATAACTCAGTGGCTGGTTGACCCAGACGCAGATATCCCAGACCGATTTCGCCCAGCAGGCGCAGAGGTCGCGCCACGGGTTCTACATCAGCAAAGAAGCTGCAGGCTTCATCCACTGTCATCTGCAAGACTTCCGCAATGTTTCGCTCCTTCCAGCGAACCCTGAGCGTATCCGGGTTATAGCGTGCGCCATGACATGTCGGACAAGGGGCATACACACTGGGCATAAACAAGAGTTCAACGCTGACGAACCCTTCACCCTCACAGGTTTCACAGCGACCTTTTGCCACATTGAAAGAAAACTGTCCGGCATCATAATGATAGTTTTTAGCAGCAGGTGTTCCGGCAAAGAGCTTACGAATATGGTCAAACAGTCCGGTATATGTCGCCAGGTTAGAACGCGGTGTCCGGCCTATCGGTTTCTGGTCAACCTGCACCAGACGTTTGATCAGTCCGGTGTCGCCTGTCAGCGTACCGTAAGTTTTCTCAGTAACGGTTGGTCCCTCAGCATCACTGCCCTCGGATAACACGTCTTCTGGTTCATGGCCAAGCGAGGAAAGCACCAGCTCAGGTAAGGCCTGAGCAATCAGACTAGACTTTCCGGAACCCGAAATACCTGTAACAGCGGTCAGTACCCCCAGAGGAATACAGGCGTCCAGTCCCTTCAGGTTGTGACGGTGAATATCCTGTAATTTTAACCATCCTGCTGGCTGTCGGGCGTATGATTGTGGTGGCCTGATTTCATCAAACAAATACCGCGCCGTTCTGGATTCAGCAATAGCTTTCAGACCTTCAGGTACACCACTGTAGAGAATATGACCGCCCTGTTCTCCTGCAGCGGGTCCCACATCAACCAGCCATTGCGCCCGTCGCATCAGGTCAAGATCATGCTCAACGACAAACACTGAGTTTCCGGCATCCCGCAGGTTCTCCAGAGCATCGTAAAGTGCATGGCTGTCTGCAGGGTGCAGGCCTGCTGATGGTTCATCGAGAACATAGACGACCCCAAACAACATGGAGCTAAGCTGAGTGGCAAGACGCAATCGCTGGAGTTCCCCTGCGGAGAGTGTTGGCGTTGTTCTGTCTAATGTCAGATAACCAAGTCCCAGTTTCTGCAACTGATACAGCCGGTCCATAACACCTCTGGTCAGTCGTTGAGCAGCCAGTCGTTTCTCTGTCGATAATGCTGAGGTCCGGCGGACATCCGGCGTTACAGAATGGACTGCTCTGCCGGAACCTGCGCGTTCTGTCCGGTCCCGGCGGGTGATATCCCTGTCAGTATCAGCCCCGGCATGATGCGTACTGAAATCCCCCCGGGAGATAGGAAGAAGCAACTCAGCCAGCTGGTCTAAAGGCATCTGCATAAACTCACCGATGTCCACTCCAGCAAAAGTGACTGACAATGATTCCGGTTTAAGCCTTTTTCCGTGGCAGACAGGACACAGTTTACCTTCCATAAAACTGGAGACGCGTTTCCTCATCAGTGCACTTTGGGTGTGTGCAAAGGTATGCAGAACATAACGTCGCGCCCCTGTAAACGTCCCCATATAACCCGGAGTCATTTTTTCCCTGACTGCGACACGTGTGTCTTCCGGGCTGAGTCCGGGGTAGACCGGCACCGTCGGGGTATCTTCAGTAAACAGGATCCAGTGTCGCTCTTCTTCAGATAACTCTTTCCAGGGGATATCGACGTCATAGCCCAGTGTCACCAGAATGTCGCGAAGATTTTGTCCGTGCCAGGCAGGTGGCCAGGAGGCAATGGCTCTGTCCCGGATACTGAGTGACGGATCAGGTACCATCAGTGCTTCTGTCACATCATAGATATGTCCGAGACCATGGCAGGATGGACATGCTCCCTGAGGCGTGTTAGGAGAAAAATCCTCAGCATAGAGCATAGGTTGTTCTGCCGGATAGGCTCCCGCCCGGGAATACATCATGCGCACCAGGCTCGATAAGGTGGTCACACTGCCGACAGAAGAGCGTGCATTGCTGGTTCCTCGCTGTTGTTGAAGGGCAACTGCAGGGGGGAGTCCATCAATGGCATCCACATCCGGAACACCGGCTTGATCAATGAGGCGCCGCGCATACGGGGCAACCGATTCAAAGTAGCGTCGTTGCGCCTCAGCATAAATGGTTCCAAAAGCCAGTGAAGACTTACCGGAACCAGAGACCCCCGAAAAGACAACAAGTGCATCACGCGGAACAGAGACATCCACCTCTTTAAGGTTGTGCTCCCTGGCACCACGTACCACAACAGAATTACTGGCGTCTGTCAGGGTTGGGGGGGCACCAAAAAGTTTCTTTGACATAGTTTAATCCTGTAATACGTAAATCAACTTTACTTCTGACGCTGGTTACGTTGAATGGCGTTAACCGATGTGCCGAACCATTAGTTAAGAAGGAATAATGACAAAAGGGATTTATGCAGCAGTAAGCGGATTGCCTGCGCCGGCGCCGGTGATTAAATAAGGAATGCCGCTGATGTTTCAGCGGCATCAGTAAGGTTCAGGTATCACTCTTCTGAGCGGGAATGGACCGCACTCTTATCCGGATCAGGTGATTTACCTCCCGTGATAATGCGGGCTCCCCTGTATCCGATACTGTGGTTCCAGATCCAGCTGATAGCGACACTCAACCGGTTTCTGGTTCCGATCAAAAAATACAGGTGGATAATTTTCCAGAACCACCACGCCATGGCTCCCCGGAGTTTTAACCGTCCCATATCAACCACAGCCAGTCCGCGACCGATGGTCGCCAGGTTCCCCTGATGCCGGTACCGGAAAGGTTTCAGGACAGGTTTTTCATCCTTTAAACGGGACTGGATCAGTTTAGCCACATACTGTCCTTCCTGTTTTGCGGCCGGAGCAATGCCCGGGATCATCCTGCCGTCCTCTCCGGTCACGGCCGCGGTATCACCTATTACAAATATTTCAGGGTGTAACGGGAGCGTGAGATCAGCTCCCACGATAACCCGACCAGCCCGATCAGCTTCCGTCTTGAGCCAGCGTGCAGCCGGAGAAGCAGTGACGCCTGCTGCCCAGATGATCGTTTTGGCAGGAAGAGGTTGCCCACCATATACTACGCCTTCGGCAGAGCATTCCGTTACCGGTTGGCCAAAACTGACTTCCACTCCCAGTTTCTCCAGGGACTGACGGGTATATTCCGATAATGACTCCGGGAAGGCAGTGAGCAATCGTTGTCCGGCTTCAACCAGAATAATTCTGGTCTCTGTCGGATCAATAGAACGGAAATCATTTTTCAGCGTTTTCCTTGCCAGTTCGGCAATGGTCCCGGACAGCTCAACGCCTGTCGGTCCCCCCCCGACAATGACGAATGTCTGGTAGGCAGCCCGTAACGCGGGATCAGTGGTATTCTCAGCTTGTTCAAAAGCGGAAAGGATCCGTGCGCGCAGGGTCGTGGCATCATCCAGGTTCTTCAGTCCCGGCGCAAACTGTTCCCACTCATCATGACCGAAATAAGCGTGCGTGGCCCCAGTGGCAACGACAAGCGTGTCATAATCAATTCGGGAACCATCTTTCAGCAGAACCTCCCGTGAATCGGTATCCACATCCTGGACCTCGGCCATCAGGGTACGTACATCCTCACGATGACGAAACAGAGAGCGAACGGGCCAGGCAATTTCTGCTGATGGCAGTGATGCGCCAGCGACCTGATAAAGTAAAGGCTGAAACAGATGGTGGTTACTCCGGTCAATGATTGTGATCGAAACGCCCGGCTCTTCCAGTTCTCTGACAACGGAGAGTCCACCGAACCCAGCCCCTATCACGACAACATGATGTTTTTGATCGCAGAAATGTACCATAACCATAATTCCTGAATTTAGCGCGTCAGTGCTGCTGCATGATGTGCAATGTGGTCGCCAATGTAGCTGGAGATAAAGTAATAGCTGTGATCGTGTCCCGGACGCAGGTTAAGCGTCAACGGATGACCGGTGTCCTCACAAACGCTCTTCAGTCTCTCCGGCTGAAGCTGAGTCTTCAGAAACTCATCATTCAGTCCTTGGTCTACAAGCAGAGGTAGCCTTTCCTGCGCTTTACGGATCAACTCAACCGTGTCGTACTGCTTCCAGTATTCCCGATCATCACCCAGATAAGCAGACAATGCATTTTCTCCCCAGGGCACCTGAGAAGGTGCGACGATCGGTGAGAATGCGGATACACTCTGATAGCGGCCCGGGTTTCTGAGCGCAATCATCAGGGCGCCATGTCCGCCCATCGAATGTCCACTGATACTTCTTTTATCAGACGCCGGGAACCATTCTTCAATCAGGGACGGGAGCTCGTTTACCACATAGTCATACATTTTGTAATGTGTCGCCCAGGGCTCCTGGGTTGCATTAACATAGAATCCGGCCCCCTGACCGAGAGCGTAGTCAGGATCATCAGGAATATCGGTGCCACGCGGACTGGTGTCTGGTGCCACAATCATGATCCCATGCTCTGCGGCATAACGCTGAACGCTCGATTTGGTAATAAAATTCTGTTCCGTACAGGTCAGACCGGAAAGCCAGTAGAGTACCGGTACATTACCGTTAAGCGCCTGGGGTGGAGTATAAACACCAAATTTCATCGTGCAGCCAAGCGTGCCAGACTCATGCTGATAAACTTCCTGCCACCCATCAAAGCTGGCATGATGTTCAAGACGTTCCATAATTTTCTCCGTATAACGACAGGACAATTCAGCAACAACGTAACAACTCAGTCAGAGCGGTTTTCGTTATGTTCAGGGTCGGTGTGCGAGTTTCTTATTCTTCGCACCACCCACCAAATCGCGAGCACAATGAAGGGCACGAGAATGGCAACCGCCAGCTCAGGTGGCATGACATCGTGGATCCCGGGAACCCCTTTCACCAGATACGAAATCAGACTCACCACATAATATGAAATGGCGGCAACAGACAATCCTTCAACGGTTTGCTGCAGATGTAGCTGTTGTCTGGCCCGGTTATTCATCGAAGCCAGCAGGTCACGGTTCTGATGTTCCAGTTCAACATCTATCCAGGAGCGAAGTAACGAAATAGCCCGCATGAGTTTGTCAGACAGCTTCGCCTGTCGTTCTTTCACAGAACGGCAGGTTCGCATGGCTGGGGCAATGCGCCGTTGCAAAAAATCAGACCAGGTGTAGTAGCCTGGAACCGGCGTTTCGGAGAGCGTATTCAGCCTTTCCTCAACAATTTCATAGTAGGCCTGGCTTGCGCCAAACCGGTACAGATTCGCTGCAGCGCCGGCTTCAAGTTCTGCGGCAAGATTGGTCAACGCAGAGAGCAACTGTTCATTTTTACGATGCTCTCCGGTGCGCATTTCTTCTGTAATTTCAGCCAGTCGGTTTTCCACTCGCCTCAGTTCAGAGGCCATGGTTCTTGTAAGTGGTAAAGAAAGCAAAGCAAGCGTGCGATAATTTTCAATCTCAAGCAGCCGCTGAACCAGTGCACCCAGCTGTGCCTCTGTCAGGTCCCGTTCAAGTATCAGAATGCGTGTCAGCCCGTCTTTATCCTGGCGAAAATCAGAGATAATTGCGGCACGGCCATTTTCTGTTACTGAATAGCACCTGCTGACAGGATCTAAATTCGTTACTGCAGCCTCAGATTCTGCAGTCCATGGCAGAATATCCAGACGGGTACCACAGATAACCGAACCCGGTGGCGTGAAACCATGCCGGAAGGGGTTCTCTCCCCTTAACTGTCCGTCACGCGGATCGCATGTGGTACTCCATAAGTAGGTGGAAAACTCACCGTGTTTTTCACAATACAAAGCGCCTTCCCGCCACGTGATACCGTGCAGGGGTGCTGAATTTTCTGATGGTGTTAAACCAAGACGATCTGACAGCTCAACCATGACCCGCTGGTCACCTGACTGGTCGCCTTTAGTCATGAAAGCAAACTGCAGCAGGGTCTGTGGTGATGTGATAAGCAGGTGCGGACGCGCATGTACTTCATTGACAGCGGCCGTTCTGTCTTTATGAGCCGGCATCCCGTACACGGTTTCGGGTGATTGCATCTCAGAACGGATAGCAGATAATGCTGACTCTTTCATAAGACTCTCTCTTTTTCTGACGGCCAGTCACATTACGCTTCGAGAAAGATACCCGCAGACGTAAACGTCTGCGGGTTGATCTTCATACGCTGGCACAACTCATACCGTTCGCCTGATCGGCAAACCGTACAACATTTGTGTCGGATGCACCCTACGATCAGATGAAGGTATAGGAGCAGATCTTGTTACCAGCCGGATCACGCAGGTAGGCAGCATAAGCACCTGGCAGATGACCACGAGGACCCGGTTGGCCTTCATCAGTCCCGCCAGCAGCCAGGCCTGCGGCATGGAAAGCGTCAACTTCAGCAGGCGTGGCGGCAGCAAAGCCAATTGTCACACCATTGCTGGATGGCGCTTCACCATTGCCAGGACGGGCAATGATGAAAGCCGGCTTGTCACGGCCAAACAACACCCAGCCATTACCAAAAGGACCAAGGTTGTTGATACCGAGTGCACCTAAAGTGGCGTCATAAAACTCAGCCGACTTTTGAACATCTACAGCACCGATAAAGACGTGAGAGAAGATGCCATTGCCTGAAATAACTGGATTGGACATGGATTGTTTCCTTTAAAACTAATATTGAAAGATCGCCAGTGAAACCTGAATCAGTAGTGGATCACTGTACGAATAGATTTGCCTTCATGCATCAGGTCGAAGGCGTCATTAATCTCTTCAAGGCCCATGGTATGAGTCACGAATGGTGCGAGATCGATTTCGCCTTTCATCGCATCTTCAACCATGCCCGGCAGCTGGGTACGACCTTTAACACCACCAAAGGCAGAACCCTTCCATACACGGCCGGTGACCAGCTGGAATGGACGAGTGGAGATTTCTTTACCTGCACCCGCAACACCGATAACGACGGACTGACCCCAGCCACGGTGTGCCGCTTCAAGTGCAGAACGCATTACGTTTACGTTACCGATACATTCAAACGTATGGTCGACACCCCAGCCTGTCAGTTCAATGAGAACGTCCTGGATAGGTTTGTCGTAGTCTTTCGGGTTAATGCAGTCAGTTGCACCAAATGAACGGGCCAGGTCAAATTTCTCCGGATTGGTATCGATGGCAAAGATACGACCCGCTTTTGCCTGACGCGCGCCCTGTACCGCTGCAAGGCCAATACCACCCAGGCCAAAAATAGCAACCGTGTCACCTGGTTGTACTTTCGCAGTGTTGTGAACCGCACCGATACCTGTCGTTACGCCACAACCCAGCAGACAGACATGTTCATGATTCGCCTGTGGATTAATTTTGGCTAAAGACACTTCTGCGACGACGGTATACTCACTGAATGTAGAGCAGCCCATATAGTGGAAAAGAGGCTGGCCCTTGTAAGAGAAACGGGTCGTGCCATCAGGCATAAGTCCTTTACCCTGGGTGGCGCGAACAGAGACACACAGGTTAGTTTTTCCGGATTTACAGAACAGACACTCGCCGCATTCTGCCGTGTAAAGCGGAATAACATGATCGCCAGGTTTCACACTGGTGACCCCTTCGCCGACTTCCACAACAACACCCGCACCTTCATGACCCAGTACTGCCGGGAACACACCTTCCGGATCATCACCGGACAAGGTAAATGCATCAGTGTGGCAGACGCCGGTATGGGTGATTTTTACCAGTACTTCACCCTTACGAGGCGGCTCCACATCAATTTCAACGATCTCGAGGGGCTTACCAGGAGCAAATGCTACAGCTGCACGTGATTTCATATGTCATATCCTTTTATTACTGTTTTTACTGACCCCATCAGACGTCTGCCTGGCAGAGTTAACGGAGATATGAGCGAACAATGGAAATAGCGTCGTTGATAGATTTCGTCTGCGACCCCCTTCTTTTGTTCGTATCGGGAAATTCTTCCCTGAGATAGCTTTCCAGAACAACAGTCATCAGGCCTTTAACGGCTCCTCGTACCGAAGCCAGTTGCTGCAACAATGAAGAACATTCCGCTTCGTTTTCAATCGCCTGTTCCAGCGCTGCAATCTGACCTTTGATACGTCGTACCCGGACAAGCGCCTGTTTCTTTTCTTCTGGAGAATGTGGCATTGATTGTCCCTGTTAATCAGGATTGAAGAGACTATAGTATACCCCCCTATACTATGCAAGAAAAAATGTTGACCCCACGATGTACAAATCCAGACAGATGACAGAGTTGTATCAGGCACATTCGTACTTTAACGGTACACAATAGAAGTGAACAGAACGCCAACTTATTGGTACAGAACAAATAACTTTTCTTCAGTCAGGCATAAATGCCTTACGTCGGGTTGTCATAAACTATAGTGTAGTAGTGTTAACGCTGTCCGGGGCGTTCCAACCAGGAGAGATCATAATGTCCACAGGAAAATTCATTTTACATTCAGGCTATATCCCGTCAGGAGATCAGCCCGAAGCAATAGCCAGACTGATAGCGGGAGTCGAAGCAGGAGCGACACATCAGACACTTCAGGGGATAACCGGTTCGGGTAAAACCTTCACCATGGCGAATGTGATACACCGTTTGCAGCGCCCTACATTAATACTGGCTCCTAACAAGACGTTAACCGCACAGCTTTATCTGGAGATGAAGCAGTTTTTCCCAGAAAATGCTGTCGAATACTTCGTTTCTTACTACGACTTTTTTCAGCCAGAAGTCTATATCCCCGGAAGTGACCGCTTTATCCCGAAAGATTCCGCTATCAACGATCATCTTGAAAGGTTACGGTTATCTACGACCAAGGCATTGATTGAACGTCAGGATGTGATAGTCGTCGCTTCCGTCTCTTCGATATACGGATTAGGTGATCCGGACGCATACAGAGAGATCCAGATCCCGGTATACCCGGGACGACAACTCGCCCAGCGGGAGTTAATTCATCAACTGGCACGTCTGCAGTATGCCCGTACAGACAAAACTCTGGGACGGGCGATGTTCCGGGTTCGCGGTGACGTTATTGATATATTCCCTGCCGATTCCGAACATCAGGCCATCAGGGTCGAACTTTTTGATGATGTTATAGAATCCGCAAAATGGATTGATCCTGTCAGTGGGAAAATTGCGGGCGACATTGAACATTATTTAATATCACCCAAAACACTCTTTGTTACACCGACCGCAAAAATACCCTCAGCCACCAAAAGCATTCTTACTGACATGGAGAAACGGGTTGCTGAACTTAACAAAGCAAATCGTCTGATAGAGGCTGAGCGCTTATACGAACGCGTCAACAATGATGTTGAAATGATCCGTGAACTGGGTTACTGCTCAGGTATGGAAAACTATTCCTGCTATTTCAGCGACAGAAATCCGGAACTCCCACCGACAACGCTGCTGGATTACCTGCCAAAAAATGGCCTGCTCTTTGTTGATGAATCGCACGTAATGGTCCCGCAAATCTCAGCCATGTACAGTGGCGATCAGAGTCGCAAGGATACTCTTATCGATTTCGGCTTCCGTCTGCCCTCCTCAAAAAACAATCGACCCCTGAGTTTTGCTGAGTTTGAGAAGATTAAGCCCCAGACTGTCTTTGTTTCCGCAACCCCAGGTAAATATGAATTGCAGAAATCAAAGAAAAATGTTGTTCAGCAAATTATCCGCCCCACCGGTTTACTGGATCCCGAAATTGAGGTCCGAAGCAAAGACCAGTGTGTGGAGAACTTACTTGAAGAAATCCGTCATTGCGTCAACAGAAACAATCGTGTCCTGGTGACAGTGCTGACCAAAAAGACCGCAGAAGAACTGAATGATTTTCTGACAGAAAATGGGATCCTGTCCCGATATCTGCATTCTGATATCAAAACAGATGAAAGACAGGAAATTATCAATGGATTACGGGCCGGGGAATTTGATGTCTTAATCGGCATCAGTCTGCTGCGTGAAGGACTCGACATCCCTGAAGCCTCACTGGTCGCGATACTTGATGCTGACCATGCAGGTTTTTTACGTTCATCACACGCACTTATTCAGATGATTGGACGTGTGGCACGTAATGTGGAGGGTAAAGCCGTACTCTATGCAAACAGGATCACTCCGGCCATGAAACAGGCGATGGATGAAACGCACAATCGCAGGGAACGTCAGATAGCCTATAACCTGGAACATCATATTAAACCAGTGACTTCAGTTCGTAAGCGGAGTACTGAACAGGATGAAAGCGTCTATCCTGCCACTCATACAGAGGCATTCTGTTCAACGCTATCAGAGTTGTGTGAAAGAATTACTGTTAAAGAAAAGCAATTACTGGCGATCGAGAATTCAGGTGAGGAGAAGGATATAGAAAAATTAAGAACAGAACTGAGTGATTTGTATCGTCAATTTATATTCATGTAACAGCATCATAAAAATCATCCTGTATTAATCAGGATGATTTTTATACACACAATACTTTCCCTCTTGAAATCCGTATTCACAGGAATTACTTTCCGTGCTTCCAGTAAGGAGTAGTTCCGATTTCATCGATAATAAAATCAATAAAATCAATAAAATCAATAAAACCCCTTACTTTATATGACATGTTTTTTTGCGGATAAATAATCCAGATCGCTGATTCATTGGGGTACATACTGAATTCCCAGTCCGGAATAAAAAAGAAGAAAATGGTCCGTAAGATGTTAAGTAAATCCTGCTGAGCTCATCCCATTCCAGTGGACTGACTGAGTAATACATCTATCTGGTGGTGATCCCTGAGTCTGAGTACGGTAATCAGCTCCGGACGTTCAGCAAGACGAACCAGTTCGGGCAACGACAACTGCAGGAGTTTATCTCCGGTACACTTGTCGATACCTAGCCGAAACAGGGCTGTGTCTTCGTAATGATTCAGAACCCGCTGGGCAAGCAATAAATAGGAAAGATTGTGATGCCAGATTTGCCTCTCAATCTCTGCATTCATTATTTTCATTCAGATTCTCCCTTTTTCCAGTAACGTCTGGGGGCAATAACAAAAGAGTCAGGGCTCTGTTGTCGCCAGGTAATGCCGTAAAGGATGTATTTGATGTCCCCGGTCATCGAAGTTGACAGTTCTAAGCCAGATAGTTATCGCACTGGATATTCTTTCCCATTCATCCTGAATGATTGAATACATTACAACGTCCACGCTCCTTGATTTAAGTATTTGTTTATTACGCAGTACACCCTCTTTCTGGAACCCTAATCTCTCGGCAGATCTCATACCCTGAGAGTTGAGCCTGTCGGTTTGCCATTCACAGCGACGATATTTAAGCACATCAAAAACATATGATAGTATCAGGAAAATTGCTTCTGTACTGACTGAAGTTCGTTTGATAACTGGAGTAAGATGTACGCCTCCTATTTCTGCTACGTCATTTTTATTGTCGAGGTTATACAGAGAAAGAGTTCCCACAGCATTTTCTGAATTATTTTCTATAATGGCGTAATGATATACTCCCTTCTGTTGAATGAGTTGCTGAATATAACTGTGGGTTGCCTGTTTTGTCGGCGGTCTTTCATCCGGAAGATAGGTCCAGTCACGTGAATCCTCTATACTGTGCCATCCCTGGAAGAGGTCATTCCCGTGACGGGTGGACAGCAACTGCAGAGTGCAATAACGCCCTGGTAATTGGCGCAAATCAGGTAATGAAAGAGTGACGTCATCGTCAAGGTGACTGCCTATATATTGACCGAAATTATTTTGCTCTGTCATATTCTTCTCCTTAAGAAACGTAAGGATAACAATGAGAAGTTTCGGCGTTTATTTTAGATATAAGCAACTGAAATCTTAACGGTATGTACCATATCAGATGTATCCTGAGAAACATCATATATTAACAATAGCATATATTGCGTTTGTATCAACGCTTATATTCATTTTGAGAACATGTTCGCAATTAGTTAATTATCTCGAAGTAACGGAAATATGTCAGATATTATATTGTGATTATTATTGTGTGGGTATTAATGATGTTGTTCATTATTTAAACAAAAAAAGACTGAGGGACCGTTATCCGGAAAATGTTGTATCGCCAGGAGGATAAAACAGGACAAGTTTAGCAACATACGAGAAAACCGCAAACCAAATGAAAAACCGTTTTGGCAATTTCTGAATGAATCAAGAATTGCTCCCTGACTCACCGATCGTCAGCGTTTCCCGAAGGAATCTGATTCCGTCTGATATTTCTTAAGGATAAGACCAAAATATGAAAAAAGGGAAGTCAGGATGACCTCCCACTAATTGCCTGAAAACCTGTATTTTATACATTACTGGATGTTGAAAACACTGAGCGAACGCAAGGCATGATGTACGCGTGCTGTTCTGTTTCCAGTGCTGGATTCATTGATGGCGCAACCACCTCTGCCAGTCAGTCTCACATAACTACATACCAGGAACCGCTAGTTAACCCAGTCCTCAGGTACCAAGGTCGATATCCTCTCAAACTCCAGCGCATTATTCGTCACCAGCACGGCACCGGCGACAATTGCGTGCCCGGCGATAGCTATGTCGATCGGGGTGCCAGCGAGGCGCAGCACCAGTTTAATCTCCGTGGTCGCATCTACCGCTGCGCAGTCCCAGGTCAGAACGGCACACAGAACGCGTCAACCAACTGCTCGCGGGGTGGGGAGGCCTTCGGACCTGTGGCGCCAAAGCGCATCTCGGAGTAAGTGATAACCGAGACCACGATACGCTGGTCACGCAGCACCGCCGGCTCCAGGCGCTTCAGCACCACTTCCGACTGCTCGCGCATGATGAACGAGCAGATGTTGGTGTCGAGCATGTAGATCTTGTTCACAGGTCAAATCGACCTTCATCGCTGACAACGTCCCCACGTTCCACCATAAAGTCCGGTTCGGCTTTTTCAAGCTGCGCGAACGAGCACCAGGTCGGCCGGACGGGACGCAGGATGATACAGTCCCCCTCCCGAACAATCTTCAGCTCGCTGACGCCCTCAAAATCCAGATCGCGAGGCAGACGGATGGTTTTGAGAAAAACATCGGGTAATGTACGCCAACTGGAATTTATCTCGCTACGTTACCGACAGTTCTGGCTCTGGTATGGATAATGAGTCAACTGAGATTTCGGAGAAAAAAAGATGCGTTATACCCGAACCAGCACTGCAACTGATGTCACTGATACACTCAGACAATACCAGGCTGACTTGCTGACAGGTCCTTGCTGGATGTCGGTATGGCCACTGATAGAGCGGCTACTGAGTCGTGAGAATGAAATGCAGTCGGTCTGGCAGAATATTGCCCGTCAGGCGCTAACCTGGCAGCAATGCTATTGTCTTCTGGAGCAAATCATACTGGCGGGCCGTTTCAGTAGACCTGATATCGTTTCCCGATTGAAAGAGGATTATCGCCAGCTTGAAGAACTGAACCGGACTATCAGTAAGGAGGCCGGTGAACTGGCACAGAAGATATTGGTCCGAGATGCGATCCTGAACCGGAACGCATTCACACTTGAGAGAACCACGCACATCGTGGAACTGATGGAGATGGCTGAAGATAATGATGGGCTTTACCGTTATTATCTTCATGAAACACTCGATGGCCTGACCTGTCGTTATGACGGAAAATACTGGCCGGGACTCCCTGGCGTCCTGCAGGTTATAGCAAGGGAGCACCCGGAAATTGGATGTCTATCAGAAAGCGATCGGGCCATCATTAACGGGCGCGGCAAAATGCTCCCCGATTATCTCCGCGAATTATTCAGTAGCATCGAGAACGTCAGGCAGGGTCCATGGGGTCTGCCGAAAGAATTTACGTTGACGGACAGTAGCCTGGCTACGCTGGCCACTGTAACACTGGATCATACTGAAGTGTTCTCCGCTGATACGGTAAAAGTACGCCGGAGTGAATTCAGCAAAAGAGGAGAGCGGGGAGCATGGCCATTTAAGCCACTGAAGGCAGTCGATATGTAGACCCCCGATGTGGACGAAGGTCTTATTTGCCTTCTGACTTTTCCGCCAGACCGACTGAAGTTCATGCCAACAGCAATCATAACGGTTACTGAATTACCAGGTGAATGCTTCTATAGTGGGATTACCTTAGGCACCACATGGAAAAGAAACAATGACGGTAGGATCACGCTGGTTTAAATTTGATTTTCATAACCATACCCCGGCCTCAGATGACTACAAAGTCCCAGATCTCCAGCCCCGGGAATGGCTGCTGGCTTACATGCGGCAACAGGTCGACTGTGTTGTCATCAGTGACCATAACAGTGGGGCATGGATTGACGTGTTGAAAGCGGAACTGGCGAACATGTCCCGGGACGCCAGTTCCGGTGAACTGGCAGACTTCCGGCCGCTGACTTTGTTTCCCGGTGTGGAGCTCACGGCCACCGGCAACGTTCATATCCTCGCCGTGTTGCACACCCAGAGCACCAGTGCCGAGGTGGAACGGCTACTGGCACAGTGCAACAACAACTGTCCTATTTCGCGTGAAACCCCCAACCATCATCTTGTGCTTCAGCTGGGACCCGCGGGCATTATCAGTAATATCCGTCGTAACCCGGAAGCTATTTGTATCCTCGCACACATTGATGCGGCGAAAGGCGTTCTGACAAGCCTTACTAATCAGGGGGAACTGACGGCCGCTTTTCAGTCAAATCCTCATGCAGTGGAGATCAGACACCGGGAGGAGGAGATTACGAACGGGACTCACCGGCGTTTAATTGCGGATTTGCCATGGCTTCGGGGATCAGATGCGCACCACCCTGAACAAGCGGGAGTGCGCACCTGCTGGCTGAAGATGTCCGAGCCTGATTTTGACGGTCTCAGGCACGCATTACTCGATCCGGAAAACTGCGTGCTGTTTGATGATAATCCACCGGAGGCACCAGCTTCACATTTGCGCAGCCTGACATTCAGGACCCGTCTTTGCCAGCCGGCAGATCAGTATGGAGCCTCCGTTGAGTTTAGCCCGTTTTACAATGCGGTGATTGGCTCCCGGGGCAGTGGTAAATCCACGCTTATCGAAAGTATTCGTCTGGCCATGCGAAAAACCGAAGGGCTGACTGTGTCTCAACGCAACAAGTTGAACCAGTTTAGTCAGATGGGGATGGGCATGGATGCGGATTCTTTCATCGAATGTGTGTTCCGCAAAGAAGGCACAGATTTTAGGCTCAGCTGGCGACCCGATGGTCGTAATGAATTGCATATTTTCAGCGAAGGTCAGTGGGTGCAGGACAATCACTGGTCACCAGATCGTTTTCCCCTCTCAATATACAGCCAGAAAATGCTCTACGAACTGGCGTCAGACACAGGGGCATTCCTGCGCGTCTGTGACGAGAGTCAGGTAGTCAACAAACGCGCCTGGAAAGAGCGCTGGGATCAACTGGAAAGGGAATACCTGAATGAGCAAATAACGCTGCGTGGTCACCTGGCCAGCCAGACGATCGCAGATAAACTGCAGGGGGAGTTGTCTGATGCTGAACGGGCCGTCAGTCAGTTGCGGTCGAGCGCTTACTATCCGGTTTGCACCCGCCTGGCCACGGCTCGGGCTGAACTGTCTGCAGCAACGCTTCCTCTGGAGCATCATGAACAGCATGTCGCTGGTCTGAGGGCGCAGGAGAAAGAGCCAGTACAAGTCCCGGAGCTCCAGGTGGAGCCGTCTGCGACACTGACAGCATTTATGACGCGTCTTTCTGACGTACAGCAAAAGTATGACCAGCGTCTTGACACACTGTTGTCGGACTATGCCGCGGAACTCAGTACCATTAGGCAGGACCCCCCTCTTCTCGCACTGGAAGAGGCGGTGCGTAACCAGGAGGAAACTGTACAACGTGAGGCCATGGTGCTACGAGAACAGGGACTCAATCCGAATGTCCTCGATGAGCTGATGACGCGCTGTGAGTCGCTGAAGTCGGAACTGAGAAATTACGCCGATCTTGACGGGACGATCGCGGCCTCAGCAGCGAGATCCACAGGATTACTGGCTGAAATGCGTAACCACCGGATGGTATTGACGGAAAAGCGGAAGGCGTTTCTGTCCTCTCTGTCTCTCAGCGCGCTGGATATTAAAATTCTGCCGCTCTGTGCCCCACACGAAGACACCGTATCTGGTTATCAGGCGGTAACCGGGATCGGCAACTTTGCCGATCGTATCTATGATGATGGTGACGGGAGCGGGCTGCTTCATAGCTTCATCAGCTTGCGCCCGTACAGTCCGCTACCGTCGGCAACGGAAAACAAATATCTTGCGCTGGATACGCTTAAAGCTCTGCATCTTGCCATCCATCGCGAGGAGCCGGGAGCAGGGTCAGAGCTCCACGGAGCTTTCAGAAATCGCCTTAAAGGTCTGAATGATGCGCAACTGGATGCCCTGCAATGCTGGTATCCGGATGATGGGATCCACATTCGGTACCAGACGCCCGGAGGAGGGATGGAAGATATTTCCTCTGCCTCACCGGGACAAAAAGGGGCGAGCATGTTGCAGTTCCTGCTGTCATATGGCACCGATCCCCTCCTGCTGGATCAACCAGAAGACGACCTGGACTGCCTGATGCTGAGCATGAGCGTGATCCCTGCCATCATGGCAAACAAGAAACGCCGACAGCTGATTATCGTGTCGCATTCTGCCCCAATAGTGGTCAATGGTGATGCGGAATACGTTATCAGTATGCAACACGACCGCTCTGGCCTGCACCCGGGGCTTTGTGGAGCGCTTCAGGAGACGCCGGTGAAGGAACTGATTTGCCGACAAATGGAGGGAGGGGAAAAAGCATTTCGTTCCCGCTATGAGCGGATACTCAGCTGATAAACGGCACCATCCCTGGGACAGAGAGACATGTCAGAAGAGTGGCACCTGCGTGCCGCTGAGTATCTGAAAACCCGAACATAGACCCCGATCAGGCTGCCCCAAGAGTTTGATCGGGGCCTATGAGGCCGATGAGTTACCCTTTCTTCTGACAGTCTTCTCCTGAGTGTCAGTGGTGGGCATTGAGCCATGCTATCAAACGAGCATCGCTACGGGAAAGCGTCCCGTTTTTCAACTGATTATCAATGGCTGTGTATACTTTCTTTTCCGTGATCCCGTGAAGGGGGTTCAGTTCCCTGAAAACTGACTCACTGGTAAACTGGCACCGGGTAAATGCCTCCTCAGCGGTGCTGACGGTTGGGTGGATCACCACAATATTAAACAACGCGCTGATTGTTGCCCGCAGATAGTGTTCAAGGTTCACCGTCAGCAGGTCAATGTGCGGGCTGGTACCTGCATTGTGCACGATGGTATTTCTCAGCAGATACAGGCGGTGAAGATGTCGGGTGACTTTCTCGGCATGTTGCCCCAGTTTATCCGCCATTTTCTCGGGTGACGCACAGATCCCGGCAAGCTTACGCACCCGATACATGACATAGGGAAAGTGCTGTAAATCTGTCTGAAGTTCACGGACCCGGTCCGCATCTTTAAGAAGGGCATAGAGTTGCCCCAGCGGAAGTGAAGCGATCTCCGGTGTGCGCAAGGGGTGCCCTGGCTCTCGCAGAATGAAGCGCAGAACTTTTCTTAGAGAAAACAGTTGCTTAACAACATAGTCCAGCACCATACAGGGAGCCACAACACCGATGACATGCTGTTCATGTGATGGTGTGCCAGGGGCAACTCCTAGCGTTAATGATTCAAGCGCCGACCAGTAAGCGGTGAAACGACTCTCCTGAACTTGGCTTTCAATGCCGTTACGGAAAAACCGAAATGCGGAGCTGATTTTTTTACGGGACACATCCGGTGTATCCGTGAACAGTCGGTTCATCGCCACCATAAAGCGCGCAAACTCCTCGTCCGTTAACCGGTCCGCGTTTGCCTCGATTTCATTATCGAAGCGCGGCACTTCTGTTTCGTCTTCATCCCTGATTATCATGAACTGTTTCTGGACGGTGATATCTCCCTTACCTACCATGTAGGCAATGACATCCAGGGATTCACGAAGCATCTGACCGGCCATGTTACGGGCAGATGTGTCAGACATTGAGCAAACCGGTATATCGACTGAGAGGGAGAAGCGTTGTCGGGCTTCATCAAGTGGCATGAACACACATCCGTTGAACTGCAGTGTGGGTCCTTGCGTGTTAAGTAGGGTGTGCAGTTTCTCACTGGTAATAAACATCCGAACAGTCACGTCCCGAGTAGGCGTTACCAGTTTCTGCCGGAACGAGTGAAAGGCGGCCCGGAAAGCGTTCGGTTCAGTACTCACATTCCTGAAAATATTGATGTACAGCAGGTAACATTCCGTCAGTGTCATACCCCGGGTGAGGAGTACACTCATCACTCCGTTTGTCAGTGAGTAAATATCCCGTGCATGGTGTTCATCCAGAGGGGGCCATGCAAACAGTTCCTGTTCAAGCATCTCAAGAGCCTCAGTGATATAACTGGCCTCGGTGATATCCGCCAGTTGTACACATAGGCTACAGATAAGACGAGGACGCTTTTCCACCGGGCTGCGAGTGGGGTCAACCAGCAAATCTCTGTCCAGAAGAGTCACCAGTTGAGCGGGGATGTCCTCAAATGCTTCTCTCCTGAGAACTTGATCGGTCTCGAGTAACTCGAGCAGTTCAGTGGCCACCCGGAGTCTTTTTTTATCGGCACTGAAACGATCTTCCATTTCGTAAAGAAATAGCAGTTCGCGGATGGTGCTGAGTGGATTGCTGTATCCGACCCGGTCAGTATCCGGGCTGTTTTTATGGCAGAAGTTGGACCAGCATTCAATAAAATAAAGCTGACGCTCGGTGAGTACATCCCTGCTCAGACGTCGGTCGATACGCATAGGTCTGGAAATCTCTTGTACAGTGAGTTATTATTTATTCATACCATATTTAAACCATCTGCCGCCATGCGGGGGATGTCACCGAAAAAAACGGCTCTCCCTTCCGTCAGTGGCTCAGTCCCGGGAAGGCTCAGGGCCTCATATCCAGAAAGCCACCCTTGCGGGTGGCTTTTTTTTCAGAAGTCCGGATGGTCCAGTGCAGGCAACTACCTGGCGACCCGGATGATGTCCGCCTCCCGCCAGAACAGTGCTTCATTCATGTACCAGAACAGGTGGCGACGGAAGACATTTTGCTGAGGACGTTCCCGACCAGCCTGCTGCACACGCAGTGAAAGCCAGGGCACACCCATCCATCATGATGGGTTGGAGATTGAACATTCAGTCATCTCAGGCAGAGTAAACCCGGTCTCTGACAGAACGCCTGTGGGACGTTTATTGATGAAATTCATTCTCTTCCCCATTTATATTCCCTGCTGACCCTACAGAAAACTGAAAGGAAGTCATGAGACAATCATGAAGGTTTAAGGCTGGCTGTCCGTCAGCATGACTGAATAGTGAATACCTTGTGGCAGATTGATTGAGAATGGTTTATTCAGTGTAAGCGGGATGGTCTTTGGTGCAATCGGTATTGTCCTGATACTGTCTCCTACCAGGCGAGCATTCACGTATCGCTCGTGATCATAGTAATTTATCTCACCACTGATCTCGGCCGTTCTGCTTTTTTCACCCGGAGACAAATCAATATACATCGTCGCTGCGGCAAATTTTCTGTCCAGCTCAGAGGTGAATGCTTTTCCAGGCATCGGTCGAAGTGCATACAGTATAGCGTTATGTGTATTGTCTTGTTTCATAAGGCTGTCCGCAGTTACGGTAATTATGGTTGCCCCTGATACTGGCGACTGCATTTCCGTTCTGAGGTACTGCGCACTGTTTTCTGATGGCACGGCACTGCATCCCATCAGCGAGAGGCATAAAACAGCGAGTCCTGTCATTCTGTTCAATTTAAATGTCCTTTATCCATTATCAATAATTGGTGGTCGCTCTGTCAGTATCGGCATGATTCATAAAATGTTGATACTGTTATGCCTGGACCCGAAAGATACGAAAGGCGAAAACTATCTTGCTCATAAGATAAATAGTGCTAGTTACCACTGCTTTGGCTGGAATGACCCCACGACAGAAGACAATTTATGTCCTCACGAAGAGGCCTGTTCGAAGATCTTCGAACTGAGGGCGCGGAGAAGGCTGCGACGATTCAACATTATCTGTAGCAATTCAGTTTCAGAGCAGATGTGCAAAACATTTTTCAATAGACAGCAAAACCGGAAATGTAACTTTCCATAAAATCAGAACACTGATTAACCCAATCTCCGGAGATTCACATGCCTTTCTCTGATTTTCTGAAAATCATTCAGAAGTTTCAGTGTGCAACTGTGCTGGAAAAAGTACTGATGCTGCTGTTTGTAATTCTGATCATTGTGCAACAGGTGATCGATACGTTCTGCAGTCGATAAGACCCGGCCGGTAAGAAAGCGGGGTTGGATTAGACGGGTTTCTTACACGCCGGTCACAGCCAAGTGTCCTGCCGGAACGACAGGACACAGCCTGAACACAACGGGATTTCTGGCAGAATAACCGTAACACCCACCTCTTTCTGCGGAGCGCCATCTATAGACATTCTTACGGAAAAAAACGACACCTGATGGACAGGTACCGAAGGGTTAAACCAGCCAGGCTGATTAGAGTTATGGGAGTATTAGCTTCGTTTCGTTTGTTTCAAGCAGCTGTACTTGTTCGTCAATCCACTGCCCTGCAACAGCAGCTTCACTGAAATCTACTACCGGGTTATCTATCAGTTTCTGAAGGAGCTGTTCAATACGATCTATCCGGTAATGGAGATCACGCATTTCGGCTAAAAAATCAAATTGCTCCTGGTGAAAGTGAGTGTACTCGAATTTCAACCGGTACCGGCCGTTATGATAATTAACCTGTTCCTCTGTGTGTTGCCTTGCCTTACGAACTTCGTCAGCCAGGAATGTGTCAACATCACGTGTTTCTAACTCTCCGCTAAGGCGCTGCAGGGCAGGAAAGTGGTCAGGATAACAAAGGGCGAAAGTAATCATCATTCCCTCTAAAAAATGATCCCCTAACGTTTTATTAATCCAGTCCTTCAGCCACTTGCAATGCCTTTGCAGCGTAGGATCTGCACCTACAGAGACTGGCTCATAGGCCGCTCGAGCGATAATATGGAACAGAAGCGCTACGCAGTACATTTTGCCTTTCGTGCTAACCTGAACGCGATCATCGTATTTGAGATTATATGGGTTGATGTTGGGCATAACATCATGACTGTAAACCAAAAACTCAAGCGACTCATCCATGACCTTCTCAAAACGCTGGCTGCGATTGTTTCTGTCACTGATAGAGCCGGCCTGATACCACCGGTCCGAAAGCTGTCGGTATCGACGGTAATAGTCATCCTCTTTTTGCTGAATAAACTGATTCCGGATCTGGGCGTCAATCCGACGTGCCAGACCGGAGAAATCGGGTAGGACAAATTTCTCTGGTTCATTTTTCGGAGATATAAGTGCTATGAATTCAGAAACCTGCATGTCTTTACTCTGAGGTCCATAACGTTTTCCTGACATGCGAGTGCCGATGAAAAAGCTTTCAATCGTCATAACTTACCTTTCAGTGTCTATTCAGAAATTTTAAGTGTGCACTAACTATTCCATAAAACTGCATATCAAGACAAAATATCAATCAGTATAAAAATACTTTTGTATTACATTTGTATTGCCAATGTGTGCGTAATGGATTACAACTACTCCTGACTGATAAACATAATCTGGAGCCGTTATGATGAACAAGCTACAGGAACGATATGCTCGCATAATTGCGATAATGAACAATAAAGGTGGTCCTGGTAAGACCAGTTCGGCTACCAATCTGGCTGTTCACTATGCCAGATCAGGGAAGCGGACGCTGTTGATTGACTCGGACCAGCAGGCCAATACGACAGAAGTCACCGCAAATGGTAAAAAGTACTATTCCATGTATGGTCCAACTATTTGCGATCTCTACAGCAATTCTCGATTTGATATCCGCGATGTCATCATCCCCGCGATGGCCGGTGATGCTCCTATCCCTAACCTGGATCTGATTCCGTCTGACCCGACGTTCGAAAAAATTATTGAACAGACCCTTACCCGCAGTCACCGCGAAAAAATCCTGGGCCGTCATCTCGAGAAAGTTCGCACTGAATATGATTACATCATTATTGACTGTGCACCTGGGCTCAATATCGCAACCGGCAATGCAATTTTTATCGCCGATCATGTTCTGGTACCTGTCGATGGCGGGAGTTTTTCTCTGAGTGGTCTTGAAATCATGCTGGACTATATGGATGAGATCTCTGAGGAAGATTATGCACGCTTCAGTGTATTCCGGAACAATTACAATGGTGCAAATAAGAAAATAAACACTTATATCGAAACCGCCCTGGGCTCGCACGAGAGAATTTCTCCGAGACTATTGAAAAGCCGGATTCGTACTGATCAGGCCATAGTACAGTCTCAGGTGGCTTGTCTTCCTCTGTACTACTACCAGAAAAGTGCAATGGCTTTAGTGGATTACGGCAAACTTGCCCGTGAGCTAGAAGAAATTATCAGCAGTGAGGCAGCATAATGTCTAAAGAACTTGTTCGACCTATAATGGAAAAACCTGAACGGGCCAGAAAAGAAAGTAGCCTGACTAACATTGCGGCTAAAAAGAAAAATACGACAGGCGAAACACCAAAAACTATACGCATGACACCTGCGGAAAAGATGCTGGCGCAGGAACTGGTTGAGCAGATCCAGGCACTTACGCACAAGAACATTACGGTTTCCACATTACTTCGTGCAGGGCTGTACCTTGCTCAGTCAGCAGGACCAGAAAAAGTTCTGAAGGCGATTAAAGAGAACATTTAGCAATACAAATGAAATACATTTGTATTTCATCTTCAGACATCTTTCCTGCTCAGTCTGGCCTGCGGGATCAGCAGGCCATCTTGTCCAGTTGCTTAATTATCTCAAGTTCTTCTTTAAGCAAAACAGGGTACTGATGGGTACAGGATTTTAACATTAAGAACTGGCGATTCTGTCTTCATTTTTCGTGTATTTTTGAAGGGAGCCCTTTAAAAGCGTCTTCCCAGTAGAGTTCCCTTTCCTCATCATTAACAACTTTACTCATCCATGATTCCGAACGGTTCCAGCGAGCAGCAACTTCCTTCATGGTCCAGTTTTTTTCTTTTAATAATTTTTTAATCGTCTGAGTTGATAATCGGGCATTACTCCAGTTTTCAAGAGACTTTCTGGAAACATGAAAATCAAATTCAGGATATGTCTCTTCAAGTTTTTCTTTAGAAATAAAAGACCAGTTAGGTTCCTGGTACTGGTTGAAGTGAACCAGACTATATCGGTCATCCTGGGTTATGCTGATTTGAGATTCGTAATGTTCTACCCATACAGAATTCTCACGAACATACTCAAACAGAATTGATATCACTTCTTTACTTTTACGTTCCTGTGATTTAAATAAATCAAAAATCCCTTGCTGATTCTGTATTTTAATTGCACCGTCATTAATGAGTGCATTCACAGCTGATGCCCGTACACTCTCAACAGCATTGGTAATTGAAGTGTTATAATAATTTAACAACTGAGCACAGAAAAAAATTATCTTCCCGTTAACGATCTGAACTTTTAAATAGCAAAATCCCTCATCATCCCAGAAGGCTCTGAACTGCAGAGGAAGATATGTTTTTTTAAACCCTTCAATCAATCTGACACTGAGCTTCATCTTAGACTCCAACTGATTTTATAATGATAAATTGAACTATAGTTCAATATTTGTCAAATCAACGTGCAAACTGATGTCGAAAGAAGGCTGATACCTGTGGGAGATATTTTGATGCGGTAACAACCAGGACGGTCAGGATTTCTCACTCAATAGAATGAGTAACAACGCCAGCCAGAACCGGTAAAGACTGTAAGTGCATATCATCGGCACCGAATACAAATGAATTACAAAAGTAGTTCATTTGTATTCGGCGTAATTTCACTTAAAAGCTAATTAAATGTTCAATTCTTCAGCCGGTATTACACGGAAACCTACCAAAATTAGTTGGTTATATCATTTAGTTCATCCTTTACCGATCGTTCTAATACATCCAGCGCCAGGTGATGTATTATCAACTCAGTTGTCAGCTTAACGGGCAACTACCTCACGTTACGTCTGGATAACAGGCGCAACACACACGTAAATCTGAGAGGAATTCCACATGGAAACTCAAAGAATTCGATATATAAACTTTACAGAAGGAATCATCCATGAACCAATTTACAGAGGACCTACATAATGTAGTAGCTCAAATCTTAGCCGGCGCAGAAATCTCTGATAGTGAAATTTTCAAAGAATTAACTATTGAACCTGATTTTTACAAGGTGCAGGACCAGTATTACGGTGGAAATGGTATCTATTTCAACTCTGAATCAGAAACCCGCTTTTCACTGCGTAGCAAATCCAAAGGTGTATTGTATCTGGCCACCACGGCATTTACAGGGCTGAAAGAGTTTTATCAGGATGCTCCGCTTGTTGAAACTGAGGATCTTGAGAAAAACTGTATGGCGGTAATTCAGGCAGCACGCACAATCAAGATTATTGATTTAGCTGCCCTGGCGCCCCATCTGAAAACTCCGTTAGGTTATTTGATGGGCTCTAAAGCTGTCTATGAGGATACTCAGTGGCTGGCAGAAGTGCTTTCTCATTATGCTGATGGTATTGAATATTTGTCTCAACACACCGGCAAAACCTGTATCGCGTTGTGGTCTGACACCGTTGATGGAAACGGAATGCTGAAGAACATCTCAGTCACTCCGTTAATCCAGTTCAGTCTCAACGGACAAAGTACGCAGGCGATCTTAAAATCAAAGCTGGGTATTCTTACTCTCTGAGATTAAAAATGGGCCAAAAGGCCCATTTTTTTACATGGTATGGTTGGTACCAAAGTTTTCTGCCAGGATTCTGAAGTGGGTCATCTCTTCAGGCGTAGCGCCACGGCGCAGCGCGTCAACAATAGAGACATGTGTTTCAGTTCCCGGAATATCAACTTTACGGGTAAAGAAGTGACATTTCCGCACAGCACTGACCTTGTGTTTAATCAGGGATAATAATTCCGGGATGCCGGCCAGCATACCGCCTTCTGAATTATTCTCACGTGTGCAAAACTGAAATACCGGGTAAAGGTTTTCAGAACCCCATTTAATCTGAATAACTTCACCACGGTTTCCTCTTTTATGCAGGGTTGGCGGCGTGGTTGCCAGTATTTTTATAACGGCCGTTGATTTATGCACTCCGCCTGAATTCTCCAGCGACTTAAGAAATACTTCTCTCGCTTCAGCAAGATCTTCCTGGGCCTGTTTTTCAGGTGTCATGGTATTAATTAATGTCTGCAGCTGAGCCTGATTCTTTAATTCAGCCCAGAATGTTTCATCCTGCAGCGTGAGCAGTTCCAGTAACTTCTCGTGGGGCAGTTCATGCAGTGCTTCAACGAACTTGCTTCCCACATTCTGAATGCGGGTCTGCAGCAGCTGGATTTCAGTTTGCTCACGGTTTTTGAGGTGAGCACGGGCTTTATTAGGTGCATAACTGATGTTTGTCATAGTCGCCTCGTCTCGGGTGTTTAAGATTTCCATGACTTAAGAATACACAAAATCTTAAAGAAGTGCAATTTTTGTACTTCCTGCATTCCCTGCAAAATCTGCATTCCGATTTCCGCTATTTGAGGAAAGGTCGCCCAACTGAGGGCAGTTTGTCACAGAACACAACATACAGCCCTTCCCTCCCCTTCAGACCCCATCATCCAGGCAAAAAGGATCCTTTTTCGATCCTTTTGCGATCCCATACTCTCCTCACGCTAAAATATTTGTTTCTGATTTATGGTATATATCCAGAAAGCGGAAATTCAGTGCACACCGCTCTGCGGGTTTTTTCCGTGGCAGTCGCGGTCGCGAGCAACGAAAATGACAGCAGAATTTCATCAGATTGCGCTACGTGAAAAATGGCAGGGTTGCAGGGGTGTAACCCGACAGAATTTACGTAGCGTGAGCGGACCAACGGGGACACCATGACTCTGCCCTCTTTTATTAACGCCTCCCCTGCCCTGCCGGCGACAGGCCAGTCGGCTGGCCTGGACTACGGCCGCGCGCTTTCGCTACGCGAAATGGCCCGGCACTACACCGAGCTGCCAAAATATCTGCTGGCTCCGGAAGTGGCCGGACTGCTGCACTTTGTTCAGGACTGGGGTCAGCACGCTTTTTTTAATACGTTATGGAATACCGGGGCACGCCTGAACGAAGGCCTTGCCCTGAGACGGCGTGACTTTCACCTTAACGAGAGCATTCCGCATGTCGTTCTTCGCACCGCCAAACAGCGGCGTGCCGGCGGCGGCCGTCCGCGTAAGGGAAAAAGTGCCAACCGGGTGGTGCCGTTATCGGACCCGGCCTATGTCGATGAGATGCGCCGGCTGTTCGCCAGCACGAAGGAGCAGTTTGAAGATGATCCGATTACAGGCGAACGTCGCGCGCAACCGGTGTGGAATGTTTCCGACCGGACGGTGCGTAACTGGCTGGTCCGGGCTACTGATGCCGCGGATCGTGACGGCGTCAGACTGAGCATCGACGTCAGCCCCCATACCTTCCGGCACAGTTTTGCAATGCACCTTTTATATGGCCACGTTCACCCTAAGGTACTCCAGGGTCTGCTGGGGCATGAGAAGTTTGAGAGTACTGAGGTCTATACGAAAATATTTGCGCTCGACGTGGCTGCCAGTCAGCAGCTGCGCTTCACCCTCGATACACAGGATGCGCTGCAGCTACTGCGTATAAAATAGATAACCAAGTTGAGTTCCCATGAAAAAAACCAAATACAGATTTGAGAGTGATGACGATCCCTTTGTATCTAAAGATGTTTTGACTCTGATCGACAACGGACTTGTGTTTCTGGATAAGGCGCGTGAAGAATTGCAGGACTCCATGCCCAAATTTTCGATTGTCAGTTTCTGGACAGCGGTCGAGATCCTGCTGAAGGTACCTTTGTTACATGAGCACTGGAGTCTGGTGTGCTCCGGCAGGAAAATAGAGCGAGCAAGGTACCTTGCAGGTGATTTCCAGTCGGTGACATACGATGAAACATGTCAGCGATTAGCTGATGTTCTGGAACACCCTCTTCCTAAAGAAACCATCGACGTATTCAAAAAAGTCAAAGACCATCGCAACCGGGTGGTTCATTTTTATCATTCCGATTTCACAGACGAGCAATCAAAGAAAATTCTTCATGAACAGGCCGATGCCTGGTTTGCGCTAAATCGTTTTATGCGTGATCAGTGGTTTTCGATTTTTGGAGAGCCTCTGAACTCTAAGCTCGCATTAGACGAAGATGGAATGCTCCGGAGCTCGTTTTTTTATGCTGATGCTAAATTTCGTTATCTCAAGCCGGAACTTGATGGACTCGAAAAACAGGGATGTTCAGTCTCAGTTTGCCGCTCCTGTAGTAAAAAAGCTGCGGTTGATATGTGTATACATGAGGAAAGCGGAAATACCCTGCATGAATCTGACTGTCTGGTCTGCGGTACCAGGTCAGATCAGTATCTCGAAGTTACCTGCCCTGACTGCGGGATAAAGCAGAATTTATACGCTACCGGTGAAACAGAATTCACCTGCGTACAATGTAACCACTCTTCATCACGATACGATTTGCTTGATGAATGGGAGGGTAAACCAGAAGATTTTAGTCATTCTGGTCTTCCTGCAAGTTGTTCTGATTGTGACGGCTATGAGACGGTATGTGAGTACGGTGGTGGATACCTGTGCACCACCTGTCTCGTATTACATGACTCACTGGAAACCTGCGGATACTGTGGCGGGCATTCAACCTCAGTTCCTGAAATGAGCGGTCTTATAGGGTGTAACTTCTGTGATGGTAACGTGCGGTTGCTGGAGGAATAAGTATATAAATGAATTACATTTGAAATTCCTTTGAATTACAAATGTATGTCTTATGTAGTTATTATCTGGTACCTCTTAGAAACACAATAACAAATACAAATGAATTTCAAATGTATTACATTGAGGGTGTTCGATGTCAACGTGGACAGATATCTCTATCGGTAACTTCACTCTGTACGATACGCAGAATGACTATCATCAATGGTATTTTCAGAAGGCCGATCGTGTCAGGGAGATTGTCAAAGACGAGGACGGGAGCTGGTCAGAAGGAACGTTTATCGGCTATCGGACGACCGTGGCACAGATGCGCCGACGGTTACAGCTGAACGGATATGACCGGGCCGCTCTCGAACGGGATTTTTCGACTGCCATTGAGTCCTGGAAAACGGATTCTATTGCGGAGCTGGCCAAACTTGAAAGCGAAGAACATCCCCACGGAGAAAATTATCTTCAGTACAGAATCACCTGGCTGAAGCACGTCATCCCGGTTCTTGAAAATGCAACGCTGGATGACTGGCTTGACCGGTTAAATAAGGCGGCATGTTGGCCGAGTAACGAGAGAGATTTTGCCCAACTTTTGACGTGGATTGAAACCGGTGATCCTGTGCTTTCCCTGATGGTCAGCTCGGTTGACGGTGATTGCTCCTGGGTTCGTGATTCGAACTTTAATTTCCCGTGTACACAACGAGATTTTTACTCTTTAGCGATTCTGCTAATCACTGAGGATGGCGCTGTATGCGAACTGGACCTGAAATGGCTCATATCTGCCGAATTGACTGATGATTTTGACGATCTGGAAGAAAAACATGCGGGAGCCACTCAACCGCTTAGACATGCCAGACAGAGCCTCTCTGAGTTGAGTGCACTGGTAGGCACTGTTGCAAAGTTAGCGATGAGGCAGCCTTTTGTCTTATTCAAAGGCCTTACATTTCAAAAACTCTGCTTACCAGGCGCATTTCGCCCAGGGGATCACCATAATAAAATGCTGAGGCCTGGCCTTTGCGTAGTGCACGCATCACCTCAATACCTTTGATGGTGGCGTAAGCCGTCTTCATGGATTTAAATCCCAGCGTGGCGCCGATTATCCGTTTCAGTTTGCCATGATCGCATTCAATCACGTTGTTCCGGTACTTAATCTGTCGGTGTTCAACGTCAGACGGGCACCGGCCTTCGCGTTTGAGCAGAGCAAGCGCGCGACCATAGGCGGGCGCTTTATCCGTGTTGATGAATCGCGGGATCTGCCACTTCTTCACGTTGTTGAGGATTTTACCCAGAAACCGGTATGCAGCTTTGCTGTTACGACGGGAGGAGAGATAAAAATCGACAGTGCGGCCCCGGCTGTCGACGGCCCGGTACAGATACGCCCAGCGGCCATTGACCTTCACGTAGGTTTCATCCATGTGCCACGGGCAAAGATCGGAAGGGTTACGCCAGTACCAGCGCAGCCGTTTTTCCATTTCAGGCGCATAACGCTGAACCCAGCGGTAAATCGTGGAGTGATCGACATTCACTCCGCGTTCAGCCAGCATCTCCTGCAGCTCACGGTAACTGATGCCGTATTTGCAGTACCAGCGTACGGCCCACAGAATGATGTCACGCTGAAAATGCCGGCCTTTGAATGGGTTCATGTGCAGCTCCATCAGCAAAAGGGGATGATAAGTTTATCACCACCGACTATTTGCAACAGTGCCGGATATGCAAGAGTATCAACCAGCCATCAGAAACTGACGAGCCAGATTACTGAACTCAAAACAGCGGGAGTGAGGGATGATCGTGTATTTACTGACATGATGTCAGGAGCAACTGATGAGCGTGCAGGGCTACAGAGACTCCTTGCCAGAGCGGAGAAAGATGACATCATCCTCTGTACTAAAATGGATCGTCTAGGACGTAATACCGCTGATATGATTCGTATTGTGGATACTTGCTATAAAAAAGGCATCGCTATCCTATTTCTAGAGAATGGTCTTAGTACTGAAGGCACAATGGGAAAAATGGTTATCCAGATACTAGCAGCTGTTGCCGAGGCGGAACGAGAAAGGATCTTGGAGCGAACTAACGATGGGCGGAAGACCGCTATGATTAAGGGGGTCAAATTCGGAAGAAAGCCTCACAAGAAGGCTGAATTAGCTAATGAATTGATTAATAAGGACGTACAAGTTAAGGAAGTAATGGAAAAAACGGGTATATCAAGGGCGACCTATTTTAGGCTGAAAAGAAAAACAGCTATTAACTCTAACGAAGGATGAATTCAAAGTGAGTCAATACTTAAAGCTTGGAGATGACCAGTCTCCGGTTCAGTTGGATCCACACAGCGAAGTTGGTGCATTTAAAGTTGTTGGACACTGCTCATGGGCAAAACCAGGAGATAAAATCACTCCTGATTTTTTGCGTTTAAGAATAGAACCTTGGTTAACTGCTCTTTTTCAGTCTGAACACCTAAATATACTTATTGGCGCGGGACTTAGTTCAGCAATCCAAGAGTCAGCGACAGGCACGAAACCTCAAGGCATGGGATGGATTAATGATCTCAAAGTTTGCAAGGCTGAAATAGATAGTTATGTAGCTAAAACAGCTGAAGCCTCAGGAAGAGGAAGAGGTAATATTGAAGACCAAATCCGTTCAATTAATGAGTTAATTAAAGGATTAGAGATTTTAACTGCGCAAAATCTCCCACTTCCAGAACCGCCTCCTGGTGCTCTCCCATATCGAAATTTAAAAAGTGAGTTAGTTGAGTTAAATAATGAGCTAACAAGATGTTTGAAATTATTCTCAGATTCAGTTAGTAATGGGGAAAAGTTAATTCGCGATGCAAAAAACGATTTAAAAACACAAACGTTTAATTATTTAGTAAGTTTTTTGATGAGTTTTTCAAGTCGAACAGCGACAAGGGATCGATTACATATTTTCACGACGAATTACGACAGGATAATTGAAGCAGGAGCTGAAATAGCAGGTATTCGACTAATTGACAGATTTGTTGGTACTATAGCGCCTATTTTCAGATCTTCGCGACTAGAAGTCGACTATCATTATAATCCACCGGGTATTCGTGGTGAACCAAGATATTTGGAAGGTGTGGCGCGCTTTACTAAATTACATGGCTCATTGGACTGGTATACTACCGAAGGAGCCATAAGGCGATTTGGATTACCTTTTGGTGCGAGTTCGGTGGAACCCTTTTTACAAGTGGAGGCTGCTGGAGCAGCGAACTATCATCAATTAATGATTTATCCAAACTCGGTTAAAGACCGAGAAACATCAGAATACCCTTATGTTGAACTATTCAGAGACTTAGCATCTGCAACATGTCGTCCTAATAGTACTTTGGTAACATATGGTTATAGTTTTGGAGATGAACATATAAACCGTGTTATTATTGACATGCTGACAATACCCTCAACGCATATAGTAATAATTGCCTACGGCGATCCACTCGGTAGAATTATGCGCTTTGTAAACGAAAGTGGAAGAAAAGCTCAAATATCTTTATTACTTGGTGACCACTTTGGAGATATCAAGAATTTAGTGGATTTTTATCTTCCTAAAGCAGCGATAGACAGATCATCAATTCGTATGGCAGAACTATTGAAATCAAGGGGTTTATATCGTACAACAATTTCAAATAATAGCGAGGATGCTGAATGAACTCATTTCCGATTGAACAAGGTGAGCAACTCAGGGTCGGCACTGTAGATTTTGTTTCACCTAATGAAATTAGAGCAATATTAGAGATTGACTCACCTGATACTGTTGCTTTGAATGCAGGAACGCCTAGAAACTTTCCAAGAGTAAACAGTTATGTATTAATATCATGTGATAATGGTTACTTAGTTGGGCAAATAGAGTGGCTTGCTGTAGAACATTCGCCTTATCCAAAACAAAGAGATGTTCAAGAATTTGGTTTAGTAAATCTACCATTCCCCCGAAAAAAAATAAGTTTGAATCCGGTGGGAATGCTTAAACGTTTGTCCAAAGATGGTACTGATTATTTCAGATTTCAACGAGGTTCTGAATCGTTTCCTTCTATTGGGGCTGCTATTTTACTACCGACAGATTTACAACTTAGATCAATAGTCGAATCTGGAAATAATAGGCGAGTGATCATTGGACAAAGTCCACTTGCGAACAATGCAAATGTAGCTGTAGATCCTGATAGATTATTTGGTCGTCATATAGCAGTGCTCGGAAATACTGGTAGCGGTAAGTCTTGCTCTGTATCTGGATTAATCCAGTGGTCACTCGAATCTGCATTGGAATCACAAATAAAACCAAATGCCAGATTTATCATCCTAGACCCCAACGGCGAGTATGCACGTGCTTTGGGGCCAACGACGAAATTTAAAGGTAGAGTATTTAAGGTTGAGGCTGAAGGCAGTGAAAACCAATTACAAGTACCCTCATGGTTTTGGAATAGTTCGGAGTGGGCATCATTCACGCAAGCAAGTCCTAAAGCACAACTTCCATTACTAAAACGCTCCTTGAGAGCAATGAGAAATGAAGAATTTGATTTACAAAAGAATATAGATATAGAAGTTAAAAAATACCTAGGTACAATTTTGGTTTCTTTAAAAGCGGATAAATCTAAAGGAGCAGCGGCACTTAATGATTTCCCTGGAGCCAAAAATCTTTTGGCTAAAATTAATATTTGGCGTCAGAGTCTGGAAGAATACAAAGCGAGATTAACTACACCATGCCCTGAGCTAGATAAATTAATCATCTCTATTCAAGATTTTTGTGGGCAAAGAGAAGGCAGATATCCAGATTACAATGCTAAAGTTAGCGCAGTTGATAACATCATAAATGGAGTGTTATCTTCATTTCAGAGCCTTGGAGGCGATGAGTGTGAACTCCTTCCTAAAAACGAGGATATCCCCGTCCCTTTTGACGGAAATAATTTAGTCTCCTATTTAGAGGCGTTAGCACAAGAAAATGGTAGCGAGCAATATGTTGAATATCTAGTAGCTAGAATACGCACAATGCTTGCGGATACAAGAATGAAACCCATAACCAATGACTCAGAGCATAGAGTTGACTTGGCTAATTGGTTAGAAACATATATTGGGAAAGATGGTGATGGTGATAGCTGCGTTTCAATTATTGATCTTTCTTTAGTACCAACTGAAATTACTCATCTTGTGACAGCTGTCATTTCAAGAATTATTTTTGAATCATTGCAACGTTATAGACGACTATATAACAAATCTTTACCTACGGTACTTGTTGCTGAAGAAGCACATACATTTATTAAACGGTATCGTGAGGACAGTGAAAATCAGGATGTCGCAGCTGTTTGCTGTCAAGTATTTGAGAAAATTGCACGAGAAGGCAGGAAATTTGGTCTCGGTATGGTTATTTCTTCGCAACGACCATCAGAATTATCACCTACAGTTTTATCTCAATGTAATACTTTTCTTCTGCATCGAATTAGCAATGACAAAGATCAGGAGCAAGTTCATAAAATGGTACCCGACAATTTGCGAGGATTACTCCGTGAATTGCCTTCATTGCCATCTCAACATGCAATACTGATGGGCTGGGCATCTGAACTTCCTGTCTTAGTTAAAATGAAAAATTTGACGAAAGAGCAGCAACCCCATTCTGATGACCCTGATTTCTGGGATGTTTGGACAAGAAAGGATGCTGATGGGAAATTGGTCGAGAGAACGGCCAATTGGGAAGCTGTTGTAAAGGAATGGCAACAAAATTGAACTGAAGTAGGATGTGAAAACGGGAGGGCAGATCGGAATTGAAGGAACTTTATGCAATCAATCTACTTGGTATTGCGTTCCATCGACCATCAGCCCCATGATCATTGGAGTAGCTGTAAATGCAGCACCTAATAATTAAAATAAAACAATAGGTTAACCTATTAACGTGGTTTTTTACATCGTTGGCCCTCAAACCCCTAAAATCAGAAAAGTATCTTTCCAGACCTGTCAAATGGAAGCATTAACAAATCAGTTAACAAAACGGACAATATAGTAAAAAGTGGCTGGTAAGCATACTAACCACCTGATAGGCAGGTAGCAGCATAAAAGGGGAACCGAGTAATGAAAGGCTGTATCACCCGAAAAAGGTGTTTTCAGAGATGCACTATATGATGGAATAACAAGTTTTTGCAGATACTACCGGCGTAGAGGATGTCCCGAACACCTATAGCTGGAGTATCGATATTCACGGCATAATACGAATAAACCGAATGGGATATAAATATGGCAATTATTTTGGGTGTTTTATTTGTGATAACATTAACACTTAGCATCTATCAGTTGCGGAAGATAAGAAGACTATCATCCCGAATTAACACATTGGAATCCGTTATCCTGGGTGAACGGACGGGAAAGACAATTCCTTATGAATCGTTGCACCTTCTCAATATTTTGAGATTACAGGCACGACAATGGACTAGTTCGGAGGAAAATCCCGCTTTATTAACTATCCGGCCAGTTTGTATTGAACTGCTGGATGATTATATGTCTAAACTTTTAGCTTCTATTCCAGAATTGAATTTGATGATAGAACCTCGTCCTTCATATGCATCGCTATACAGTATCAATTCTGTAATGTTCTACATCGATAGTGAGAAACATGAAAAGTTGCCTATTCGCTTTCATTGCGCCAATCAAGACCTGGCAGAGCGCATTGCAAACTTGTTGCTATCGAAGGGCATTGAAGCTCGCGCAGCGATTGAAATGTCACACGTAGATTAGCCTGATATAAATAGATGGGCATTCTGTCCGGGTTGTTTATGCAGCCCTGTTTACAATGCACTGAATAAAACGGACAGCAATAACATAAGCCGTTAGCAAAAATCCCTCAATCAGAACCGTGGAAACAGCGACAGTCGTAAAATCCGTTGTTAGCTTGATCGCTGCTACTATCACCAGTCCGCCAAAAAGAATGCAGCGGGTAGCGATAGTTTCACGTTGAAACCAGCTAAAGAAAGCGCCCGCGATAATGACCAGGGAACAGTAAATCGAAAAAAGAAGTGTCATCATATTCTGTTATCCTATCTAACACAGAAAAAACTGGCCCGAAGCTTTTGAAACATATATGGAAATCAATCAGAGCACGTCTAACGAGCACGGTCTTATATATTCAATAACTATACATGTTGCTTATCATCATAAATGGATTTGGTATAGAGTGGCCAAAGAAAAAGGTAACAACAGTGGCAAGGACAACACAGGCTAACAATATCCACTCAAACTTTTCTGGAATGAATAATACCCGGATGGAACCTGCTGCGATAGTGCCACCAACTAAACCACCAATCAACGCTTCAGAAATTGTTGATAGTTCCATAAATTAAGTCTCCTGGTGTTTGGAGGGCTTCGGGAAGTTGCACCAGCTTATTCGCCAGACGCGTCCACTCACGTTAATAATAAAATCTGTCAGAAAACAACTCTACCAGAACCGTTGAAACTTCGATAAAAAAAGGACGCTGTTTTGAGGGCGTTTTCTATGCAAGTTATTTACAATGTTTCAGGCAATTACTTCACTACCGTAAGTTTTCGTTCGACAAACATTCAGATCCCATAGTTTGCGCTGGAACTGACCTATGTGGACGAGATCTGCTGTAGGTCTGTAGGGATTGGGGGCCATAGAGTAAATCTGGCATTTTTAGCTATAAAGTAATGATTGGGCTACACGTATGTAGGTTTTAAGGTTATGTTATCTCTGCCTCGTAATTCTGCGAGCACCTCATTAGGGAATAATATGAGTAACTTAAACCACATGGATAGAACCGTAACACAATACGTAAACACTAAAGTATTAGTGGCGCGTTTAGTACATCTTAGCGCCACTATCAGAAAGCTTGAATCCTACCAATCGTCATCTTGGGCAGATAGAGCTCTCCATGATTTATATGCAGAACTTCAGCGAATTTGGCCACAGGTGGAAGAGTATTATACTCAGATGCCAACATACCAAATGGAACGTGAGTTTTACGCTGAACTCGTGCAAATAAAGATAAAGGCTGAAGAGTACCTACGTAGAACTAAGCAGGAACAATAAAACAATTCGTTTTTGGGGAGCCCGGTGGGCTCCTTTTTTGTGATGGTTCAATCCGGTGACGTGGGGTTACCGAGCTGGCGCATTCCCACGATTCGCACCTGATGGATTACCGGTTTTACTTGGTCAGTTCTAACCGGCGCTGATAACGCTCCCAGCGCATGACGAGATTCGCCGGGTCTATCGGACGGCAAAGCCCGGTAATCACATGGCCATCGTATTGCTGCAAATCGGGATCTTCGGCCTGCGCGACAGGGTCAACGTGGACGGTCAACGTCTCCGGGCAAATGGCAAGGACGTTGTCGTCAAACAGCCGGTGCAGATCGATACGAAGCAGCAAGCCATTACTCCAGTGATCCAGACCACCAGCACTATGCTCTACCAGGTGTGCGGCCTCTGTCCTGCGGCGTAAGCTTGCTCCTGTAATCACGCAGCGGTCGTTACAGTTTCGACGGACGGTAGCAGCGAAATCAGCCTGATCCGGCCTGGTCACCACGCAGGTTGTAGAGCCTTCACGTTTAGGGTGCGCCAGGGGCGCAACAGACGGTTCCTGCATGGAGACGCGGGATTGTTCAACTTCGACGGAGATCAGGGCTGGCTGGGGTGCTGGCTGCGATTCTCGCACTACATCGTGCGTAATGCCGTTGGTTTCCGCTTCTTTAAGCTTTCCGACCTGGCTTGCTGCGGCCAGCGCACGGTCACGCGCTTCCTGCTTTTCTTCCTTCGTCCATTTACGTTTGGCAGGTTCGTGTGTGGGAGCCGGGAGATTATCTGGTTCATTGACCGGCACAGGGTCAACCATCTTTTTGCCTTGCATTGACTCAGCCATAAACCGGCGAGCCAGCACATCAGCGCGTAGTCCCGTATCGCGATGCTCATAAAGATAGGTGCGAAATTCCGTCACACGTCCGCCCACCAGCTTAATGGCCTCACTCATTCCGGCCTTGTTGATGGAAGCGCTACTGGTTTTCAGGTTGGGCAAACCGTACTGACGTGGGTTTTCTTTCTGGGTGCTTTCAGCGCCGGTCAGACGGCTCTCTCTGATTTTTCCATTATGCCGGGTCGGTGAATCGCCATTCGGATGTTCAGGAGATCGCCAGGTGTCTGCGGGAGGCGTATACGTTGTACCGTTCTTCTGGGCCATGTAGGCGAGCACTTCCCGCATATCAACACGGGTCTTTTTGCGCTCGGCAATACCTTCATCAATCTGACGTTCAAGATCCGCTCGCTTCTCTTTGTGCAGGCGGCGCGATTCCAGTACGGTTTCGTTATCATTCAGGCGTTCTACTATCTCACCGGTATTTAAATTCTGGTTTGCCAGTTCGCGCACCATGCTCAGCACTAAATCGCCCATTGGATGCCGGGTTGTGATACCCAGGCGCTCAAACGCCCGGTTGGTGATCTCGTTTCTGCGGGTTTGATTGGCCAGTTCCGTGATCTTCTTCAGGCGCTCGATTTCGGCAAGCTGTGCCCGCTTCATCAATTCGCTGCCGGTTAGCATGGCAACAATCTGAACCTGACTCTCACCCTTCAGTAAGTGCTCGGTGATGAATGTAGAAAGAGCTGCCCGCCCACCGTGATTTTTAGGGATACCCAGCGTGGCCAGAATGTCTCTCTTTAGAATATTACGCAGGTTAGCGGCCTTTTTTTCCGCTTCATGTTTGGCCTGCATGTCCCGGCTATGCTGCTTACGTTCGGCCCGGGTTTTCTTCACCTTCACTTTCGTCGTCACTACTCTTTACCTGGCAGGGCATCATCATCATTGATACCGGTCGCGGAGGCCTGCGGTCGTTACCTATCCCCCGCCGCTGGCCGCACATTTGATGGCGAGAGTATACCTGCTCTGTCGGCAGCGCGTCTTTTCTTGTCTTCATATATGCAAAATTAGTCCAACATACAAATGCGATCAGGGTCAACACCCCCGCGTCCACCCTGCAAAGCGCCCTTGACCTTTATACCCACTGAAACCCTCGCGCCCCCGGCCCCTCTTTTTTTTCTCTTTTTTTCTCTCTTTTTCTCATATTTTCTCGCATGGCTCATCCAGCGACCGGAGTCCCTATGTGGGGTTTGCAGGAACCGGACGGAAAGACCGGCACGGCCCGGTTGCCGCAGGCGGGGGAAATGGCCAGACCGGGCACGGCGGTTTCTTTTTAAAATGGTGGGCCCGGGCAGAATGGTTACCCCGGGCACGGGCCCGATCCTGAAAACGACACGGAGGTTTCAGGTACGGCTCCCCTTTCTGCCCCAAGCGAAGCGCAGGGGCAGAAAGGGGAAGTTTATTTGTATGTTGGACTAATAGAGGGTGATTTACGTGAATTCTGCCCGGGTTTTCCCGGCGATTATCCCGGAATCCATCACCGATATTCTTCCCTTTATCCTAATACCGGTGATGGCCACCGGCACAAAATGCAGGGTGTTCCGGCCCGGCGAAGATGCGGCCGCAAACCAGCACGAAAGTGTCGGTCGGAAAAAGGTGAAGCCAATGCTGGTGGCCGCACGGAATTCAGGCGGGCACTCGACGTTACTCACCCACGACTCCGGGTTAACGGTTCGACTCCGGGTAGCCTGGCCCGGGTGAAGCCCGGGGCAGGCTACCCTGTTTTTGTATGTTGGACTATTTTGACGGGTACTGGAGCAAACCACTCTGCCACACGATATGGCATTTAGTTACCGCTCTTGCGGTTCATGGATGAAATAGTCGGTTCTGTCAGGAGGGAGTCAGGGAAATGTGAAGAACCGAAATGGCCACGCTGAAAGATCATGTAGCCAGTTCAGATAAGCAAATTGAGTTAACGCCCTCGCTCATACCGCACCAGCTCTTCAGGTTTAGACAACCACTCTGTAATCTGGTGATCATGCATTGACGTATCGTATTCAAAGTCTGGCGGATAATACATATCGCCAACAAACCACTCTTCCTGCTTTAATTCATCCTCATCTATATCACAACCGCTATCAAGCCAGTCCCATCGGCCTCTTTTGTTAAAAATCACTCTCCCATTCGGCATAAAAGCTCCTTATTCAGTCAGATGGTTACGGTCTCGATATCTCGATGCCAGGTTAACATCGTTCACCAGTTTTACCACGGCTGGACGTTCGGCTTCAGTCCAGGAATCAGGCTGATAGTACACCCGCAGCGATTATCATCAAACTACTTCGCCTCTCAATCCCGCGCTCTCAAATTTCTGTTATGCATCATGCCAGAGTACAATATGAGGACACTATCGCCGGAATATTACCGACCGCCCCGACGATTAACGTTACCGGCCTAAGCTGAGGAAAATGGTTCTATGAAGTCATTTCTGATCAAAATGTCAAACGCGCATAACGAACACATCCGGGAAGTCGCTTCCGTGGATGAAGCTATTCGTATCGCATCCGAAAGAGCAAATGAAGGTTTCTGGCTTCCACCCAGCCGGGTCTGCGAAATGAGCAAGGAACATGAAGGCCGGTATACAGTCGGTGATGATGGCTGGTTCCGCCCCATCGAGCTGGCGGTTCCAGTCGAAATAGAAGAAGTGAAGTCGTCCTACGGGAACGGTGGTTACGACATGATTTCCGTAGGCAAATGGATCCAGACTCAATCAGGCTGGCAACCGTCACCGGCTGTCTGACTCTCCTTTTGTTTCGGTGGGGCTAGAGTGCCCCACTATTCTTCCGCTTTACGCTCGCGTTTTTCTTTGTCGCACTTCACTTTTTCATAAGCCTTGCCAAACCACTTAGGCTCTTTTCCCATCCCCGAATAAGATAGTCCTTCCGGCAGACTCTTCCAGAACACCGTTATCGCCTCGGCAAATTCTCTAAACTGTTCCTCGGAAACTTCAAGTTCTTCGTGGCGAGCTGGTCTCTCTTGCGGATAACCTTCGCATTGCCATACTGAGTAGTACTCCGGGTGAGCATTAACCAGTTTCTGGTGGGCATCACCATCTCCATGTTTATAAACGTTGACAACCTGATGACATGCACTGATTAACGGGAAACATGGCATGTTTCGTACTTCAATACCCAGCCATTCCATCAAATCCATAAGCCTCGGAAAACTGAGGTTCCAGATCAAATCTGATATCACAACCATGTCGAGCCACCGCCAGCTTCTGGCCTCCCGGATAAGCAGATCTCGTAATGCCTTGTCAAACTGGTGGTACATCCCAGCGGTCAGGGAAAGCGTGACCGTGACCTTCATTTCCCGCAACGCAACCCAGTGGCAAGCTTCAATCTGTTCAATATTCTCGTATACGTCACTTTCGTCGTGGTAATCAGGATTGAACCAGTCTCCAGCTGACTCTATAAATGACTCGCCTTTCTTTGTCGCTTCACTCCTGATCTCCACATCACTGAACTGCGACAGCAAACGTTCCTGCGCTTGTTCAGCGTAAAAAAGATGCGGGTTAAGCACCCACGGTCGGTCAATTGCCGCAAAGAAAAAGATGTTCCATCTCGGGTCGATAATTTCTTTTTCAGCATCAACAGCTGGCGCTGATACACTGCGGTTTGATTGTTTTTTTCTACCCATACCACTATCCAAATTAAAAACAGACGAAAAAAAACCGTCCAGCTGGACGGTTAATATCAAAATATCCTTCAGAAGTCTGACACGGGTCAGGCGCTAACCCGGGCAGTCGCTACTCACTAATTAAACCCCGCATAGGGGAAAACAATATTTTGATACTCCGACAACGCACCCCGCGATGGGGGAAGGTATGTCAGGCCAGTCTAACAAACCCAAAGCTCGTTGCAACCGCCAATCAGTGACTTAATCCTGGCAATCCTGATCATCAGTTTCAGTTCCGCAACTTAAGTAATCCATATTTAAAAACATTTTGTTCCCCGAGCCTGCCAATGCAGACAGACCTGAGATTTTACAGATCACGACAATCGACGGTACGCGTTTATAAATCTCGATTTCGCTTTCCCAACTTGACGCAAGATACCTTTCAAGCTGAAGTTCAGGGGTTACATCAACAGGTTGAATTCTGACCACAAAACCGTCTTTTCGCCCCTCATTGCGAAGAGATGTTAGCTGTTTTATCTCTGCATCGTTGAGTGTGGAAAATTTACGGCCATTAAGAATATGAGAGCAAAAATTGAAGCCAGTGATATGAGATGAGCCACCAGTTATCGATTCCAAAATGCTTGCATATTAGCTATCTGGGGGTTAGGCTCGCCTGTTTGCGGAGTGGATTCACATAATTCAAGGAGTCTTTCCAATTCCGATTTGGAATCACCCATACCCAATTCATTGCAAGGAAAAACATTGTGATTATTATTCATGAAAACTCCGTAGCATTAGATTTGAAGGCTAGTTTTCAACACTATGGGATCCCGAAATAAGTTCTCCCCCCCGCTCCCGGTAAGCTTTCGTTAATACCGCATAACTTTCTGAATTAACATGCTCATCAACCCCCGAACAAATCAGCCGGTTCGTCGGTGCTTCAAAAGCGTGGCGTTCGTATTTTTCGACCACGCGACAATCTTCCGACCATCTCTTGCCGAGCAACAAATCATTTGTGGTAATTGATGGAAACATCATCAATGCAAAAATTCCCCCAAGACAGCCTATTGGCACGAGCCACATGCAAACGATCTTGTTTTCGGAGCGTACAAATTTCAACCCGATGGTAGCGCCTATGATAGTCACGACAAATACCACCAGCAGAATTTTTAAGGGTAAAATCAGATCTGCGGCATAAATTAGCATTAATCATATCTCCTTAACTTTTCAATATTTGGTTCCTTCAAAAAGCCATCCATACTTTCCTTCATCTGGATGATCTGTCTTGTAGTTTATCTGGCAAGTGGTGAACTGACGCATCCATTCTCGTGACCTAAAAAATTTCCCACGAGGAAGTTTATCGCCAGGTAAGCATTGTTCAGCCCATTCGACAAAAGCAGGACAAACCCCCTTAAAGTGAGGAATAACAACTTGCGTGGCTTCTTTACGCATTACTGCTGACTGAATGGTTTTGGGATCAATCGTCATGGCTTCACAGGCTAACCCGACTTCACAAACATTTCTATTCTGCTGATGTTCTGTCATAGCGCCTTCCAGTTGAAGTTAAGTAGGGTCAGTTTGGATTTGAAAATTGTTGTACGGTAAGCCTGTTCTTGAACCTGCTTCGTGATCTTATGCCCGTTTGATGGCCACGGACTGACGCAAAAGTGCAAGAACGTCACTGACACTCATATCCCACGCATCCGCCTGCCGTTTCAGAATAAATGCCCCTACTTCCATTCTTTGGGCATGGTTCAACATATGCGTCAGCATATCCCCACCATGAGAAAAGTTTATCCCGCAGCCGGATGCACCATTGTTGATGAGCGTAAAACCTTTGTTTTTATCGGTTCCGTGAAAGTTTGCCCTCATCTCCTTTTCCAGCCCGAACAATACCGCGCAACATTGAGTTAATTCATAGCGATTCAGCTGGATGACGCGCTTAAGCTCCCATTGGGCTTCTTTTGCGCCATCAGCAATCGGAGCCATAGTGATGTTCACCGTGGGAAACGCATCCTTACCAGGCGAAACCACATATTGAAAATCAAGAGCAGTACGTTTTGCGCCCGTTTGCCGGTCTGCATAAAGCTTCAGCTGCTTACCAAATGTCGAAGTCATAACTATCCTCCAGAACTTAATTTACCCTGGTCATTCCAGCCGACAAAAGATTGTCGGGTTGTTTTCTACAGGCCTTCCCTCTCAATCCCACCGGGTATATTTTCCCCTTCCCTCTCGTTCCCACCGGCGATAAAAACTGTGCAGATTAAAAAAGTATCTTTTTGGGATTAGGCGAACAGCAGTAATTATAAAGAGGAGTGTTATTTTCTTTATTTTTCATGGTAATACAAGTTGTATTCAATAGAGGCCTGACGCGCCCCATCAGCTTTTCAGATGTAAATGGGACTATTTATCCTTTAGCGACTACAAAATCACGGGTGGGTTTGAGAGGGAAACGTCAACTTAGTGTTTTTGACCGGTGGGAATGAGACAGCACATTCCCGGAACCGGGCAAAAAGACGTTTCAAACATCAGGAACCTGTTAGTTTGGGATTCCGATCCGTGATCTGAATGGTGGGTACGCTGGTGTCCACCAGGTAGTAAAATTTCAGGTAACCGATGCTGGCAAGCACATCGAGAGCAGTTCGCATTTTCCGGTTCTGTTCGGCAATGCGCCCATTGAGCAGTAAACGCTGTCGAAGTCTGTCAAAGGTGATCGGGGCTGGATGTTGAGGTAGCGCTTCAAAAAATGTATAGAGCGCCTGAGCCGTTTCATTCCTGGTAAGTAGCTCCAGGGGTTTCTTCCGCAACAGAGTAAGATGATCTGAACGGTACAAATCCCAGAGTCGTTCGTCGGCTTCCAGGATGATGTAATCACTTTCACCATCAAATTCCGCCTCTTTCAGCAACCCGGCTACTTTGAACTTGGTGATCCCCGGGTTCTTCTCAAACCGAATGCTTTTTGAGCGAATCTTCGTCAACGAATCGGCTATCTCATTGCGCAGTTTCGTGCTGTAGCGTTTTGATGGGTAGCCGCAGAGTTTGGCAAATTCACTAAAGGGCATTTTAATCCGGTTACCTTTCAGCGCATCAGGCGATACGCTGAAGGAATGGACGATTGCTGTCCAGCACCGGAAGTCCTGGAAATAATTCAGCATCGGGCCGGTGATCTTTATGTCCGTGTACCCTTCCTGTTTTGCAATTTCCAGACTGGATAGCGCTTCCGTCACGTTTAGCGTGACCGTTGCCTCTGTTCGGCAACTGGGAGTAAAAACGCCCAGGCGGAGCAGTGATACAGGTTGTACTGATGAATTTTTTGTCACCGTCAGCTTTCCAGTCGACGGCTGATTGAAGTCGGGAATAGCGTCCTTGAAAAGAAGAACTTCATTCGAGTTCATCGTGTGGATCCCCCAGTTTTATTGTTATTTTCCGGGTATCTTGGAATGCCCAGTCCGGGCGAATGTATCACGGTGATTTTTATTGATCATGAGAAATAGGGGTCATTTAGTCCCCATTTATCGGGTATTGGTTTTTATTTGTACTAAATCAATACGTTATTTCAGAGATGAATCGGATAAATGTCGTTGACATCAAATTTTTGATCTGCTGCCAGTGTGGACAAAAAATGAATACCGATCACCTATTTTTGAGATTTGTTACGTATGATTATGTTTTTATTTGATGTTTTCATTAGCACAGCAGATGTTGATAATTAAGTTCCTTTCCCCTTCCAATCCCACCGTTATTCCCTTTGAACACCACCAGCTACCAGGCTAACCCCACCGACAGCCCTTCAGAGCTCACTTTTTTCCCTCTCAACCCCACCGGGGCAGGTCTTCAGAGCTTACCAGCTGCGGGTTTGCGGGAGCGGGGATCTTTTTGGTTCTATTTGGTCTTAATCTGGATCGATCTGTTGATCTACCCGGTGGATATGTGGATTAGTTGAGTCACGTCCTTGTTACTCGGTTGCTTAAATTTGGCCACTACGAACTGTCTCAATACCACTCTGAACAACATCCCAGTTGATACCGATATCACCATCGTGAGTTCGGTCTATCAACGCTAAGGTCGACTCAGCTTCGCTAGCTGAAACCTGCGGCATGTTTCGGTCTATTGCTAACTCCTGAACATCAGACTTGTACCAGACACGGACTAGCACCTTTTCGTCAGGGTTCATTTTTTGCAGCTTTGCGATAATTTCTTTTGCAGTTGCGTACATGTGAGTGCCTCTTATCGTTTTGTTTACACAATCAGTAAAGCACCGAGTCAGTAGCTGACGAAGGCAAAAAAGATACTTTTCCACAGGACAGTTCCAATAAAGAGATCCCAAAGGTGCAACGGAGTACAAAAGAGATCCCTGTACGCTGCAAGCCGCATGGTTACTGGGCTCAAGGGCATTTTATGACAATGGTAATGACTTTTTTGACATTGGTAATGATTAAAATGACATTGGTAGTGACTATTTCGACGTTAGTAGTGAGTATTTGTGACAATGGTAGTGAGTTTTATTGTGTGATCTGAAGGTATAACTCTTAAAGAGTTTTGAGTATATTTCTATTATAATTCATATAGATACCATCTATCACCTGTATGATGAAACAAAATTATTAAAATCTTATCCACTGTTTTCTATACGCATTTTCCTTTCATGCCCGTACATATTTTCGACAATTTAGCTATTCGATGTTGATTTAACTCGAAGAGAGAATTTATCCCCATTTTCCACAAGGTAGTTCCAATAATTAGTACCTTACGAGTTCCCATAGATCACAAGAGATCCCCGCAGCTCGGAAGCCAGACGGCACAAGGCCTGGAAGCCAATCGGTGACAACGGTAGTGATTATTTTGACATTGGTAGTGAGTTTTTTAACGGTAGTAGTGAGTTTTTTGACAACGGTAGTGATTGCGGCGACAATGGTAGTGATTTTTTAAAGGATCTTTTTCACCGGAATTGATCCTTTGTTGATAAACTACGTATGTATTTGTTTTTATGTGAATTTCAGAGTTTTATATTTAGTCGTGGCGTTTTTTTAGCCTGGACTTATGCACAATCTGAGATCGTCGCAGAGATCCCTTAAGTGACACTGAGGGCTTTGGGCGATAGTATTCAATAATCTGTTGATTAATACAGTCGATAAACCACTATGACCAATGAGAAAGATTCTGAGCAGCAAGGCCAGATGGTTACCAGGGCTTTCTCTGTAACAGAGAGAGAGACAGGTAAAGAAATTATTTTACGTCCTAATAGCAGCAGGACGGTTCAGTCTATCGCGCTCATGCGCCTTGGGTTGTTTGTGCCATCACCAAAAAGCGTTGGCCGTCAGAGTCGTGAATACAAAACTGTTGGCTTTGATGCCACGAAAGAACTACAGACACTTTCTTTGATGGAGAGCGAGGGTTTCACCAATATCTCGATCGTGGGTCAGCGCCTCGATATGTCTGTTGACTTCAAAACGTGGATGGGAATCATCCGAACGCTAGCTAACCATCCGATTGATAACGATAAGATCAGCCTCAAATTTACTGAGTTTCTGAAGCTCTGTAACCCTGAAAATTATCGTTCCTCTACCGCATCCCGTAAGCGTATCGACGCGTCGTTACGCAGGCTGGCATCCGTGATGTTGTCCTTCACCAGCACCCACTCGTCAAAGGTGTATACGACGCACCTGGTGCAGTCTGCCTTGCTTGACCCGGACTCTGATCAGGTAGAGCTACAGATAGACCCTAAGATATTCGAGTTGTATCAGTACGACCACAAGGTTTTGATGCAGCTGAAGGCTATCAAGGAACTGGCGAAAAAAGAGAGCGCACAGGCGCTTTACACGTTCATTGAGTCACTTCCACCAAATCCAATCCCGATCTCCTTAACGAGACTTAAGAACCGATTAAATCTTAAGACCCGTGCCAACAGCCAGAACGCCACAGTACGTAAGGCATTGGAGGAGCTGGCATCCATTGGTTACCTTCAGTACACCGAAGTAAAAAAAGATGGGAAGGTTTATTTCCAGATCCACAAACGCGATCCTGATTTGAATCTGAACAATATCCAACCACCACCTGATGGTGATGGCGAGGGTGATGCTGATGAGGAGAACAATGGCACGTCGGGTAAAAATAATGGTGAGCCACTGGAAGGTGAATTGTGCCCACCAGATGAGCCCATTGATGGGGATGAAACGTTAACCATCCATGACTTAACAGCTGAAGAACTTCACTACATTCGCAGCCTTAGAAGCCAGAAAAAGAACAATCCCGCCAGCTAGCATTCCCTCCGGGCTGTCAGATGACGGCCTGGAACCCTCCCTCCCTGCACATCGTCAGAGAATCCTGTTTAGCTTAATGACAACGGTATTGAGTGACGCGGTCACTACTGTTGTCATTGCGGGGTGACCACTCATGACAATGGTAATGAGACTAGATAGCTCACTACTGTTGTCATCATCGACATCTCTCCAGACCAGCTTCTCAGGGAAGGTCTTACACCGCTCACTACCATTGTCGGAATCGCCGGTACAGACAAATCGCTGATACCCATGACACCATGACATCGGCAATGAGTCTTGGCAGCTCACTGCTGTTGTCATCATCGACAACTCTCCAGAGCAGCTTCTCGGAGAAGACCTCATACCGCTCACTACCATTGTCGGCATCGTCAGTACGGATTTATCGCTGATTCCCATGACACAATGACAACGGTAATGAGTGATTTGACTCACTACCGCTGTCATTTGCTCCCGGCGCATTTGAATGACCACTGTATTGACTAAGAATACTCACTACCGTTGTCATTCATGATTCAGACCAAGTTCTTACTGCTCCACCAGCACAATGACAACGGAAATGAGTTCTGTTGGTCATTACCGTTGTCATATGCATTCCAGGTTAATCAGGCCTTTCAGGTAGCTATGGTAAGGATTCACTCGCCGTACTGTCTGCTCGTACTTGAGGGGCGGGATGAATGACCGTGGTAGTGACCGCGTCACTCCCTGTCGTTGTCGTTGTATGAATACATGGCCTGTCGGTGACAATGGAAATGAGTCCAACCGCTGTCGTAGCTAACCTGATTGGTCAATGACAATGGATGTGATTTTTTCAAGTCTCTACCATTGTCATCGTTTCCAAGTACATTTCAGTGGGGTCGTTCCGGCGATGACGAATCAAGTGAGTGCGGGATCACAACCATTGTCGAGGCACAACTTGCCGGTTGTAGCCATACCGAACGCTGCGACAACGATAGTGATCTCGATCACTCATTACCGTTGTCACCAGGCGGATGGTGAAGCACCAGAATCACTACTGTTGTCATCTAACATTCTGCTACCCATGCAACCAATGACGATGGTAGTGAGCAACGCCGTCTACTTGCTGTATATAGGGATAGTATGATGAGCCATAACAATGGTAATGACTCACTACCATTGTCATAGTTCCTGTACTTGATTGCCGGTAACCAGACAAGGGTTAACCATTAAGTCACTACCGTTGTCATTACAGAAAGGTACTTTCCTTAATTGTCATTACCGTTGTCGACCATGCACCCTCTTACCAGTAGTAACGGTTCGTTAATTATGTGAAGGTGATCATTACCATTGTCACTGGTTACACTCCCGGCAGATTCAAAAATCGAGTGACAATGGATGTGAGTTCGATGCGCAGGACGGCATCTCAGTGCCGATGGCAATAGTTATGAGCTGACCAGACTGGTGACAACGATAATGAGCCAAGCATTGAAGCCCGTTTGCTACGACAACGGTAATGATTAGGCCTCACTACCGTTGTCAGACACGATGCTTACTTCGGCCAGGTAAGTTCATCCCACCGGGATTTTAACCAGGCAGGGTTTACAGGTTTTCTTGTCGGTAATATTGGCCGAGCTTCATACGCGATGAGATCGTCATCCTTAGCCAGGATAGTGGGGTGGAAATGGATTGTCAGGGTGCTGGGATTAATCACACACAGGCCGTTGTCGTATAACCGATGTATGTCTGCCCGAAGCCACAGGCCATTACTCCAGTGGTCAGAGCCCGCTTTATGATGCTCAATCAGATGTGCTGCTTCTCCCCTGCATTTTGTCTTCACACCGGTGACGACACACCGCTCCATGCAGTTGAAGTATACCCTGTCGCTGAATTTCTTCTGATCAGGACGGGACATCGCACCGTACCGGCGATATCCAAAGCGTTTTGGTGAGACTTTCTCATCCAGGTCATCGTCAAATGAATCCTGACTCTCAGGCCGGAAGGTCTTCAGACGAACTTCCCAGCGAATGCCGTCACGTGCAAATTGCTGCCCTACGCGTGGGTCATCATCAGGCCAGATAGCTATTCCCTTAGCTTTAACAGCCAGCCGGAACTGGCGGGCATCAGCAGGGGTTCCCGTGCGGGTTAGTGTCATAAATTCATGGACACTCCGGTACTCCACTGGTTCTCCTGATGAGCCAGCAGGCCTGGCGAGAACCTTGTCTTTAATATCGCGGGCGAGTTTATCGGTTTGATTTTTATCTGAAGCCATGTGAGCTATGCCATACCGGAAGAGGGAGGCATGAATAATGGGCTGTTTTCCGAGGATAAGCCATAGATACTCACTACTGTTGTCATTCTTGTCGATGACAACAGTAGTGAGTCTGGTTGGTATGCATCATGTCGAAATCGGAGCACCGGTGACTTATCGAATAGTCTGAACTGACTTGTAATGCGCTTGTGCAGGGTGGCCATAAGCCGTATTCGAGCGTGGAACTTCGAGGTGACCCGGCATCCATCCGGTCGTTTTTGCAACCCAGAAACAGCGTTCCTCACCGTCATCGGTAGTGACTCTAACACGACAACCTTCAAGCCCAATTAGTTGGGGGGAAAGATTACCGGGGCAGCATTTCCGGGAAGCGTTAGCATATACCTGCCCGCGCCGCATGAGTTCTGCACATTGTTCAAAATGTTCTTCTGTACCCAGTGCAGCTACTGGTGCTTCAACGTCCATCCAGTCAGCTACGGCGGTTGCTTTTGTATGCAGGAGATCAAATCCGTAGCTTGATAGAATAGAGCCACATTTAAGAACATAGAGCTGCTGCTCTTTGTTAATGTTTTCGAGTTTCATAGCCGCTCCTGTTAGATTATCGTTGCCTGTTATTTAAAACATGGCTTTTCAGTAAATAAATAACCACACCTGCATGACGATTGGGACGCGATAATAAATAACGAGTATCTATTAGCTTTGAGTGCCGAAAAAACCACAATCCATAAGTTGCTCACCAACGGTATTGTCGAATAACATATCGTCTACTGAAACTTCATAGCTATTCTCTGATGAAAAATATCCAGCGTTATCATAGTCGACTTCTAAAGCGTCACCATCAATAACCACAACCTCAGTATTAACGAAAAGATCATCAAGGTCTGAAATAACCTCAATATCTTCACTCTGTTCATCGGTAATGACAATGACAACCATATCATCTTCAAACTCGGAAGCTGATACTTCATCATATCTTGCTGCAATTAAATCTGACATATTAGCCTCCAGTTGAATGTGATTGCCTATATGTCTATATTACCACCCACATGCTTGTGACGAAGTGATTTGGCTTATTTTTAATCGTTTAAAACAAAAAAGCCACCCCGGTTATTTCCTTGGTGGCTAATTGATATTATCCCTCGGCTAGTTCCAGCGCTTCCTTCTGGGAAGTGGCTTCACCGAACCAGACCAGATCATAATGCGTGAAGTCAGTAGATAACATGCTCCTGACCCGTTGTTCCTCTGTTGCCACAGTGCGGCTATAGACAGCTACACAGCGCTCTCTCTTCCCGCCCCGCAATGATGAAGGGCTGTTGAAAATCGCAAAACACATCGTTTCCGGCTTAACGTTAACCCCGCCCATTTTTTCAATGACGTAATCATAGGCAATTTTTTCAATGTCATAAAATGAGCCGTCAGATGACACCATTGAATATTTCAGAACAGTACCCCCCAGAGCTCGCTTAATCTGGTGCTCCCTTTGCTGCTCGTTGTTCCAGCGAAAGGTTTGACGGCTGCTGGGGTGTCCTACTTTCTGTTCCGCTTTTGCACGTGGGCTATAGCCGTCAGCAATGAGTGAATCCATAAATTCACGCATTGATAAAATCTTACCGTTATGACGAATTTGTTTGGCTAGGAAGTTTTCAATACGTTTTTCGTTGGCTTTTTGAAGTGTCATTTTTTCTGGCCTATGGTTCGTTGTCGTTATATTCAGTAAACCATAGGTCGTTCATGTGACGAAACGTGTATTTATTCAACCCTATCTTCAATTATTTCGGTCATTAGAAAACGCAAATGATGATTATCGCCATCAGGATTGATTTTGTTTTTGTGATAATCCATTACGCTTACATTTCTTGCTTGTTTGAAGTGGTAATTATCCATCGCGTTTACAGTTTTCTCATAGTAAGCTTCAGCTGAATAATCCAATAAACTTCGATAATAGGCAGCGACAACATCCCATCGACGATTTTCCGATGCTTTACATAACTCTTCGTCGTCACCTATTGCCGCTATGATATAACCATATATATAGCCAAGACATATGTCATGATTAATGGCTTTTCTGAATAATTCGGGAGAATATACCATAAGTATAAAGCCTAAAGACCTATGTATAAATACCCTGCTGTCATGGACTATTTTTCTGTCATGTTCGATAGCTGATGGCGCGTTATCACCCTCAAGAGTAACAGGTTCAGGTATAGAGACTGACGGTTCCGCCCTCTCCTGTTTTGTTGCGCCAGCGAAAAACCTGCTTATACGTTCAAACATAATGTGTCCTCCGCATTTTTGACTCAGTATAGCCAGGAGCACTGGCCCGTGTGCGGGAACGGAAGATGACCGTCGATATCCCGTTGTTACTTAACCAGCCTTACCGTACTATCAGGTGAATTATAGTTCACGTGGATTAACCTATGTACAAACCCACCAGCGATGAATTTAAAGCAGAGATGAAACGCAAAGGCTGGACGCGGCAGGCGCTGGCACAGCGCTGGGGCAAGTCCGAAAGATGGATAAGTAATATTTCAGGTAATGAGGAACGCGAGCAGCATTGGAACGATGCGCTTGCAGGACTACCAGTATTAAAAAAAACCAAGAATAAGTGAAGTATAGTTCCCTTTTTTATTGATTAAATGTGAACTATAGTTCATGCTTTCTCGTGTGTTCGACTTCACTTCCCATCGAGGAGCAGCAGGCATGAACGTAGATCAGCGGCAACGTATTGAGCAGGAAATTGCCCGGGCAGCAGCAACCGGGTTGATTGAAGCAGGATATAGCATCTCGGTATTCGACTCAGAAGAGATTGTGCTGAAGCGCTCTACGAACGTAGAACGTATTGTTGAAGCCATGTTCTCTACTGATGAAGACTACTTCTATGCTTATCGCCCTGAAGAAACTGAACGTGCAGGTTACGTCCATTTTGTTTACGGCAATGAGGGATGGAATGTTATCAGCGATAACAGCCTGTCGCTTGAACCGGCGCTTGAAGCCGCTACTGCTCTGTCTGAGTCTTATGCCTGACCCTCAATGGCCCACTTAGTACTCGCAAGTGGGCTGTTTCTTATTCATACCCCATATGAATAGCAACATTATCACCACCTCGTGCCTATCCCTTTCTCCGTTCTTCGCCCCGGCACCAAGCCGTTCCGTTTTGTAATTGATGCCACAGCTGTAACGCGAAGAAATAAAAAGCCCGCTTGCAACGACTAAAGCGGGCTTTTTTTTATTCATACTGCATATGATTAACGGTCTATCCACCGTTCAATAATCCCATCAGGTACATCGAAATCATTGTCGCGGAAGAAATCCTTTTCGTATTTTCTGGCCTGCGGCATCGTCTTGAGTACGAAGAGGATGGCATCCTCCTTGGAACTGAACGAAGTCCGCGTAATGACGTGATCCGGCGCGTGAATGTGGGAGAGTGCCAGGCTTTCTTCGGTTCCTGGCTTACACAAATCACACCAGTGCTTATGCCAGAATGTCTCACCATTCTTCTTCAGCTTCGCCCCTGGTTCACCGGTTGGCGCTGGGTTAATAACCACCTCAAGAATATCTACCGGCTCATCTGCATCTCGCGCCGCATCGCCGAGCAGTTGATCGATAAGCAACTCCCCGGCTGAACTGACCAGGTTGCTGGCTATCGTGAAGCGACGGTGTAAGCCGCGATCTGCCTCTTGCTGAATCAGCGCTATCTGCGATTTAAACGATACCATATGCGTAAGCACAGCATGGTTAACGCCGAAATCAGGCCCATATGTCTCTATGTTTCGGTCTGCGCTAAAAGGGGCCATGTCCGGGCGCTGTTTTGTGCAAAAGAGACCCAGACTTGTTTTCTTATTGGCAAGATTATCGAGCTTACCCTCTTTGACCTCGTAATTTGAAATCAGACGGTGGGCTACCCGGGCCTTGAGTGCCTTATCATTCAGATTCTGATAGATATACTCGACCGCAGAGCCGCGTGTACCAAGATATAAGTATGACCACTCCTCACGGTCGACAATAAGACCAATCGGGATCATCATTACTGGCTTTTGAACGATCCCGCCAGTCGGTCGGTAGAAGTTCATTTCTTCAAAAGCATTAATCCACAATTCTGCCAGCTCGCTCAGACCTTCCTGGTTGCTGGGATTCAGACGCTTGAGAGTCTCACGGCCCAGTTCAATGTCTGCCAGAGCTTTAAGTTTCCGGTCGTAGCTTTCAAATACAGACTTTAACCCTTTCCACTCATCCACCAGCGGCCATTCTTTGAGGGTGCATTCAGATACGCTCAGTTCGTTAACCAGAGCCCATGAGCGAGATACCTCTTTCACACCGGTACGCGTCAGACTCAATACCACACGTATAGCCCATTTGTGTTTCTCAGCTGCATCGTTTCGTTCTTCAGCTCGTGGGGCTACATACAGGCCCAGTTTGCCGTTTGGCATTACCACAAGCCGTAGAGGAGAGTTTCCAAGTTGCTCACAGTAGCATTCAATTTGCGGGATGCTTGCATGACCTCGCCATGCAATTAAATCCATCATGGCAAGGAGCGCTTTCCATTGCTTCTCATCTTCCAGACCACTTTGGAGGGATGCACCTCGGTTTGCGCAGCGCCACGTCTGAATCGTTTTATCTACAGCCGCAACCCGGTCATTTTCGTCACCGATGTTCCCGGCGTTTAAAGCCGCCAGCATTTTGCTTCGGTATTGTTCTTCATGCGTTTCTTCCAGCTTCAGCAGTGCCGCAAGTTCTTTGAAGAGCCGGATGTAATAAAGATGGTTAGCCCGGATACGCCGGTTGTGAATGTAATATTCGAGATCGGCGGATTTCACCGTGTCCAGGCAAAGATAGCCAAGGCTATCAGAGGTTCTGAATTTTGAGAGGCATACCTTGGCATTGAATTCTCGTTTGTCTGACTTCGCATTACGGCTGTAGGTGTGCTGAACGACTGGCACATCAACGTAGATCTCTTCATTCTTCTGGTATGCCACGCTGGTACTACGGCTTTTAACGAAATCAACCGTGAATGAATGTCCCCGGTAGCCGTTACCTGAATCATCCTTAGCTGCCCCGGGTGCGGTAACCGGATTAACGACCTGTCTCCACTCACAAAAGACGCGTGAACCAGAACGCAGGTGCTGGTTCGCCTGCTTAATGTAGGACTCCAGCGATGGTCTGGTATCGGCCTCCGGGTCACTCAACAGACCGGTTCCATCTGCGTCATGAATAAAGCGGCAATATTTCTCCTGGAAGTCCATCGAGATGAAATTAATGTTACTACTGCGATCATAGAATTCGCCAAACAGGCGCTCACGCTGGTCGAGCCCGCAGCAAAGGATCAGGAAACGTTTATAGTGCAGCGCCATCTTTTCATGCGCCCGCAGCCGGTCAGTGTAAGCTACATCGCGGAAGGTGATGCGAGAACCGTCAAAACCGCGAAAAAGCGCGTCCTGCTCGTCACGTTCAGGGAACAGCGTATGAGCGCCCAGATGAGATTCAACCGGGCTGCATACCTGGTAAATATTTTCGCCGTCTCGTACCAGCAGGAAGACACATCTGTTTTGAAAGTCTTTGGCCGCAGCCTCCCACGGATCCTGATAATTGACGTGCCGTCTGGTGACGGCCATAACCAGTACGCAACGTTGGGTCGGGAAAATCTGCTCGATTAGGCCCGGGTGTTTTTGCAGTGCCTGGTCGAATAAATCTGCTTTGGTGAAATCGAACCAGTCTCCCAGATCCAGATAGACAGCGAGCTCCTCATCCATCAGTAGCTTTTTCTGGACAAATGTCAGAGGAATGTCGCTCGGGGCTGAATTGCCTTTGATTATCGTGTTGACGACAACATCTTTGCCGATGAAAAGATCCAGAGACGCAATCCCTTTCATCAGCGATTCAACGTTCTCCCTGCTCTCTTCGAATGCGGCCAGCTGCGCCGCAGCCATTTCCTGGTAATAGGGTACGACGGCCTGAACGGCCCTGGTAATTTCGTTATTCTTACCTTGTAGCCATTCAGATTGTATGACGGCCAGTTTATGTCCATGCCGAGCCGCTTCCATCATTCCCTTAATGCTTTCCTCATTGACACCGGATGTCAGCGCATTTTCTAACGGGCCGGTGGCGAGGTTTGTGTACTGGTCAATCGTCGCGGGTAGAGTATTGAGTTTGTTCTCGCTTTTTTCTGTCTGCTCTTTTTCAAGGCGTTCCGCAATGATCTCTTTCATGCGTTCAGGGTTTGTCATCGCCTCGGAAAGTTCAACGGTCAGCTTCTGAGCCAACTGCTGGCAGGCCTGCACTTCACTTTCGCGGACTTCTTTCGAGTCAGCAGCAAAGGTGAATTTGTTAACGAAGTCATCAAACAAAAAGCGGTGCTGAGTGAAGCTACGGGTAGTGCCACAAGTGCGGCCAGATTCATCGGTATATTCAAACCGAATGTGTTGGCCATGTTTTGATGGGTGGGTGCGCAGAATGACCGTATGCAGTTTGTTGTCGACCCAACGCAGCGATTCAATCAGCAGTACTTCGGAAGCGGCAATGTTCTCTTCAGCAATGGCTTCATTTGCCCGCCAGTACTGACCGCCTTGAAGAGAATGGAAACGTTCAATTCGCTCTACCGGTTGTTCAATGCGCACGATACCCGTCATTATGATCTCCTTCCCCCGGCTTTAGCCATGTTGCCGCTATTGTACTAGGACATGGTGTTTCTAATGGCTTAAATGGGGGACATATTGTTTGTGATACTTTGATTTTATCGTTGGGGGGGCAGGTGACGAATAGCTCTGGGGGATGAAAGGCAACGAAGAGTTGCCTTTTACGAAAAGGAAGATGCAGTACGAATTGCGGGTGGTCAGGAAAGAGGGTTTACCCAGCCTTTTCCGGTCACGAACTGAATTTTGCCAGCCTTTCTTAGCGCCTGTAACCGCCGGTCAAGAATGCGGAATGGCATCGGCTTATTCCTCTCCTCATCAGCGAGTCGGGAACACTCACCAGCTACGTCTGGAAGCATAATCAGTGAAAATGGAACCGGCTCTTTGCCGAGTATTTTCATGATCGCACTGTCCAGAACGGCGTACTTGTTTTTAGCAACTTGCATGTTCACTGTCCCCTCTCTCTATAGCGTGGTGATCGGTTCGCCTGATACCTACGGAACACATTCCGGTGGGACGGCCTTATTTTTATCCTGCCAACGTAGAGCAGCCTTAATACACTGCTTACACGTTATTTCACATACGTAAGGCCCGTACTCACCATCACTATGGGTGGCTGGGTTAACCCAAAGCTTGCCGTTACTTCCACCTGCGGCGGTGCAAAGAAAATCCCCTTCATTTCTGACCAGGCGCCCATCACGTATGTCCTCAAGTAAAAGCACGTGAATCACAGTTCGCCGGTTTATACCGTTACCGCTACTGTTTTCCGTCAGCCCGGAAATCACCGATTTGAATCCGCTTGTCCATCGTACCGGAAGATACAAACGAGCGTTTCGCTCTTGCGCCTGTTGCATCAGCTTCATATCGAGAGCGGCCTTTTGCTGTCGTTCTTCTTCTTGCCGTGTCAGACGTTGTCTGGCCTGTTCCTCTCGTCGGGCCCGGCTATCAATCTCAGTTTCAGCTTTAATATCGAACCGGTCAGGTGTAAGAAACAAAGTCGCACCTACCGGAGGGAGTGTGCCCTCCACCAGCAGCAGGTTATCCTTTGTTGCTTCCACATAAACTGTTCCAACCTCGGTAACCACACCCGTTTTATCTTTTTCCCCCCGGAACCAGAAGGGCGATGGGTAAGGAGGGTATTTGAGAACGATCATAATTTTTCCTTTCTGAAATACCGCATCGAGTTAATTTACTGGTTGTCAGAACGCAGTAATGTTATTTCTGATTTTGTTCCCGGTACTTCATTACGATATCCATTTCCTGTTGAGTTAATCCATTCTGAACTGCGGCCCGGCCTTGCCATATGTGAAAGAGCACCTCAAGAAAGACCCTTTCTTCTTCCTCTGATACTGAACCACTTGAATCAGGTGAGTAATCATCTTTCATAAAGCTATCGAACAGAACTCTTTCGCTGAGCCCCGCTATAGCAGGTTGTTCGCTGTGGGTCAGCCAACCGTGATGCCACGAAAACATGCAGTAGGCTGCTACATCACGTGGATCACCTTTTGAAAGGTGTCGGTGGAGCTCTTTGAGGCATTCATCCTTCCAGTCAGATTTTGCCCATTCAGCCCCACGACCATACTTCTCCTGGGCCCGGTAAAGCTTACCCGCCATCTCAGAGGCGAAGTTAACTACAAGCTGAGCTGTTGCATCGTGTAAACCAGCAGGGATCTTTACGAGGTGATTTGTGAGGCCACACTCATTGATAACTACCCGCAGACCACGCTTTATCTCTTCAACATCATCGGAACCAATTGCACCCTCACCAGATGCCGCGTGGAACGCGTAGGCCATTGCGTCCGTTATTTCTACCGATGAATCAGCCTTTTCGCCTGACGTACACGTTTCTTGAACCAGCTCGCCCTTCTGTTTGTTGTCCAGCAGACTAATCATGGTGTTTTTAAGTAACGTTGCTTTTTTGACGGCTTCCATATTGCCGTTCTGCAAAGCGGTCGTAATCTCAGTATCTATCTCGTTAATGCCTAGCTGAAGCTCTTCAGCACTGGCATAGAATATATTTACGATTTTTGTCTGGCGCATTAATTTTCCTTTTCAATAATTTTATGTCCAAGAGAATCAAGTATTGCAATAACTTGGTCTCTGGAATATGCAGGATAACTATGATCTGCAAAGCAACATGCAGGGGGTGGCAGTATGATTTTTTGTGGGCTTTTATTTCTTAGTTCCTTTAACTCCAATAATATGCTGAGTAATTGAGACGCTTTCTTTTCCATCGCATCAGCTCGGCTTGGGCTGATAAGTGCCCTCTGCGCATATAGCAGTTCAGTTGTAGTCTCAGTAATCATCGAGTCGAGTTTTGCAGGTGTCAGTTGCTCCATTTTTCCACCGGTTATTAATGCAATAATTGAATTCAGACCGTCTCTTTTGAATAGACAACGTTTTTAGCGAGTTCGAATACAAAATCGCTTACGAAGGTAAAATCGCGCCATACCAGCACACCATCTACCTTATGCCGCAACTCAACCTGAGTGGATGTGTTGCTATACTTAGTGACCTTGATGTCCCAATCAATGAAACCACCAGCATTCTGAAGTTCAGTGACAGCGGCTAGGTTTTCCTGTTGCTTCAGGTTGTAGGCCTCGTCTGAGTCGTCGTTCTTCACAAGCTGGATTTTTTTGAATACCATGCGGAATCGGTCGGCCAGAACTTTGCCACGCATTTTTTCAACATCATTAAATACCTGCTCGACGTATGCACTCATGGTTTTCCTCGTGACTTTAATGATAGCAATTACAAAACCCGTATAGCCTGATTAGGCTCTGTATTTTTTAAAAATTAATCCGTGAGTAACATTATTAACTGCATTAAACCTACGACGAAATTTAAAAGAAGACAAAATGTGCTTGAATTTAAGAAATATTGAATTCGTTTAGTTTATCTGTTAAAAAAATACTGCTATTGAGCACCAAAAAAGGTGTCTTCTTACAGCGGAAACAAAAAACGCTAGAAAGTTACTTTTTCCTCATTGGAAGGCTTTTTAAAAGCGTTTCCATCGGGATGGCTTCGACGGATTGTTTCATTTTCTCTGGTTCTACTCCAAGAGATGCCAGCTGCCGGTACAGTACTTCCCGTTCTTGCAGGAGGCTTATCGCCAGCCGTGATATTGCAGCGGCGTTTTCCAGGGCGATTGCAAGGTTGTTTTCGGATGGAAAACTATCCCATGTATCCACTATGCCTTTTGCCAGGCACACGGTTCGCTTAAGCGGCTGAGGAACGTTTAATGGGTTAACGCCGGGTGGCATACCGGACAACTGCCTAATCAGTGCTCTTCCTTTCATTCCATCAGTTCTGTCTGCCATAGCAAGACCTCTATTCGTTGTACGTGGTCACTTCGGCTGAGTAGCAGTGCTGCTGATAACAGGCCTCTGTCTGACCAGACAAAGCGGTACGCAGCATTACGGTAGTTCCGGGTACGGGCGCGGATTTTGACCCGGGCGGAAAATCACTTAGCTCTACACTGATTCCGGCATGACCCGAAAACAGCACTGGGTTTTCACGCATTTTCATGCCGATATTCTGGTTACCATTTGCAATGCGATACATCACTTGTTCGATAGTAATCTGAACAGGTTCGTTGATCCGTAAAGGCCTGTTCCCGTTGCTGCCATTAGCCTGGCTGCACAGCAACAACATAGATGCTACTGTCGTAATAGCAACAGAGCCTAGTGAAAGCATGATTTTCATTATTTTCCCTTTATTCCAGGCAGTTAAGCCGCCTCACAAAATTCACTCTGACCAATGCTTGTTAAACCTGACAATTGCCACAGCCTGATTAACCGCATCATTATTTTGATATGGATCCGTAACGCGTCCGCGTTCTGAGTTGCCAGTTCCTGTATGTGTATCAGGCCAAGGCTCAACTCTTTATGGCTATTGAGTTCATAAAGCGCACGTCGATAAATATTGAACATCTCACGAGCCACCAGCGATTTAAGGACTTCCGGTACTGAAGCACAGTGCGCGAAAGCTCGGGCCCGCTCCTGTCTCCAGTAGCGGCGCAGCGCATTTGATGTATCAGGTTTGTTGCCCACGTCACTCATCACAAGACACCAGGCATTGGTCTGGTTGATCAGGACAGTTTCCAGGCTGTTTTTGCACAGCGTTTTCTCGTCCATAAGCTCGTTATGGCTTTCCTGGCGTAAGACGCGATGCAGCCAGAACCCAAATTCTGTCATGCGGGTCATGTGGTACTGGATGGTGAAAGCGAGGTTAGCCCACCATTTAAAACGAATGATCCGGGCCTCCAGCGTTCTTTTCAGAACATGCTGGTATTTCTCGGTCGAGAGGATGCGAAGGTCTTTTCGAGCTGTGATCCCTTCCATCGACTGGAATCCGGTCAGGCCGAGTCGATGGTAGGTTTGACCACGCTGCATCATTTTGTGATACAAGGCTGACTTACCTTTGCACAGAGATACCGTGCCGAAACGCAGGTAGAACTGCGCCGCGCTCCCAGCGGTGTACGCCCCGCTCTCAATAGCAGATTTAAGGCGTGGGTATTCCACCCATAACACAAAGCTTGCAGACTCTTCATCTACGGTAACTTCGTTATCTTCGCTGAAACTGACAACACGACGGTGGCCGTCTCTTGTCTTGATGACACGTGCGGCGCGTTCGTCATCTCCGCCGTCGAAATAGGTCATTTCCGCAACAGGATCAGCCAGCCCATCAAATAGTGAGTCATCGCCAAATTTCCCCACCTTCAGCCAGACTGCTTTAGGGATTGGGGACTGAGGGACTACAGGCATCGTCGGTTCATCAGTCAACAGATCCAGCTCGCCGTGGGCCCAGACGCGGTGGTAGATCTCCAGTGCCCTAAAAGGCTTGTCATTGAAATGATGGAAAGCCCACATGAAATCGACATGCACAACGGCTTCTTCGCTGACGATGCGGAACTGAGGCCGGGACATGCGACGGTTATGCGCATTGTCTTCCAGCAAGCCGTAAGCGAGTTTCTCGGCAACGTCATCGGCGCGTTGCTGCTCTACGTAGTCGGCGCTACAGCAGATGTGTAACAGACGTTCCAGGAATTTCGGCGAGTATACATCTGGCTGGATCTTAATATACCCACCTTCGTATACCGTGCGGCCCACTGGATGGCGGTCTTCCCAGGCATAACGGCGTTTGGCAATGAAACGCTGAAGCCGGTTCAGGATAGCCATATAGCCATATTTCTCCGGGTCGGCATTCAGCAGGTTTTCCATAGAGCGGTCGAGCCCTACAGCCTGGCAAAGGTAACAGCCAAATCGTGAACCACAGGCGCTTTTTGCTTTTTCAGAACCCGTCCAGACACATTCGCCCGTAGCCTCTTTGTAGAGCTCAGCAGTTTCATTATTGTTAGGCAGGTAACTGGGTAACGCAAAACGAGCCTCATCCCCGGACGATAGCAGGAATTCCCATACGTTCCCCTGATGCCAGTGACGGATCGGATAGAGCTCACCGCCCTCTTTTGTCTGTTTAACGTCTTCAGCGCTCCCGCCTTTTTTTTCGATGTTCATGGCACGGGTTGTGCTCTCTGCATCACGGGAACCCAGCAGCAGACAAACGCGCTGACGAACGGCTTTAGGCAGTCCTCGCATGTACTCGGCACGGGCCCGACGTGCAGGATCGACCTTCAAGTCGATCGAGCACTGTCTGGCGGAACTATTTGAAAATGTTGGCAATCCTCGCCCTGAAAGGATGCGGCCAGTCCACCCAGATGTCAGTCCAGGCTTACCAATTACAATGCTCAGCGGTAACTGGTGCTTTTCAACGAATGCCTCAAGTTCGGCGAGTTTTGTGTCTGCCAGCCAGCGGACGGCTGGATTCTCGATGCCCGTGTCGGTGTGGATCACATAGTGATGCTGGCTGATGTTTGTGCCATTGCGGGTAGCCCTTACCAGCGCCATCAGGAAGAGGTGCAGAACGCACTCAGAGTCCTTTCCTGATGAATACGCCAGGCTCATAGTCCAGCCGTCAGTAAGCGCTTTATAAATGGCGTTTGTGCCGGTGGTGATAAGATTGGCCATGCTCGTGCCAGTGCTGGCATCGACATAATTCAGGTCTTCGTCATTAGCCAGTGTTTGCCAAACCGTATCCCATTTATCCCCGGTAAGGATTGGGGCAAGGGTCGGTTCTGATGTGCCAAAGTCGATTACCTGTTGCATGGTTCACCTGTTTATTTATTCGTTTTGTATATTTATTTAAACACGGGCGTACCAGCTGACGAATAAGGCCAGCGGTATTATTTAATGATTTATTTAGTAATCGGGGATGGAAATAATTGATCAAGACAACTCATTGGTTTGCCAATGGCATTTGTGAGCTTTAGAATTTCTCCCGGCGTAACTGCCTTAAGCATTTCAGAGCGCCCTTCACGGATATATTCATCTACAGACATATTCCGCCATCCTGCTTTTGGTCGATTACTGCAACCTTGCCAGTTTGAATCAGCATTATCCCGACGAAGAACATATACATCGATAGAGCGAGTTAACCCTGCACCGAACGCAGCCTGAGCAGTAATTTTCACTTCAGATCCATCCTTGCGTTTAATGACCTGCGATATACGCGTGATTAACTCTTCAGGTGCGGATGCGTTGTTCTGAGTTTCATTTGTCATAAAACACCTCGTGAATATTGTCCGGTTTGTTTACTTATTAAATCACGAGGCATTCGGGTGACGAAGTGATGTTCAGAAAGATACTTTTCTTTGCTGGAGCAGGCTTAACCGTTGGTTGTCTGGATGCTACCATTCATAAGAAATGACGGTTAGCGTATCACTCACCTGTTCTTTGGTGATCTTTGGTTTTACCGGTTCGGGTAAAATTGTAATCGAAATTTGAATAGTTGCCGTTGCCTGTTGCTTTTTATCACCACTATTTCCCTCATCCTGTGCCAGTGCATTCCATGAAACAACGAATAATAAAGCTGAGAGTATCGTTTTCATTTTACACCTATATAAAAGATTGCTGTCCGTAGAACCATTATCTATCGGGCCAATCAGCTGGCGAAATTAAACAGTCGAAAACCTTTAATTAAATATCAGGATAAGGTCAGTAGCTTTTATGGTCAGTCGTCATCATGATACTCAGGGCCACCATAATTATCAAATCGAGACCATTGACCATTAAATGTGAGACGTACTGTCCCTATAGGCCCGTTGCGCTGTTTACCTATGATAATTTCGGCTATACCTTTCATATCGCTATTTTCGTGATAGACCTCATCACGGTAAATAAACATGATCAGGTCAGCATCCTGCTCAATGGAGCCTGACTCTCGCAAATCTGAGTTTACCGGACGTTTATCGGCACGTTGTTCAAGCGAGCGGTTTAGTTGCGATAAAGCGATTACCGGTACATTCAGCTCTTTTGCCAGTGCTTTCAGAGATCGGGAGATTTCAGCAATTTCCAGAGTTCTGTTGTCAGATAACGACGGTACACGCATCAACTGAAGGTAGTCGATCATAATGAGGCTAAGCCCACCGTGTTCGCGGGACAATCGACGCGCCCGGGAGCGAACGTCCATAGGTGTTAGGCCAGAGCTGTCATCAATGTAAATGTTCTTTTTTTCCAGCAGCAGTCCCATTGTGCCGGATAACCGGGCCCAGTCCTCGTCATCGAGCTGTCCGGTTCGGATGCTGGTCTGGTTGACGCGTGATAGCGATGCCAGTGAGCGCATCATGAGCTGTTCCGTAGGCATTTCCAGGCTGAAAATCATGACGGGCTTATCGTTTGTCAGCGATACATTCTCGCAGATGTTCATTGCAAACGTAGTTTTCCCCATTGAGGGTCTGGCAGCGATAATAATCAAATCCGAGGGCTGTAGACCGGCTGTCTTCTTGTTCACGTCCACGTAGCCGGTATCAACTCCAGTGACCCCGTCATGGGGACGCTGGAACAAGGCTTCAATCTTGGTAACGGTTCTGTCCAGAATGCTGCTGATATTTTCCGGCCCACCGCTTTTATTTCCCCTTTGCTCTGCAATCTGGAAAATCCGGCTTTCTGCAAGATCAAGCAATTCGTCACTTGTCCTACCTTCCGGGTTGTAACCGGCCTCGGTTATTTCGTTGGCAACTTTTATCATTTCCCTGATTACGGCACGTTCCCTGACGATCTGCGCGTAGGCAATTATATTTGCCGCACTGGGCGTATTTTTTGACAGTTCTGCCAGATAGGCGAAACCGCCGAGACTATCCAGCTTACCTTCTCCCTCGTTTTCGATGTGCTCAGCGAGGGTTATCAAATCAATCGGGAATTGATTCGCAACGAGCGATCTCATTGCAGAGAAAATTGAGCGATGCGGTCGAGAACTAAAATCCTGCTCACTAACGATTTCTGCCACATCATCCCATCTCTGGTTTTCAAGCATTAACCCGCCCAGCACGGACTGTTCCGCTTCTATCGATTGCGGAGGGGTTTTTAAGCTGTATTCAGCTGTTTGCTTTGTCTCACCTGTTTCGGTAAACGAGATGTCCGCCATAGTCATAAGTGGCCTCAGAGGTTCTGGAATAGCTTTTGTTTTTGTAATTGTCGTGCGCATTCCGATACCAACTCCGGGTAACTGGATGCTATTGCCTTTAGAATTGCTTCAGAGAGCTCATTCGCTTCATCAGAGCGGCCCACCAGCCTCAGCTCGGCTACTGTACCGGGGTCGCAGTTTGTCAGGTTGGCGCGGGCGTAATTGACTTTCAGCCGCGCCAGAAATTCCACCCCGGGCTTGCGCTTCACCGCGTGGACAGAAAGTGTTTTTCGGCAAAATCGACCAGCTGTACGGCGTTCGTGATGCTCCAGAGCTTTTGCTTCCAGCTCCTGCCCGGCGATAACGGTCACATAGAGGCTACTAATCAACGCCGATACATTCATGCAGCAATCCCCCGCTTATTAGCCAGCGCAACGGTATCCAGAAGTACGAAGTCATCAAGCAGGTTCAGTCCTGCGGGCGTCTTCTGATCACGCCATAGCGCATCCAGTACATCGGTGTCTGGCATTCCCGTTGGGATTAGGCTTAGAAGTTCGGATAACGTATCTACCTGTAGCATGTGGCAGATAGAAGCCAGCATTATTCCCTCTGACGCTTTATCCATAAGACCACCGATCAGAATCTGAATTTCCGGGGTCATAACAAAATGCTCATAATTGGATTTATTGAATCGGCACTGAATGAGTTTATAACCCTTGAACTCAGTAATTAACTCCTGAAGGAATACATGCAGCATATCTGGTTTTGTTTTTCTAATAGCCGCTACCTGCATTGCAATTTTTAAAATGCCATCATCAACTCTTTCGTGCGGGCATCCTGCGGAGGAATAAATACTTTTTGCCTTTTCGAGCCAATTTTGCAGCTCGATATAATTAGTCTGAATATTCAACGCGACCCCCATTGCTATCCAAAAAAGTCTATAACCCTGATATTTTAATGCGCTCCTGTCTATCATCGAAAAATTTAAGGCAGCAAAATGCGGCCATTTATATGTGCAAAAATATGAGCCGGTTTATCCGGCCCATCAGAATGAAAAGGAATTTTATGCAGGTCTGTTAAAGACCTGCTGGGAGGTTAGTACACCGGGTGCAGCTGAGTCTCTTCAGTTTCACCATTCTGCTGGTTAGCGCCATCGGTATCGGCATCAGTCGCATCGTCAGCACCGCCGTTGTTTTCAGCACTATCACCGTCGTTGTCACCATTAGCTTCAGCATCTTCTGCCTGTTTTGCTGATTCCAGTTCAGCCAGGGTAGCCATCAGAGTACGGGCCATTTCAGGAGTCAGGCGTAAGACGACTTCTTCCGGCACGGTTTCCGTAATTTCGATCTGATTTTCATGCTCACCTTCCGGCTGCGGCGGGATCTGGTCGCGCAGCTGGCTCAGGGTTGGCAACAGGCTGTCGAAGGTTTTACGGATAACTTTCGGTTTCAGGCCAGTCTTTTTCTTGGAACTCACGAATTTGGCAGTGACGCGGGTTTTCCCAGCTCCTTCTGCCTTTTTCAGGGATTCCATCAGGACTTCATACGGGTCGCGGTCAGTACCCTGACATTCGTTAATAACGTCAACGGCAACGTCACCAGATACCTTATCTTCTTTCACCAGCATCTTGATGCTGAAGTCAGCGTTTGCCAGCACGATACTGCGGCGAACGGTGACCAGAGAGACACCCAGACGCTGAGCAATCGACTCAATGGTGTGACCCCAGCCAATCAGGCGCTTGAAGCCTTCAGCGCGTTCCACCATCTTCAACTGAAGGGAGTTGGCGCTCTCGATCATGTTGTAGACTTCTTCGTCCTTGCCGCCTTCAAATTCCTCGACGGTGATTTTCTGGAAGCTCGCGCCCTCAGCAATCGCCATCATCAGGCCAGCAAAACGGTGGTGGCCATCAATGATTTTCAGGCGGGTTACGCCTTCCACTACTACTGGTTTAACGCGGATGACAGGCACTGACTGAGGACGTTCCAGATAAGCGTGTTTGAACATTACCGCACGGTCATAATTTACGTCGCGGAGGTTCAGTCCCTCTTCCACAAACAACCAGTACGGGCTCACCGCAAAGACGTTGTTACGCCCGATATCGGCTTCTTCGAACTGTTCCGTATTGCCGCTTTTACGCGCTTTGGTTACGAAATCGCTCAGTGCTCGGAGTGATGATGGCGCTTTGTCTAAGCTGCGCATCAGTACCGCAGCGCCTTCCAGATTTTCCAGGGTACGGCTTTGTTCGAAGATAGCTTTAACGTCGGTGTTCATGGTGTTTCTCCGCTTTAGTTATTGTGTCGCGAGGTTCGTTGCTTGCTGTAAATCCAGTTAAACACACACCAAACAGGTGACGAAGCGTATTTGGGGACAAAATGTCTCTTTTTTTTCGGGTACATAAAAAAGCCCTGTAATCCAGTGATTACAAGGCCTTAGCTCGTAATGATGACATCAAGATGGCGACGTTTTTCGATTTTGACCGCATTTTTCATCAAAATTGTCATCACTTCATTTAGTTTTGAACTCTCCCCTTCCTCATATGAACCCCAAGGTAGGAATGGAGTAGGACTATTGATATTGAATGCAACGCCCGTAGGGCATCGCCATGCAGTTGGCTTCTTTGAGTCAGGTTCCCATTTCACCAGGAGTATTGGCGCGTTACAGTCGATGTCATCGATGGCTGGTATAGCCTCATATAAAAACACTCCCGCATCATCCCCACTGAAGAAAGCTAGATGCTTATACGCGCTGGCAAAAGAGACTACGCCCGCGAAAAGGCCCACAACGATGAGGTTAAGGTTCGATGTTTTGTGACGGATACGTTTTTGCTTCAGGCGAACCATTGTCAGGGCTGACAAGAAGATAGCCACCAGCCCCCCGGCTCCTGCGAACCAAACGGAATTGATTTGCAGGAAGGAAATCAAATCACGATGCTCTCTCTGGTTTTCTTCAAGCATCAACGACACAAAAGTTGTTGTTACTGGCATTGATATCAGGAATATCGTGATCATCACTATTGCAAAAGTCTGTATGGAATAGCGGTCTCTATTTTCCTCTATAACAGAATTAAAGGATAACAGATAAACAAATGTAAATAATAAAATGGAAAGAAGGTACATTGGTTATGCCTTTTTTTGGGTTATCGCTGAATTCTTTTATTTAATTCTGTTCTGAAAAATGCATACAAGAACTGCCACCCATCACCATGAGCCGTTCTGAAATCTTTTTCAGGGAGTACCGGAAAACCAAATTTAAAATTATCTTTTCCAGTGTGGCGCTGGCAAAAGTGCGCAAGCTCATGTGCCACTACGCCTTTGATATGATCCAGTTGATTGATTGAATAAAATGCTCCGATGTCCTTACGCTGCTCTATATGTGCGTACTCATGGTAGCGATAGCGCGGTGTATCACTGTCAGGATAAATGGACGATGGTGAAATAGTGATTGAGCTCCTGCCGCCCCATGAATGTTTGGCACTCCAGTTGACCCGAACTTCAGGCGCAGGGCCGGTGAAACCATATGCCTGTCTATAGAGGTGCAGAAGATACCCTGAATACAGAAAAACAACTTTCTCCGCCGTCATAACGCGAGAAACGCCATAGCGAGCAACTGCCCTATCTCTGGCTGTCAGAACGGGGGTTTTTACCCGTGGGGAGAATAATTTTGTTGGGCTGAATAGCCAGACTTCTGAATCGTCATCAGGCATATCCAGTATCACCTGAATTTCTTCAGGCGACCCAACTCGTTGATGCCACCTTTCAAGATTATCGCCCACTTCATTCAGGCTGATTAAATCATCGGCATTCTCGTAGAATAACCAGATCAGCGTTCCTCGTGGGAGTGCTTTCTCAGCTGTAATATGTGAGAGGATAATTTGACGTGGTGTCATCTTATTCGCCACAGTTCCCGGATGCTTCTATCAGTTTTATTTTTGTTGCTTCTGCCGCCTGCATTTTTTGTTTCATCTTCTCAATGCTAGCGGTCACACGGCGGGCGCACCATTGATACGCTGCCTGACGTGATTCGAAAAACTCATAATCCGCGTGCAGGTAAACTGATGTGCCGTAGGAGACGGACATACGGTAACCCTTCGGCGTTTCATTGATGACTTCCCGTTCTTCTACACAGTTTTCAAACTCAGGGACATAATCCACGAATCGACGACGCAGAATGCAAAACAGCACCTTTATTTGGTTTTCATCAGTCATTTGTTATCCTCGTTATTCTTCTTATTTATCATCAACCTTTCTTAATTGTCGATGCTGAATACGGCGGAGCGGATTTCACGCTTGGCCTGCTGACGGGCGCGGTGTTTGCTTACACGATGGATTGGCCCCTATATTTCCATACACTTTTTATCACTTAACCCATTACTGGTTCGCCGCCGCAGATATTCCCGTGGCGAACGATACCCCAGTGCACTATGCGGATGCCATTCGTTGTAATGTTCGAAGGCCTCCGCAAGGTTCTTTACCGCTGTTAACCCGTCGGGTTTCGGCATGATGCTGATGTAATCGCGCTTCATCGTTTTCACGAAGCTCTCTGCCATCCCGTTGCTTTCCGGGCTACGTACCGCCGTATGTTTAGGCTCCAGTCCTACCATTCTGGCGAACTGACGCGTCTGATAAGAACGGTAGGCTGAACCGTTGTCTGTCAGCCACTCAACTGGGGATGTCGGCAGGCTGTTACCGAAGCGACGCTCCACGGCACCCAGCATGACGTCCTGCACGGTTTCACTGTCATATCCACCGTTACTGGCCGCCCAGTAAAGTGCCTCGCGATCGCAACAGTCCAGAGCGAACGTGACCCGCAGTTTTTCACCGTTATCACAGCTGAACTCGAAGCCGTCAGAGCACCACCGCTGGTTACTTTCTCCAACGGCCACTTTCCCTGTATGCGCCCGCTTCGATGGCGGTATTTCCGGTTTACGCTCAAGCAGCAGCGCATTCTGACGCATGATGCGGTATACGCGTTTGGCATTGATCACCGCCATGTCGTCAGTTTCTGATTGTCTGCGCAGCAGTGCCCATACCCGACGATAACCATAGGTGGGCAGATCGCCGATAACGGTATGGATACGGGCCAGCGCGTCAGTATCATCAGGCTTGCGCTTGCACCGACGATCCTGCCAGTCCTTCGACCGACGGGCCATGGCATGCAGTTGCGCACGTGAGACCCGGAGGCAACGACTGACAAGGCTTATTCGCCATCCTCCGGCAACAAGGGCACGTGCGCTATCCACTTTTTTTGTCGGCCATATTCAACGGCTTCTTTTAGCAGCTCGTTTTCCATGGTTTTCTTGCCCAACAGGCGCTGCAGCTCTTTAATTTGCTTCATCGCAGATGCCAGCTCCGACGCGGGCACAACCTGTTCTCCTGCGGCAACGGCTGTAAGGCTGCCTTCCTGATACTGCTTACGCCACAGGAACAGCTGACTGGCAGCAACGCCATGCTGACGGGCGACCAGCGACACGGTCATTCCGGGCTCAAAACTCTGCTGAACAAGGGCGATTTTTTCCTGAACACTTCGCCGTCTGCGCTTCTCTGGACCTAAAATATCAATCATTCGGACTCCAACGACTAGTCTAAAAACTAGTATTAAGACTATCACTAACTTAAGTGATACCAACTGTCTGGAGATTCAGGGGGCCAGTCTACACGAAGAGATCTATCGTATGCATTGTTTTTACGATAGCCACGCGAGCGGCACAGTGAACAAGTGCAGCCTTCTACTGAATAGAAAATCCCAAACGGTTTCATAAGTATCACCTTTAAGCTTGATAATAATGTTTATCATAGCTGGAGTTATTCAGGTGACGAATAGTTAAGGGGCGCGTTTTGCTTGGGTTTTTACACTATCGTTTATTGAGTCGATGAGGTCGGAAATAGAAAGGAGTTTTCTGCCAAAGAATAGTTTTCGTCTGGCTTCTATTTCGTAGCGGAAGGGTTCAATAATTTCATCTTCATGCATGATTACGAAACGATAGCCGTTATTAAGGAGTTTATGCAGCTTGTTTGTTTTTTTTCTTATGGGACTTAGCTTAAACATTGTTATCAACTTCTCATCATGATCACCTGAATTGTTATAACACAGTTATTTCCGACACGCTGCTGCTTTTGCTGAAGAACTCGGATTGCTTTGGGCTGGGCCAGCAGGTTGTATGCCGGGCGAACCCGGCATCGTTATCACAGGGCTTTTTCTTTTCCCTTTCGTTCTATCCCACGAAACATCGCGCATTTCCGCACAATATCCAGTGTCGGGATGCTACCACTCCCCTGCTCTTTCACGCTCATTCGCAACGTGAGCCGTAGCAACATCTTGATGTCACGTGGTGGAAGTTCTGGGTAAGTGTTTACAAGTGATCTGACCAGTTCATCAGGAATGTTCACGCCAAAGTTCTCACCCATAATCTTCCAGATCTTTTGGGCATCTGATTTCTCCGGCACATCATAGTGAATGATTGCAGCGCATCTTGGTATGATAGCCTCATCGATGTCACTACCCCGGTTGCTTGTCATGAACATCAACCCATCGAAATACTCCAGTGTACGGAGGAACTCCGCAACGATGGCATTTTGAGTCAGTGATGCTCCACGCTGCATGACAAACACATCGGCTTCGTCCAGAAGCAGGACACAGTTCCAGCGTTTAGCCCGGGTCAGAATCGTCCGCAGATTTTTCTCAATGTCATCGGCGTTGGTTCCCAGTGCGCCAGCATGAATTGAGTACAGGGGCCGTTCAATGACCTCTGCATACACTTCAGCAGTTAATGTCTTCCCAAGTCCGGGTGAGCCCACGCACATGATGATGTTACCCGCGCTTTTCCCTTCAACAATATCGCTGGTGAAAGCGCTGATATCCGTGGTCAGTATATCGAGTAAATCACGGTGGTCTTCCGGCAAAACCATCTTTTTTGGCAGTTCTTTATCATACTTGTATGGTTCTACGTTATTGGCATGTATCCAGATAAAGTCTTGCAGCGAGAGATCAAAATAACGCTGCACAGGAATTTCGGGTAAAAGGCCAAACTGGTCATCTTCAAAAAGAGGCGACTCCACTTCTGCACCGTAGGCATCGCACTCACTATCAGGCAAATCGTGTATCAGTTTATGCCCTGCTATTTCCAGATTCCGGTCGCTGTAGCTATACGAT
>NZ_CP018018.1 GCF_000280495.2 Kosakonia radicincitans DSM 16656
CAGGACAAGGGGCATTATTTCGATAACCTCTGCCAGTTCACCGCCTCCGAGATTAACAGCCGCATTGCTGAATACGTTGCTATGGGTGAGAAGGTGGCCCGCAAAGCTGCCGATGATGCTCTGGGCAAATGGCACCAGAAACATGGCATTGCCAATCATGCAGGCGACATTACCGCCAGTTACGAGCAGGTGCGCGAGGCGTGGTATGCCTTTGCATTGGATCGCGTTGTGGCAAAACATCCTGACTTCATCGGCTTTAATACCGTTGGCGGCTTTGCACTTCGCTCCTCCTCTGCTTGTTGGACGCAGTTCGTTGACTGGTACGCAGGGAAAGAGGATGGAATTAAACGTCAGCGCCTGCTGCTTGACCGTGATGTGCTGATTGGCAGCGCCAAGGTCAGACAGTCCCGGAGCGTTAACGGCAAGCGAGAGGGCGGCTCTACCGTGCTGCTGCCTGAGATTCCGATGTCTATCCCGGACAATGTTAAGAGCTTCAAACGTTAACACTAACCCGCTTCGGCGGGTTTTTTATTGGGTGTTAAACGCTGAGGGTTAACAGTTTGGCCTGTTAACGTCGAAAATTAACAGGATAAACGCATGATAATTAATGAAAATGTGGCAACTGTTAAGCTGTTAACCTTTTTTGCCTCTGCTCCCTATATATAAATACGTTTCTTATCTTTTTTTTACTCACTATCTTTTAATTAAAATAGGTTAACAGGTTAACAGTATATAAATATCAGTAAGTTAGGTGCTTAACAGGCAGGTTAACAGGGGTTAACAGGGGTTAACAGCTGCCGCATAGCGTCGCAAAGTGCATCGCCCCGCAGGGGTGTGCAGCTGCGTGACGCGGTTCTGAGGTGTGGGGGTTACTGGTAGATGCCGTGCTTTCGCACGGACACTGCAAAAATCACTGGCCCGGAGCCAGATCGGCGGCTCAGTGCCTCATGATACGGTTACATTTTGGCAACGGCGGGGTAAGGAGTGGCGGGGGTTTACTGTCGTGCTGCGTCACTTGTTGCGTCAATGCGTCAATTCTGGCGGTTCATTCCACGTCGCATAATGCCTGGCTCTGAGCTGGGTTTGATGTCGTACATCTGGCGCTCTGCCTCCTGCGCTTTGAGCAGGGCAAGGATCGCACTGGCGACGGCGCGGGTCATCTGCGGGTCATTATCCAGCACGGCTTTGAGCTGGCGGCTTCTGAGGGCGGTTAAATCGGTGGCATGGCGTTGCAGTAGGGTGAATTGCTGCTCTGTAAACTGGTTCCGCAGCTGTCGGATCTTCGCGCTGGGCGTCTCCTCCAGCATCTGCCGGGCGCGTTCGCGCTGCTCCATGAGGCTGGTCACGTTGTCCGGCGCTGCTTTCTGTTTGGCATCGGCGGCAATCCAGCGCTGAATCGCACGGGCGGGGATCCCCATCTGGCGGGAGACACTGCCAGCGGTTGCGCCGGGTTGCCTGCTGAGGGTGAGGGCCTGCTCTTTTTGCTCTGGTGTGTAACGCATGGTGATGGCTCCTGTGGGATGGTGCCCCATGGTGGCATCACGACTGCTTTGTGTGGCAGCGCAGCTGCCGCCATACCGATGGCCTGCCACTGGCTCAGCCTGCCAGCCGCGACGCTGTTAAACGAGGCGGGGCAATGCGTTACCACGACAAAAAGAGAAGCGCCCCGCAGAGAGGCGCTGAGGCGGTTACAGGTCGATATGTTTTGCGCCATTGTCCGGGCGGCAGGTGGCGCTCATCATTCCCCGGCCTACCACGTTTGCGGTGATGGTCGTTGTTGGGGTGGGAGTGTCGTTAAAAGCAGCCAGGAGCATGACCGTGCTCTGGTTTGGCGTGCTTCCGGTCATGTCCACTGTCAGATTTCCGGTCTGTATCTTATCAACCGGGAAGGAAGCGCCGCGCCAAGTTATCGTTAGCCGCCCGTTGTCCTCTCTGAGGTGGATCGCGGTGCCGTCGCTGCACCAGTGGAGCAGGGAGAGCGGTTTAGCGTATAGCGGCGCGGTGGTCAGCAGTAGCGCGAGCGCTGCGGGTATATTGATTTTCATAGTATGTAATTCATTACACCATATTGATTACGATATAGGGCCCCCGCAGGGGCCCCGGTTTTACAGCTGGTCAGTCACTCTGACGAGTACCGCAGCCGGATGGCACGCCATCAGGATTTTGACGTGGTGATCATGCTGGTCTCTGCCTGCGGCAATAACTACGCCGTTAAGCATGACCGCAACGCACTGGCCCTGATTGAGTAGCTTGTGCCACTGCTGCGCCGCTTTCCTGCGTGGGTCTATGCGGTACATTTACGCCTCCCACGAAAACAGGCGGCAGACTGGCAGTGTGAGCACGCGGCCCTCCGCCGTTCTGAGGCTGACTTGATGGATGCCGCGCCCGTTCATCGCTATAGTGCGCTGGATGCCGTGCTGGCGGATTTCTCCGTGCTCGATGGTTAAGCCGGGGAATGTTTGCGCCGTGTGACGCTGTGATGCAATAATCATAATGTTGGTTCCATTGGGTTGGTTCTGACAATGGCGCGGCTTTGGTTGCCACCTTCACCGCGCCGCTTTTGGTTCCCCTGTTAGCGCAGGGGCTCCAATCTTTTAGACGGGCCATGCCTTCCCAGTCTGGCCCGTCGCTCTTAATTCTCTTTCATTACCCGCAGCACCGTAGAGCGCGAGCAGCCAGCCATTGCGGCGATCTCTCCTGTCGTGTGCCCCTTCTGGGCGTATTTCAATATCTTGTTATGCAGCGCCGTGTTTGGCGGCTTCCCGGTGTATATGCCGCGTTTCTTCGCTTTCTCGATCCCCTGCTGCTGGCGCTTGCGCCGGGTCTCGTAGTCATCGCGGGCCCATGCTGCGGCAATGTCGAGCAGCATCGAGTTGAGCGCATCGAGTACCACGCCGCGAACGTCGAAACCGCCCGCCCCGGTTGGCTGCTCTCCCTGCAATACCGCCAGCGTGGTGGGGATGTCGCAGCAGACAATGCGCAGCCGTTTGGCCCGGATCCGTTCTTTCAGCTGCTCCCACTCTGTCCGGGTTAAGCGGCTCAGGCGGTCGAGCTTCTCCACCAAAAGGACAAAGCCCGGCCCTACATCGTTCAGCAGCTTGTTGAGCTGCGGGCGCTCCAGCTGCGTCCCTGATACGTTCTCTTTGTACCAGCCGCAGATCGTCAGATTGTTGGCTGTGGCAAATTCTTTTAATTCAGCCTCTGCGCGTTCCGCGTCCTGCTCTTTGGTGCTGGCCCGCATGTAAATAACGCAATTCATCATTAGCTCCCATGGTGCGGGGTGTTTCTTTTGGGTGTGTCAAAACAGAATGCGCCTTTTGGGTTTTATAATCAACCCTAACGACGCGTTAATCACTGCTTTTTTGAGGTGTACCCAAAAAGTCGCCCTTTCGAGCCAACGGCTCGCCCCTACCGCTCCAGTCGTGACGGCAAACTGTCCGGGCAGCATTCCGCTGACTAAAAGAGAAAAAACCGATGAGCACGAAAACCTATATTGCGGAGCTGGGCGAACGTCTGGCTTCTGAGCAGCTGCTTGAGCACCCGGAGCTCCCGCAGTTGAGCCTCTCCCCGGATGTGCCAGCCGTGGCGGCTGTCCTCCACAAAATGCGCCAGCGCACTGAAATGGAGACCTGCCTGAATGAGCTGGAATCTGTCATTCCTGCCAAGCAAGCGGCATCCCAGCGGCTGCGCAGCCGTATTGTGGAGGCGGAGCGCCTGATTGCTGAGGCCAAGGCCGATCTGCTGGCTGGTCGCCAGCCTGATCCAAATGCCGCCCTGCAAAGCCTGATTATTGATGACCTGCGCCAGCAGCTGATTGAGGCGCAGGACGAGCAGCAGCGTGCGGAGAGTGAAATTAGCCGCGTGCGTGGCGAGCTCTCCGCCGCAAACGCCGTGATTGACCGGGCCATGACCGAATACGCCAACGATGTGCGAATCAGCCGCGCCTATGCCCTCCAGAAAGCGCTGATCGAGGAGCTCACCTCTCTGGCGGATGCAGACGGCGGGCGTGGTCAGTACGGGCGTAAATTCTCCGTCAGCACCTCGCTGGCGGCTATTGTCAATTCGCATGGTTTCATTGAGATCCTGCGCACTCGCCGGGGGATGGTGTCATGAGCGGTAATTTCCAAAAGCTGATCAACATGCTGAATGGGGCGGGTGGCACGCTGACCAAATCGCTGGACGCCGCTGACGGCTTCCCGCTGAGCAAACAAAGCCTCGATCAGGCCCTCAAGAGCTGCGGTGATATGGGCTACGGGCAGCAGACGCAGCAGCTGCTCAAAGATATGCACGCGGCGGGCCTCAGTTCCGGCCTTAGTGACAAAGAGCTGGAGGGGCACATTGCGGAGACTATGCGCGGCCTTGCCAGTAAACGAGCGTTAACCAAAAGCCTGACGCCGGGTGATGCGCTGGCGGATGCAATGCAAAGCACCGCAGCTGCGCCGCAATTTAACCCTAACCAGATCACCGTTGCCCCATCAGTCGAGGCCGTACACCGTGCGCGAGCGCAGCAAGTCAGTGATGCCCAGTTTTTGCAAGAGGTGGCAGATCGCGGCGTGCCGTTCGAGCAGGTCAATCAGCTGCATCAGGTGATGGAGCAAACGCGGGGCCTGCCGGATGACGTGCGAGCCCCTGCCATGCAAGCGGTACGGGCGGCGCTGCCGCAGGAGCCGCTTTCCCCAGCCGCGCAGGGCATCGACTGGAGTGCTCAGGGATGGAAATAAACAGCCGGGCCGTATTGCTGGCCTGTCTGTCTGCGTTGCGCTTGCCTGCGGGTGAGCGCACCTCTGATCACGTCATGCAGCTGGCGCACCTGCGCACCGTTCTGCGTAACGAGGGGCACTCCTCCCCCGCTATCCATGACGACGCCGCACTGCTCAAAGAGGCTGAGGCACTGGCAAGGGCCCGCCGTGAATGGCTGGCAGACGCTGCTGATATGCGCCAGCGCCACACCGAGCTCCAGCACCTTGTTGCGATCAACCTCCTGCCTGAGGGGGAAGCACGCGAGGAGCAGGGCGATAACTACCGGGCATGGGCAAACGCCGATCCGGTCAAACAAAAATATTGAGGTTTCACCATGACTTTTACACGTACCTACGCCCCAGACATCGATCAGACCTTCCAGCAGGGAGGCCGTGGCGGCACCGCTAAGCCGTTCCAGAATCAGCCTTATGCGCCGGGTGAGTCTATGGGTAGCGCAGCTGGTCGCCAGTCCACCGCAAAGGGCGACTTTGACCGCATCACGTTGACCGATCACCCTGTCTACGGCAAAGCCGCAGGCCATAACCGCGATCACCTCTCCGGGGAGTGGGTTGTGGAGGCTGGCGCGGTGTCTGTTCGCTCCCGCGTGTCTGCTGCTGAGGCGGCGAACAAGTGGGAGCAGGCTGTGGCGTCTGCTGTCGCGGCAGGTAAGCCGTAATGGAAAGGCCCGTGATGCTTATCCCGGAGCGTGCCATTGCCGATCCCGATGCTAACCGCATCAGGGCAATGCAGGAGCGTATCCGGCGAGCCACAAAGCGCCGGGCGCAGGAAACGCAGGAGCGAGCCATGGCTGCGCCAGATTATCACTGGAGCGCATCCCGCCGCAGATAGCAAAAAGGGCCCGAATATGGGCCCTTGTCTTTTGCGTGCCAGCACGCCCGCTACCGCTACCGACTGGCAAAGCTGCGCGGCTGCGTGAAAGAGCTTTTTACCGGGACGCTTTGGGTTTGTGTGCGCCCATCTGGGTATTGCAGGTTTACATTGATATTGGCGTCTGAAATATCAATTTTCCCTCCGCGTTGCCCGGCTGGCATGGTCTCCGGTGCGATCTTGTAGTTGTTCTGGTTATTCAGGGCCATGCTAACGCCAGAATTAACCACGGATTGCGGGATGCTGCTATTTTTCACGTTCTCTTTGCGGAGGATGGCCCGCGTTACGTTCAGCAGAGTGTTCTGATCGGTTAAGTCCAGCTGCTGATCTGGGTCGTAGCCTGTCCATTCGCTCGCCTGCCGGATGTAGCGCGGCACCTCAGGATCACCGCTCGCATAGGTGCTGATAATCTCCCGTAGCGTGCGCTTGCGTCCACCCTGATATTTCCCAGTGCTATAACGCAGCAGCTGCCCGGCAGACGCTGCAATGCCTGCCTGCTGGGTTGGGAAGCGCCGCCAGTTGCCGTTAGCGTCCTTCACGTTACCAACGTTATTGCCTGCCCAGTTCCCGGCAGCACCGCTGCCTGCTGCCGCTGCGGATGGTGAGGAAATATTGCCGCCTAGCGCGGCCTCTCCGGCTGTTTGCGGGCCGTATGCCGCTGCGTGTGCATTCGCATTGCCCTGCTCTACAAAGTTGAGCTGCTGCTGGCGCATGAGCTGCTGCTGGCGTTTCAGTGCCCTGTATCGGTCGCCCTCTGGCCCTGCGGTCTGCATACCGACGCCCTTGTCCTGCAAGGTGTTCATTTCCTGCTGATAGGCATCGAGACGCCAGCCGTATTTGCGGCGGGCCTGCTGCTGCGTATCGAGGCGCATCCCCTTTTCATAATCGCGGCGCAGACTGTCCTCACTGCCCCCAGTCATTTTAACCAGTGCCATGCGCATGACATCGAGAGCAGGCAGGGCGCGGCGGGCGTAGTCCTCAAACTGGTTGTTGAGCTTCGCCACGTTATCGCGGATCTCGCTCCCTTCGGTCTTCGCAGGGCCATGCACGGTGGCAACCTGAGTGAGCACGTCTTTCAGCTTCTCCGGGTCAGTACCTCCAAGGGCATCGGTAAGGCGCTGGCGTTCGCCAGCATCAAGGCCCCCGCGCTTGAGGTATTCATTGCCCATAGCCTCCAGCCCTTTGCCGCTCTGAATCTGCCCCAAAGCGGCGTAACTGGTGGCGTTTACGCCGTCAGGGTTAATTTTCAGGCGGCTGAGGCGACTTGAGACGCCGCTCATATCTGCGCTGCTCATCTGGTCGATTGCCAGCGCGTCATTGATGCCGACGCCAAGATGGCGCGAGAGAGCCACGATTGAATCAGGGCCGTAACCATAGGCCCGGTGGATGCCCTGCCGGGTCATATCGAGCAGGGTCTGATCGCCGTGATGATTGCCGCCAAAGCGCTGCCCGTAAAGAGAATCAGGGCCCAGCGTGCTGCTAATGGTGCCAAAAGCGCCGCCAGACTGGAGGACTTCGAGCGCCATCGGGTTGTTGATGCCGTTGCGCAGGGCCATGCGGGCCATGAATGCCCGTGAAGGGTCGCCCATTGCGCCACCGCGCTGGAGGTTCGCATTAATGCGGCTCAGCAGGTTGGTGGAGCCCTGCAAATCCATGCCGGGGATCCCTGAGCTCATCAGGCCAGCCATTGCACCCGCATAGCCCGGTACATTTGGCGCGGTCAGGCTTGCGCGTGCCTGCTGGGTGGCAAAGTCGCTGATTGCCTGCATAGCTTCGCCAGCCTGCGCAAATGCGCCTGATTTTCCGATAGCCTCCCCCATGAGCAGGCCCATGCGGCGCAGCTGCTGATCGTTGTTTACGACACGGGAAGCGGAGAGCTGGCCCATCGTGCCCGCGACGCTGTTTGGGTCGAGGCCGTAGGAGCGGGCCAGACCGCCAGAAACAAGCATCCCGGTGCCAAGGTTCTGGCCCGGCTGGATGTTGGCGGCGCGGGAATAGGTGGAGGCCAGCGCGATGGCGTCACCGTTGGTCATGCCCAGATTGTTGGCTGTGCTCATGACGCCGCGCTGGAGGCTGGAAAAGCTGACAATGCCGCCCATCTGGCGGTATAGCTTATCAAGCCCGATCACGTTGTCCTGTGCCTGCCCGATCTTGTCTGCGACCGCGCCGATAATCTTTCCTACTCCGAGCGCAGCAAGTCCGCCGACCAAGCCCATGAGCCCGGCACCTGCTCCGCCAGACAGCCCGGCGTTCATTGCCCCGCTAATGGTGCCGCCGACCGGGCCAGCGTTGCGCAGCATCGTGCTGAGGTGATTCTGCCATACCGAAGGCTGGTTATTATTCTGCGGCCCGCCCTGAGGCGCTGGAGAAGGATTTGAGGGGGTAGGCGCTGGCGGTTTCGGCTTCGGTTTCGGGGCGTCGTCAAACTCCACGCCCAGAAAGTTGAGCATGGCCTGCATCTTTTTGATGCGCTCAGCCTGATCGCCATACATCTTTTTCCAGTCAGCCATGAGCGGGTTAGACGCTCCTTGGCCCGTCTTGCCCATGGTCGTTCTGAGCTCGGTCTGGACTTTCAGCAGCTTCTGCATCTGCTTGATGAAGGCGTCCAAGTCCTCTTTTGACTTGACGTTAATCGGCTCAAACTTCTGGTTGTTGGCCTGACCGACCTGAGACGCGAGGATGCGGATCTGGTCGTTCACCATTTGAATCTGTTGCTTGAGGTCTGCCGCGTCAAACTGCGCGGAGACCGGGATTTTAATAGCCATGGGATGCCTCTTTTTCTTGTGAGGCCCCAGTGTGTTGTCACGACTATTTCAGCGCCCGAAGCTGCGCCAGTAGCGCCAGCAGATCAGTGCCGTCACCCCTTTCCCGGTCTATTGCCATCGCTACGCCGTCGAGATAATCCCACTCACCCAACGCAGCCAGAATGCAGGCCCGCAGGCGGTTGAATAGCAGCTGTGGCACGCGTTCGAGTGTAAGAGGGGAAGGGGGCACCAATTGCAGCGCAGCTGCACCGCTACCGCTCAGGGGGAAATCGGCATACATCGCCACATAGACGCTGAAAAACTGCGGCTGTTTTACTTCCACGTCGATCCAGTTGTGTGGCGTTCCCGATACATCCGCAGATGCAGTGCAGCACGGGCATGAGGCAGAAACAACGCCGTTACGGTCGCGCATGATACGCAGCGGAGCATGACGGCACTCTGAGCAGATCACTGCGCTGTCAAACTTCCCCTCTGCAAAGGCGTAAACGTTCGCCGCCTCTCCGGGCGTCATAAATGCCAGTGGCGGGCGTACTGTGGCAAGCGGTAGGGGGCGTGCCTGCGGCTCGCAATCAGGGCAGTAAAAGCGCACCGGGCCCACGGTCGGGGCGTCGGTGTTCCAGTCCCAGCGGAGAGCTGTCTGGCGGTGCGTTCGGCAAAAATAGCGCGGGTGGCCACTCGTATCGAATCCGGGGACGCCGGGTGTGATGTCGTGAAATTCTGAGGCAGGATCGCGCAGGAGCTGGCGCAGAATGGCCTCGCTCTGGGTGTCTCCTATCCAGATAGCCCAGCGCGGCACGCCGTCAGCCATATACCCAATCAGCCATGGATTCATCATTGGCGGGAGGGTGATCGGTCTGCCGCGTGCGCCCCGGCCTTTCTTGCCCTCAGAGGTACGATTCCAGCACGAAACGCAGCAGACAGCCCACGGTGTAGCCTTGTTGCCGTTGGTCTTGCCGACGAGCCGGGCCAGCTTGCCGCAGCGGGGGCACTGGTGGATAACAACCGGAGGGGAGCCCGTCGATTCATCGCGCCACAAAATCCCGCCTGTAACGCATTTTGAGCAGGGTCTGCTGCAACGCTCTGGGTCTGCATGGCCCTTAGTGGTTTCGTCGTGCAGGCGCTGGCACGCGCTGATACTGACGCATGATTTTGCCGAATCCGGGCAATAAACAAAAAGCCTGCCGGGCATCAAATCGGGATAAGCCTCGACGGCTCCGACCGCTGCGAGTTTTTCAGGGGAAACGTTATCCAAAATTCACCGCCTTTTTATACGTCATGAGAGCCGCAAAGCCGCGCCAGTGCTGATCTGAGAGTGAATTAGATGTTGACGCATTTAAGACATTTTGTCTATATTGTTCATCAGGCGGGGCAATCACAAGGGCATCCGCCGATCAATTCCCAATTCCAGCAAGAATGGGAAAGTACACCCCAGTCATGGGGGGTTAGCGGGTGACGCTCTCTCACCCATCACCATGACGTGAGAGCGAAAGGCAGGAGCCAGTGTGGCGACTCTCCGGGGGCGAAAGCCCTACATCGTGCCGCATTCGTCCTTATGGCTTCTTTTGGCTTTTGGCATAAAAGCAATCCTTCCGGCCCTTCGGGGCCGGATCCCATTGCAGCGTGTAACCAACCCATTGTTGCGCTGCGTCCTGAATTGGTACGCCTAATGAGAAAACTTGATAGAGCGGCTCTTGCTTCCGAATTGAGGATCGGAAAAAAGCAGCTGGAGCGCCTGATCGCGGCTGGGAAGATACCGCCGCCAGATGGCAGGACATATCCGGGCGGTAGTTACTGGCAGTTAACCACCCGGCTAAAGGCAATAATTGCGGCACAACGCCGCCCGGAGCGCTGAAAGTGAACGAGAGCAAAGATGAATACCTGTTATGGCCCGGTGTGTTTGACGAGGCTCTGGCACGCGTGCTGCCTGCACCTGATTATCTTGGGTGGGTGCAGCAGGTACGGCAGATCGCCTGCTGGGCTAATATCCTGAGGCTGGGCGATGCGCAGGCCATCTGCGAGCGCTGGAGCGCCTCAGGCGTTAACGCTGCCCCAGCTGACGCCGGGCTTATTCGTGCTGCTCTCCGCCCTCAGTCTCTCGAAAAACTCAGCCCCTTCTCCATGGCGGGCTCATTCCTGCGTGACTCCGGCATTATCGCGGAGATCCGCTCCGGGCGTTTTGGCTCCTACCAGCCGACCGCCGCAGACCTCGCCAAACGCGAGCAGCAGCGCCGGGAAATGGAGGAGGCTCACCGGGCAGCACTGGAGGCCGACGAACGGCAGCGCCAGATTGCCATCCGGCAGGCAACGCAGATTTACAGCAAGGCCAGTCTCGATCCGTCTCAGTCGCCGTACTGGCAGGGGAAATGCAGTGCAGCCGCACTGCCCCTACCGCTGCCGGATGACGTAAAAGCCGCAAACTGGCGCACCTTTGAGAAAGGCGCTCCCAGCAAAGGCATTTACTGGAATCACTCGCTGGTCATTCCCCTGTACTGCATCACTGACGAGCAGGCGCTGGGGATGCGCACCATAGAGCTGATCTGCGGTCGCCCTAACCCGGAAACTGAGCTCTCATTCACGGGAGCAAAACGCGGCCTCAAAGGCTCCCAGCGCGGCGGGGCTTTCTACCCGTTCAATCTGGATAAGGCCCGCAAGGGTGCGCCGATTGTCATCTGTGAGGGCTTCTCCTCCGGGGTGGCGCTGTCGCTCTCCATCGGTGGAGCTCTGCCAGTCGTCTGCGCCATGAGCTGCAATAACTTTGCCGCCGTCATTGATGAATTGCGGATCGCTTTCCACGATAACCCGATTTATCTGGTCGGTGACGTGGGCGTGGGCGAGGAGATAGCGCAGGACATTGCCGCCATCAGGGGCCGCGTTCCTGCTTACTCCGTGCCCCTCAGCCGCGTGCTGTTTGAGGACGGCAATGATCCGTTCGACCTGCTGGCCCGCCACGGTGTCGAAAACTCCCGCACGCTGCTGCGGTCGTTATTCAGAGAGGCCCGCATTGGTCGTGACGGTACGCTGTCCACGCCGAGCTCATCGGATGCCAGTGACAACATTTGAATATTCATACGCCGCGCCCCTCGTTGGGGATGCGGCTTTTTTTATGCCCGGAGCATCAAAACCATGACAGATCAGGACTTCGAAACAATGCTTTTTAACCAGTCCAGCCAGACCGCGACGCTGTTTGTCGCCCGCGCTGTGACTGACCTCGACGCCATGCTGGGCGAGGGGTACGCCGTCGCTAACCCTGCCGTTTTGGCCCAGTGGCTCACGGTAGCCGGTTCTCAAATGGTTACGCTCCAGCAGCTGCACGGCGGCAACGGTCTGGCGACTCAGATCGAGCGACTGGGGGCCATGGCTGACGCTATCGGGGCCAGCGCAGCAGCAGCGCACGCGGGGAAAATGCAATGAGACCTAAAGCAGAGATTCGCGCAGAGAGTACCGCCCGCGTAGTGGCGACCATCAGCAAAGAGATGGCGGAATGGCAGCAAACTGATTACAGCATGGCCCTGCTCCCTGACTTCTATCCGGGCCAGCGCCAGCGCTCCCATACCGGGCAGCTGTACGTTATCGACCGGGCCAGCTTTACCAACGCCATCTGGGGCGGCACGCCACAATTTGCCGCCGATGCCCGCAAAGCGCTGGCCTTTAAGCAGATTCACCGCCGTGAACGGTCTTTTGTCGGTGTCTGCGATGCGGAGCGTGAAGCGCTCGCCACTGCCCTAATGCTGGAGCTGTTCGGCATCACTGACCGCGATCCGATTCTGGCCCAGCTGCCGCACCTCGATGCACTGGAGCTGCTGACGGTCGAGGATAGCGACAAAAAGACCATCGCGGAGGCGTTCGGTGAGTGGATCAAGTGATATGGATGCAGCTGTAAAGGCCATATGCGGGGCAATTCGTGACGGACTGCCCTTTGAGGAGGTTCGGGAGCTGCCGGAAGTTCGCACGGTCGCGGAGCAGGGGCTGCTCAGCCTCGATAGGCTCCGGGATTGGTGGATGTGATAATGGGCCATTACGGCCCTTTCTTTTTTGCGGCCTCGCCGCAGCCTACCGCTAGAGCTTCCCCAAATCCTTTAATTTGTGCCGATAGTCCCGGCAGCGGCTGCGCGTCCACTCCTGCCCGGTCGCCGTGCGATACCCGGCTGCATTCAGTGCCGCCACAATATCCTCAAGGCTGGCCCGTTGCTCAGTCATGCTGACTATCAGCCCGTCTGCATCGCCCGATATGGCGACGAAACGCGGATCACCGTTATGCACCGCAAAGCCCTGCGGTGCCTCTCTTTGTGGTGCAGGTGCGGTGCGCTCTGCTTTTACTGCCGGGGCTGGCTTCGTCTGTGCGCCCAGCTGGCCCGATATGGTGCCCAGCAATGCAATGACCTGATCCAGCTTCTGCACCTCTCCAGCTGGCTCCTGCTCGCCCTCCTTGCTGGTCTCCACGTAACGCCGCAGCGCCTCAGTGATAATGCCCGTTCGGTTACGGTGCTGCTGCTCTGCCAGCTGCTCAATCTGGGCCAGCAAATCGGCATCCAGACGCAGCGTAAACGACGCCGTTTTCTTTGGTTTCATGGTTGTCCCTCATTCGCGGTGCAGTGCGGTGTAATGCAGTATAAACGCGGCGCATACGTCATGCAAAGCGCGTCATATGTACCGCAACGAAATGCAATGCACTGCAAATTTGCGGAGGGTGAACGGTAGGGGCCGCGCCTTTCGGCACGGACGAGGGCAGGCCCGCCGAGCAGCAGCGGCATGAGCGCCGTAATTCCAGCCATTAGCGCCCATGGTGCGGCGCGGCACGCTTGCGGGCTCTGGCTTATCCACTGGGGAGGGTGAAATTGTGGGCAAGTACAAAAACTTATCCACGCAATTAACAGCGCTGCATGTGACGTAGATGAAGATCTGCGGGCTTGCTTTGGATCGCATTTCGACGCCATACTATTGGCTGCATGTTGTCTGCTGCGCTTAAGGAACGGGGCAGACTACAGGCGAAAAAAAACCAGCCGGGCAGCTGGTTTTTAATCGCTTAGAAGGTTCGAGCCTTCTGTGCATTCCGGTCGATGCGTGAGGCGTATCATTCCGGGGGAATACTAAGAGATAACTTTACCTTGGGTTGGTCGGTTACTCAACTGCTAGTTTAGCGTCAATTTTGACGCCCTTCAAGCCGTATTCCCTCGTAAGACGCCCCGCTATATCGACCATAACGAAAAAAACTCTGAGTTATGGAAACGATAAAATGAGTATTTCCGAGCAAGACAATGCAGTGCAGACAGAAGCTAAACCAGCGAGCCCGTTAACTATCGCTCTAAGTGAAGTTTTCGCCGGGATGCTCAGTGAATACCTGCCCCTGCATGATGCAGATAAATGCCGCACTCGCCTGCAAGAGCTGGGCGTTAACACGCAGGCCGTCACGGCTCTTATGCGCTCAACCCTCTGGCATACGCCGACAAAAAAATACATGCACCTGAAAGGGAATGAGGTGCTGGACATCGTACAGAATGATTTTAACTTGCTGGAGCGCCCCGGAGTGAAACTCTGGCGCTGTAATCAGGCAGTAAAAGACATCCTGAGCGAGCAGGGCGTGGGCACCGTCAAAAAGATTGAGGAGTTTCGCCTCAAGATGGCAAAGGCTATCCGTGAGGCGATCAGCGGTGAGCTGCGTTACTCCCAGCAAGCCAAGCAGGTGCGGCTTGAGATTGATATGTTTGCGCAGGAGCCACGCCTGAAAAAAGAGCGGGGCGGGGCGGTGTTCTACCTCTGCCATACGCCTTATGGCAATTTCGACAAAGACGGCAATCCTGCGGGTTACGATCAGGCCATTGCCGATGATTATCTGGATCACTTCCCTACCTTCCCCGCAATGCTGGACGCCATTGTGGCGGCTCGCTTCGCCTCCTCTCGCAAATCCGCATACATCCTTTTGCAGGCGATTTCTGACTGGGGAAAGGATTTTCTGCTGGGCCCGAAAGGCGTTTTTGCCTCGCTGGGCGTGGCTATCTGCCTGAGTGAGAAAGATGTGATTAAAATCCTCAGCGGGGCTAACAGCGGGCATCTGGCGGAGGAGTTTCTGGGCTGCTTGATGCTGGTTATCAATGAGCCGACGCAGGTGACGAAAATCCAGTACCGTCTGGAGGAGTCACTGACCATCACCTCTAAATTTCTGGCGGCTGTTAACGTGCCGCTGTTCACCAAAATTTTCACCTCTGCCGATCCGGTTCCCGGCCTCAGTGATGCTGACGGCGTAGACAGCCAGATCGCTAACCGCTTCGCGCAGGTTAAAGGGGATGGGGATATTAAACTGCGCCCGCTGTTCATG